>DATFQX010000300.1:0-9969 GCA_035263865.1 Xanthobacteraceae bacterium
TGTACGCTTCGCAACCACTGTCGCCAGTGGCCACGCAACACTCGCTACCAAGCGGACGCTACTCCTTAACTTGGGCCGGACTTCCACCGGCTGGATCGCACCAGCTTGCGGCTGGCGCACTCATTCGATCACCTCGTCGGCGCGCGCCAGCAGCATCGGTGGCACTTCGATGCCGAGCGCCCTCGCGGTCTTGAGGTTGATGCTCAGGTCGAATTTGACCGGCTGCTCGACGGGCAGTTCCGCCGGCTTAGCCCCTTGCAAAATCCTGTGGACGTAGGCGGCTCCGCGCCGAGACAAGTCGGGCAGGCTGGCGCCGTAGGACATGAAGGCTCCGGCGATCACGTTCTCCCGCACCTGATACATCGCGGGCAGCCGGTTTTTCGCCAGGAAGTCGATGATCCGATCGATATGCAGCTGATGCATGGGGTCGGCAGTCATCGTGAACCCGTCGGGCCGCTCCCGCATCATCGCGCTAAACGCGCTGTCGAACTCGTCGGGACCGCCAACCGCGACGAGCAGCATTTTTACTCCCAAGGCCGGTGCCGCAGATTTCCACTCGTCGAGGTAGGCGGCGTGCGACGCGTTATTTGGATTCCAGAGAAACGCGAGACGAGAGATGCTTGGGATGACCTCTTTGAAAAGCTGCAGCCGTTTGGCGGCGATCTCCGGCCCGAGGATGGTATTGCCGGTGATATTTCCACCGGGCCGGGCGAGGCTGGCGACGAGGCCCGAGCGCACAGGATCGCCGATCGCCACCATGACGATGGGAATCGCCGTCGTCGCTCGCTTGGCTGCGGCGGTCGCGGCAGTACCGTAGGTCACAATGACATCGACCGGAACGCGCACTAGTTCGTTCGCTGCCGCGGCGAGCCGATCGGGTTTGCCCTCCGCCGAACGATACTCAAAGGCGACGGTCTGACCTTCGACATAGCCGAGCTCGCGCAGCCCTTGCCGGAAGTGGTCCCATATGGCTGCGTCGTCGATGATGCCGATCCGTGGAATCTTGGATGTGCGTTGCTGGGCGCGCGCGGCGAGCGGCCACGCGGCGGCACCGGCGAGGAGCGAGATGAACGCGCGGCGCCCTATCCCGTTCATTCCGGCGCAAGCGGGAATCCAGGGGCCGCAGACCGTGGCCCTGGGTCCCCGCTTTCGCGGGGACGAACGGATGTCCGCCTTTCGGCGCCTGATCACTCGATCACCTCGTCTGCGATCGCGAGCACGCCCGGCGGAATATTAAGGCCAAGCGTCTTCGCGGTCTTGAGATTGATAACGAGGTCCAACTTCGTGGGCTGCAGCATTGGCAGATCGGCGGGTTTGGCGCCCTTGAGGATTTTTCCGGTGTAGGCGCCAACCTGCCGATATCCATCGGTCAGGCTGGTGCCGTAACTCATCAAACCGCCGATCGCGCTGTACTCGCGCAATTCATAGATTGCAGGGAGCGCGTAGCGAGCGGCTAACGCCACGATTTGCTCGCGCCGGCTGGTGAAGAACGGGTCGGCAGCGACGAGAACTGCATCCACCCGTCGTTGCACCATTGTCGTAAACGCCTCGTCTAACTCGCCCTCGCTGCCTGCTCTCAAGACATGAACCTGCAGCCCAATCGACCCTGCTGCCTTCTCGACGTCGCCTATTTCGATTTCGGTAGCAGCCAAATTGGGGTTCGTGAGCACAGCGATCAGCTTGGCGTTCGGCAGGACGTCATGCAGTAGTCCCAGTCGCTTCGCTCCCAGGCCGATAAGAAATACGTGCACGCCCGTAAGATTGCCGCTCGGCCGGTTGAAACTGGAAACGAGACCGACTTTGACCGGGTCGACGCCGGTCACAAAGACAATCGGAATGGTTGCGGTCGCAGTCTTCGCCGCCTGGGCGGCGGGATCGCCGCCAGCCGACACGATTGCGCTCACCTTACGACGCACGAGATCGGCGGCCAGTCCCGGCAGGCGATCATACTGACCTTCCGCCCAGCGATATTCGATGGCCAGGTTCCCACCATCAACAAATCCAGCTTCTTTGAGGCCCTGGTGGAAGGCGGTAAGAACGTGCGCCGAGTCGACGCTGGTCCGCGTGCTCAGAAACCCGATCACCGGCATCGCCTGCTGCGCGCGTGCCGCGAGCGGCCACGCCGCAGCGCCGGCGAGGAGCGAGATGAACGCGCGGCGCTCTATCCCGTTCATTCCCGCGCAAGCGGGAATCCAGGGGACGCAGACCGTGGCCCTGGGTCCCCGCTTTCGCGGGGACGAACGGATGTCCACCTTTCGGCGCCTGATCACTCGATCACCTCGTCGGCGCGGGCGAGCAGCGTCTCCGGTACGGTGAGGCCCAGCGCCTTCGCGGCTTTGAGATTGATGACAAGCTCATACTTGGTGGCCTGCTGCACCGGCAGCTCGGCGGGTTTCTCGCCCTTGAGAATGCGATCAACGTAAGCGGCAGCGCGCCGGAACTGGTCGGGGAAATCGGGCCCATAGGAAAGGAGGCCGCCATCGGCCGCGAAAATGCGCGTGTTATAAACCGCAGGCAATCGGTGCCGCGCTGCCAACGCAACGATCAGCCCGCGATGAACGATCGCCGCCGGACTTCCCGTCACGATCAGGCCGCCATTCGATCCCGCGCGAACGCGGTGATGGCGCGTTCGATCTCGCCCGCATCGCGCACATCGACCGGTTGCAGCTCCATGCCAAGCGACTGCGCGGCGGCGCGGATGGCGCCGAACTGGGCTGGTCCGGCGGCAATGGCGGACTCTCGAAGAACTGCCGCGCGACTTACAGCGGGCGCGATGTCTTTGAGCAGTTCCAGCCATTTCCCGGCGAACGAATATTCAAAGTTGGTAAAGCCGGTCGCGTTGCCGCCGGGGCGCGCCAGGCTATCGACATAGCCGGCGCCAACCGGGTCGGCGACGACCGCGAAAACAATGGGAACAGCGCGGGTCTCCTGCAACAAGGGCGCAACGGCCGCGCTGGAATGCGCGAGGATGACGTCTGGGGCGAGCGTCACCAATTCCGCTGCGTATTTGCGCATCAGGTCGGCGCTGCCGGCGCCCCAGCGGTAATCGATTTGGACATTTTGCCCGACGGTCCAACCCAGTTGCTGCAGCCCCTGTAGGAACGCCGCAAGGCGCACCGGGGAGTCGGGATCGTCAGCCGTCAGGTTCATGAGCACGCCGATGCGCCGCATGCGCTCGCGTTGCTGCGCGCGCGCCGCGAGCGGCCATGCAGCCGCCCCAGCGAGCAGCGTGATGAATTCGCGGCGCTTCATGTCGCCATCTTACCTTGGCAGCTTCATCAGCAGCTGCTGCGCAACGCGAACGATGTCGTCTCTACGGTATTCTGTGCCGGCTGATAGTTGCTCATCCGCACGCCCCCAATCGATGGTCTTGAAGGTGGTGTCGCCCGTGTCGAAACTAAACGTCGCGGTGGTCGGCCTGTGAATGATTTTATTTTTGCCAACCGCAAACTGATTGGGCACAACTGGCGTGGCCATTATTCGATCACCTCGTCGGCGCGCAAGAGGACGGATGGCGGGATTGTGAGGTCGAGAGATTTCGCGGTCTTAAAATTCACCACCAACTCGAGCTTGGTCGGTTGCTCGACCGGTACGTCCGCAGGCTTTGCGCCCTTGAGGACCTTACCGATAATGATCGCTGATTGCCGCCACATCGCAGCAAGATTGGGCCCGTATGATATTAGCCCGCCGGCCTCGACGTGTTCCTTCCACTGATAAATTGCCGGAAGACCGTATTCCGCCGCCAACGTGATGATCTCCCGATGTAATGACGAGAGGAGCGGTGAAAAGAACACGTTGAGGGCTTGCGCTTGTGTATCGCGCGCCGCACGGATTGTTCGACCGACGTCCTCTCGGTTTTTGATCTCCAACACCTGCAGCTTCACGTCCAATGCACTCGCCGCACCCTCGGCCATGGTCACCTGCGACGTACCATTCGTGGGATCATGCAGCGCAGTGACGCGCGAGAGCCCTGGGATGATGTCGCGCAACACCTCAAGCCGTTTCGCGCTCAGTTCCGGGGCGAGAATGGTCACGCCGGTGATGTTGCCGCCGGGCCGCGAGAGACTAGGGATGAGTCCTGCGCCAATGATGTCGTCGCTGATCGTGACTATCGGTATCGTTCCTGTCGCCTGCTGGGCGACGCGGGCCGCCAAATCTCCGCCGGTGAAAATGGCATCCACTTTCAACCGCACCAGTTCGGCGGCGAGCTCGGGAAGCTGTTGCGGACCTCGTTGCCCATAGCGCAGCTCGATCGCGACGTTCTGGCCTTCGACCAAACCCGATGCGCGCAATCCCTGCCGAAACGATTCCATCCGGGGGAATACAGGCGGCGCGTCGGCCGGCCACAACAGGCCGATCGTGGGCATGCCGCCCTGCTGAGCGCGGGCGGTAAGCGGCCACGTCGCAGCGGTGGCGCCGATGAGCGTGATGACGTCCCGGCGGTTCATCCCGTTCATTCCCGCGCAAGCGGGAATCCAGGGGCCACGGTTCGTAGCTCTGGGTCCCCGCTTTCGCGGGGACGAGCGGATTTCCGAATTGCGCCTCATCACTCGATCACCTCGTCGGCGGCCACGAGCAGGCCCGGCGGAACGGTCAGCCCGAGCGCTTTCGCGGTTTTGAGGTTAAGCACCGTTTCGTACCTGGTCGGCGCCTGCACCGGAAGGTCGGCGGGTTTCGCGCCGCGTAGGATGCGGTCAATGTAAGAAGCGGTCTGCCCAAACATCTCGATCTGGTCAGTCCCGTAGGACATGAGACCGCCGGCGACTACAAAGAGACGGAACGAGTAAACCGCAGGCAGGCGATGTTTAGCCGCGAGTGGGACGATAAGATCGCGATGGGTGATGGTGGTGACATCCGGTGGCAGGAGCAGACCGCCATCCGACGCGCCCGTGAAGCTGCCGAAAAAGCGCTCGATGTCAGCCGCGTTCTCGACGGGAGCGGGCACAACCTCGATGGCAAGCGACGGCGCCGCGGCGTTTGCCGAGCGCAGGAAGTAGTCATAGACTGGGCTCTTTGGGTCGGCCACCAGCGCAGCGCGCGCAAGCCGCGGTGCGATCTCTTTGAGCAATGCTAGCCACTTGCCGCAGATGCCCGCCTCGTAGTGCAGCAGACCGGTGAGATTGCCGCCTGGGCGCGCCAAAGTGTCAACGAACCCCGCGCCAATCGGGTCAGACACGTTGACGAATACGATCGGGACCGTACGGGTTTGCCGGTGCAATGCGCCCGTAATCTGAGCGGAATGTGCGAGCAGCACGTCGGGCTGCAGGTCGACCAGCTCTTTCGCGAGCACCTGCGCCTGCGCACCAGCGGGCGCAAAACGAGCATCGATGCGGACGTTACGGCCCTCCGACCATCCGAGCCGCTCGAGCTGCTGTCGAAGTTTCAACAGGCGCGCCTTGGTTTCCGGATCGTGCTCGGGCAAGCCCATCAGCACGCCGATGCGCCGCATCCCCTCGCCCTGCTGCGCGCGCGCCGCGCGCGGCCACGCGGCTGCGGCGGCGGTGAGGAGAGTGATGAAATCGCGGCGGTTCATTCAATCGCCTCGCAAGCGCCACAGGGCGCGGCCTTCATCCCGACCTCGTCCTGAGGAGCGCGCACGCTCTTGCGTGCGCGCGTCTCGAAGGAGGAGGTCGGCCCGGAAATGCCTCGGGCGCCCTCATGCTTCGAGACGCGTCGCAGCGCAAGCGCTGCGACGCTCCTCAGCATGAGGGCGAAGCGCCGCCTCATTCCATCACCTCGTTGGCGCGCGCGATGAACACATCCGACAGCGAAACGCCCAGCGACGCCGCGGTCTTGAGATTGACCGCCATGTAAAAGCGCGGCGATTGCTCGATCGGCATGTCGGCGGGCTTTGCGCCGCGCGCAATCTGATGCACGTAGCTCGCGATGTCGTAGAACAGGCCCATGAGGTCGTAGCCGTAGCTGACCAGCGCGCCGGCCTCCATGTTTTCCCGGAATGCGGCGACCGACGGAATGCGGCGACCGAGCAACACCTGCGCAATGGCTGTGCGGTCGCGCAGAAAAATGGGGCCTGCCGGGACGATGAGCGGCTGTCCCTCGTCCATGACGGCGAATGCGCCGGCATAGCCCTGTTCCGGCTTGAGCTCGATCATGCGTGGCTCGAGCCCCAGCTTGCGCGCCGCATCGGCCGCCGCATCGGCTTGTTCGCGCGAGGTCGCGTCGAGAGCGATGCCGAGTACGCTTGCACCTGGAAGGGCCTCGCGCGCGATTTCGACGCGCTTGGCGGCGAGTTCGACTTGGCGCACGAAAATGCCGCTGATGTTGCCGCCGGGACGCGAGAGGCTTTTCACATATCCTTTCGTTTGCGGGTCGAAATCGACCGCCAGGAATGCGATGGGCCGGCCTTCCGCCGCCGCGAGCGCGGCGCGCAGCGCCTGCTCGTTGCCCACTGCCAGGAAGACGTCGATCTTGCGCGCGGCGAGTGCGAGATAGTTTTTTTCGTAGCCGTCGACATTCGGCGTTTGGATGTAATCGAATACGAAATTGCGGCCCTCCTGGTAGCCGAGCTGGGCCATCCGCCTGAGAAAATTTCTGTAGAAGGGCGAGTCGCGGGACTGAATGCCGACAAAGCCGAGCCGCAACATTTTCGGCTGCTGCGCGCGCGCCGCAAGCGGCCAAGCGACGGCGCCGAGCACCGCGATGAAAGTGCGGCGACCGATAAGTACGGCGCCCGTTGCTGAGCTGTCATGCGCGGGCTTGACCCGCGCATCCATCTTCTTGCGAAGAAGGATGGATTGCACCGGAACTCGGGCTTGCCCGACTTCCGCATTATTAAGTGCCGCAAGTCGGGTAAACCCGACTTGCGGTGTCAAGCCCGGCAATGACGATGTCGGAGGCCTGCTCATTCGATCACCTCGTCGGCGGTCGCGAGGAGCTTTTCCGGCACGGTGAGTCCGAGCATTCTCGCGGTCGAGGCATTGATGACCAGCTCGAATTTGGTCGACTGTACGACCGGCAAATCCGCGGCCTTCGCGCCCTTGAGAATGCGACCCGTGTAGACGCCGACCTGCCGCCAGGCATCCCCTACGCTCGCCCCGTAGCTCATCAGCCCACCGGCTTCCGCGAACAGGCGATCTTGATGGATTGTCGGCAGCGAGCGGTGAGCCGCCCATTGCGCTAATTGCACACGCCGGTCGATGAACATCGGATCGTTGGCGACGAACAGGGCGTCTGCTTTCTCGATTGCAAGCGTCGCGAACGCCGTGTCGATGTCGTGGACGGAGCTCACGTTGAAGACCTGAATCTGCAGCCCTATGCCGCGAGCGGCCTGCTCCAGGTCTCGCAACCCGGCCTCGGTCGTAGGATTCGTGGGGTTAATGAAAACGGCAATACGAACGGCGGCCGGCACCACTTCGCGCAAAAGCTCCAGCCGCTTTGCCGCCAACTCGGCCGCGAAAAAATTGATGCCCGTGAGGTTGCCGCCCGGCCGGGCCAGGCTGCCGACAAGACCAAGCCTGACGGGGTCTTCCCCCAGAACGAAGATGACCGGAATCGCCGTCGTTGCCGCCTTCGCCGCGAGTACGGCAGGCGCGCCTCCAGTCGCGATCACGGCGACACGCCGCTGCACCAATTCCGCCGCCAGCGCCGGCAGCCGATCGATTTGGTTGTCGGCCCAGCGGTATTCGATCGCCGCGTTCTCGCCCTCGACGACGCCTGCGTCTTTCAAGCCCTGGCGGAATGCACGCAGCCGGTAAGAATCGGGTGAGGAAGGGTGCAGAAAGCCGATCAGCGGCATCTGCTGCGCGTCCGCTGACCGCGGCCAAGCGACTACGCCGGCGAGAAGCGTGAGGACCTCGCGCCGCGCAAGCTCGAGCATGTCCCTCCTCCCGCCATGCGCCTGCCGAGGGTCGCCGGCGCAATATGGCTCCGGCGGTCTTCGGCAGTGTCAGGGTGCCACGAAACCGCGGTCAAGTCCCCGACCCAGATCTGAATTGTTCTGAATCCGCGCTGTTAGAGCGGTGGGTCGGGTCCCCGGGAGGAAGGTCAAAGTTTGATTTGCACGATCACGCCGCGCGCTCGGTCTGCTCCCCTCCCCTTGTGGGGAGGGGTTGGGTGGGGGTCGTTGTTGTGACGCGAGGGCGTGCCTCACGACAACGACCCCCACCCGGCTCGCTTCGCTCGCCACCCTCCCCACAAGGGGGAGGGTAGGACCGAGTTCGCCGCTCGCGCTGATTTCAGTTCGCTTAATTTTTCACGAGACGCGGCTGGCGCCCTCGTGGCTCTCTCCGGCGACGCCAAGCTTCAACGCCATGGCCGCGAGCACCCGCTGATAGACGACGTCGGGGTGGCGCTCGCCGTCGCGCATCGCGTCGATGATGTGCCGCGCGACCGCCTCTTGAATGATGCGCGGCCGGCCGAACCGGTCGAGCGAGGTGATCATCTCGTCGAACACCTCGCCCATGATTTTGGTCGCCTCGGGATCGAAGCAGCCGCCCGCGATCAAAGGATGGATCATGGCGATCCTCCTTGAGCCACGGCGGCCCAGCTCTCAGCGCGGCTGAGCTTCACCCAGGTCAGCGCCATCTCGAGGAAAAGCGCCTTGTTGGTCGGATTGCGGGTGCCGCGCGCCAAACGCAGGCATTCGGCGGCGCGGTGCTGGTAGTCTTGGGCTGTCGGCATACCGCCCCCCGGCTGGTGCATCCATTCCTTAATCCGCAAGGGAATTTGGGGTTCCCGACAATTCTGTGATTTTTTGCAAAGTTCCTGCCTCGCGCCTGGGAGCTATCGCAACACTCCGCAACCTACAAAGCGCAATATTAATCAGGCATTTACGGTTAATTATTGGTTTAAGACCTCATTCCCGCGGGCACTTTCTCAGTCGGCAAAACTCATTCGATCACCTCGTCCGCAATGGCGAGCACGCCGGGCGCAAGGGTGAGGCCGAGCGCCGCCGCGGTCTTTAGATTGATTATCAGCTCGAATTTGGTGGGCTGCTCGACCGGCAGGTCGACGGGCTTGGCGCCTCGGAAGATCTTGTCGACGTAGAGCGCGGCACGGCGCCACAGGTCGAGCTGGTTTGGGCCATAGCTCGCCAGCCCACCGGCCTCGGGAACGGACCTGAACTCGCCCATCACGGGCAGACTCTGTCGCAGCGCAAATTCCGCGATGCGCGCACGCTGCGATAGAACGAGCGGATCATCCATGGTGAAGAACGCCTGCGCGTTTGCCCGCGCGGCGGCCGGCAAGGCCGCGTCGAGGTCGTCGCCACTGCGCAGCGGCAGCGACTGCAACGTCAGTCCCAACCCCGGCCCCACCAGCTCCATCTCCCGCAGTTGGAGGAGATGGCCGGACGCGTTGCCGTTCCAAACCACCGCCACGCGAACGAGGTTCGGCACCATTTCTTTGAGGAGCTGCAGCCGCTTTGCGCTCTGTTCGGTTGCCACGAGCGTCAGTCCGGTGACGTTTCCGCCCGGCCGCGCCAGGCTGGCGATGTAGCCGCCCGCCAGCGCATTGCCGACCGATGCCATGACGATGGGAATGGTGCTGGTTGCTTTGCGGGCAGCCTCGATCGGCTGCGCCGCATTCGTGACGATCACGTCGACATTTGCGCGAACAAGGTCGGCGGCAAGCGAAGCCAGCCGCTCGGGTTGGCCGTCGGCGAAGCGCGCTTCGAATGTGATGTTTTGCCCCTCGCTCCAGCCCAGCTCCTGCAGCCCCTGTTTGAACGCGCCGAAGCGGCGCTGCCATTCCGGATCGTCTGCCGGCAGTCCCTGCAGCAATCCGACCCGCCGCACGCGGTCGCTTTGCTGCACCCATGCCGCAAGCGGCCACGTTGCGGCAGCGGCGAGGACCGAGATGAATGCGCGGCGGTTCATGTGTGGATGGCCCCCGCCTGGCAAGAGAAAATGTAACGTGCCGCACAGAAGTCGCTTGCAGTCATGTGTCCGGCCTGTTCACGCAGTCCGGATGGACTGCTGGCCCTGATGGAGTCCGCGAACCGAGGCCTCA
>DATFQX010000301.1:0-76484 GCA_035263865.1 Xanthobacteraceae bacterium
GGTAGAGCAGCGGTTTTGTAAACCGTTGGTCGGGAGTTCAAATCTCTCACCCGGCACCAATGGCTCTTCGCGCGCCGCTTTGGGGAGTTGCCAGATGTGACCCGGCCCGCCGGCGCGAGGAGGCGGTTCACCTCTCGCGACACACTCTTCGCCGCTCCTCGGAAGGGCTAAGCCCTGAGGCCGTTCATGCTGTCGGAGGCCGAACGCCGATTTCTGGTCCAGCAACGGGTTGCCCATCTCGCCACCGCGGACAGGCGCGCACTTCCTCACGTCGTACCGGTCTGCTTTGCGCTCGCGGGCAGTTCGCTTTACGTGGCCATCGACGAAAAACCGAAGCGAGGACCGGTCACGGCGCTCAAACGGCTGAGAAACATCACCGAGAACCCGGCAGTCGCGGTCATCGTCGATCGCTACGAGGACGACTGGGCGCGGCTCGGTTGGGTCATGCTGCGCGGGCACGCCGAAATCCTGAACGAAGGGCCAGAACACCAGGACGCGCAGGCGCTGCTGCGTTCGCGTTACCCGCAACTTCGTGCAATGGAGATAGCCACCTATCCGGTCATCGCAGTGCGGATTGAGCGGACGACAAGCTGGGGAAACCTGATTGCCGACGTGACAAGCTAAGTTAAGCGGGCGCGCTGAGGCTTTTTCCGGTTCAGCTGCGATCGCCGTTGGACAACGGTTGCCCTCAGCGGCGCGTGAGGTTTCCGACGCACGACAGGCGATGCGAAGGCGTGTTATAGGTTCGCGTCCGCGGCGCCATCTGCGACGCGGTGCGTCGCAGGCGGACCGCCATGCTGATTGGTGCGTTCTATTTTCCGACGGATTACGGCATTGCGATCGACGAATTGGCGCGCGAGCTCGAGGCGCGCGGCTTCGAGTCCCTCTTCGTATGCGAACACACGCACATCCCGGTGAGCCGTCGTACCCCGTTCGCGGGCGGCGGCGAACTGCCGAAGCGCTATTCGCATACCCACGATCCATTCGTAGCCCTGTCATTCGCGGCGGCGGCAACGCGCAAGCTCAAGCTCGGCACCGGCATTGCGCTCCTGCCCCAGCGCGATCCCATCATCACCGCCAAGTCAGTGGCGAGCCTCGACCAGCTGTCGGGTGGTCGCTTCATTTTCGCCATCGGCGGAGGCTGGAACGTCGAAGAAATGGAGAATCACGGCGCCCGCTACGAGACGCGTTTCAAGCTGCTGCGTGAACGTGTCCTGGCCATGAAGGCGCTTTGGACGCAAGAGCAAGCCGAATTTCACGGCCAGTTCGTCAATTTCGATCCGGTCTGGCTTTACCCCAAGCCCAAGCAGAAGCCGCATCCGCCCGTCCTCCTCGGCGGAGAGAGCGAGCATACGGTCCGCCGAGTTGTCGAATTCTGCGACGGCTGGTTCCCGCGCCCCCGCGGGGATTGGGAACCTAAGAGCGCGGCGGCGCGGCTGTGCCAAGCAGCTGTCGCGGCCGGACGCGACCCCAAGTCGCTGTCGATTACGGTCTTCAATGCCCCGGCCGACACGGCAGCCCTCGCGCCGTATCGAGAGGCGGGAATCACGCGCGTGCTCCTCGAGGTGCCCGATGCGCCTCGTGACGAGGTGCTGCGCCGCCTCGAAAAAAACGCGCCGCTCGTGGCCGAAAACCGATGAGCCGTCCCCGCCGAACGATTCGCACGATTGGACCCGCCGAACGCGGCGGGCAGGCCGCCGCGCCTAGATCACCAGGCGTCGATTACACAGACCGCAAGTGCGCTCCATAGGAGGCCCAAGACCAGCGCATTGGCGCGCTCGAGCAATCGCTTGCTTAGGGGGGTCACCGCCAGCCTCCATCTGTGGATGCCACCGCAGCGAGAGTAACTGTCGCGAGTGGCCCGGAATGTGAAGGCGCTCACATAGGCAGCATCGTGAGTGGCGGGCTGGCTCTCTCTCTCTCCTTCTCAACTTGAAGCAGCGCGCGTGCCGCGGCGGCCGCGCAAAGTCGACCACCCTGCGCGCATCTCGCAGGAGGAGGGATCCTACTGCTTCGGAATTCCGGCACGCTCGATCACGGCGGCCCATTTGCCGATATCTGCGGTGAGGCGAGCCTTCAATTCCTCGGGCGTGCTGGCCTTGGCTTCGATGCCCAGCTCGGCGTAGCGCTGCTTCACTTCCGGATTGGCCACCATCTCGCGGATGGCTCTATTCAAAAGATCGATGATCTCCGTCGGCGTGCCGCGCGGAGCAAACACGCCATTCCAAGACACCACCTCATAGCCCGGCACGCCGGCTTCCGCGACCGTGGGCATGTCGGTGAAGAACGGAGAGCGCTCCTTGCCGGTCGTGGCGACCGCGCGAATTTTATTGTCCAGCAGGGTGGATTTCATTGGGGCATAGAAATCGACCATGAGCTGCACGTCGTTGCGCATGAGAGCGACGATGACATCGGGTGTGCCGCGGTAGGGAACGATCTGGAAGTTGAGTCCCGCGGAGGCCTTGAGCAGCTCGGCCGCAAGGTTCTGCGTGCCTCCAACATTGATGGTGCCGACATTGAGCTTGCCCGGTTGCACGCGCGAAGCCTTGATGAAGTCTTGGAGTGCCTTGAATTCGGAATCCGCGCCGGTAGCGAAGACGAGATCGAACGCGCCGATGGTCGAGATTGTGGCGAAGTCCTTCACAGGATCGAACGGAAGCGCCTTGTAGATTGCCGCGCTGATCGATGTGCCGTTCGTGACGAGACCGATCGTGTAACCGTCGGATGCCTGCGAGAGCACCGCGCGCGCCGCCGCAATGCCGCCTGGTCCCGGTTGATTTTCCACAACGAACCGCTGTCCGAGCTTATCGCCAAGCTTCTCCGCCGCCACGCGAGCGGTGATGTCGGCCACCCCCGCCGCGGCAAACGGCAGGACGAAGCGAACCGGGCGGCTGGGATAATTCTGCTGGGCGTGCGCCCATATCGGCAACATTCCGTCGGCCGCGGCCGCGGCGAACATCATTGAAATATTCCGTCGGGTGATGTGGTTTTCTGTCATCTGCGCCTTCTTACGCGTGTGCCCCCAAAATTGTCTCCAGCCTTGCGTTGCGTGAAGCACGCCAGCGCCTTCCATGCAACACGACACCGCGGGAGGAGCGCCATTGGCCGGCCGACGAAACGTCACACCTTCTCCTCGATCACGCTGGCACGCACGTCATCCTCGATCAGCCGCCAAATATGATCCACGTAATGTATGAATTCGGCCGTGCGTTTAATGGCTAGCGTGCGCGGCCGCGACAACTCGACGGCGACGCTTTCCCGCAGCCGACCGGGCCGGCGCGCAAAGACGAGTACACGGTCGGCCAGAAATACCGCCTCGTCGATCTGATGGGTCACGAACAAGACCGTCTTGCGGCCAGCTTCCCAGATGCGCATGAGCTCCGTCTGCATGATCTCGCGGGTCTGCGCGTCGAGCGAGGAGAACGGCTCGTCCATCAGCAGGATTTGCGGGTCGATCGCCAGCGCCCGCGCGAGATTGACCCGCTGGCGCATGCCGCCCGACAGCTGGCGCGGATGGTAATTTTCAAATCCCTCAAGGCCGACGAGCTTCAAGAGCTCCAGGGTGCGCTGCCGTTCGGCCAGGCCGACCCGGCCCGCCACCTCCCGCCCGATGATCGCGTTTGCGAACACCGTGCGCCAAGGCAAGAGGTTGTCGGCCTGGAACACGAAACCACGGTCGCCGCCCGGCCCGCGGATCGCGCGCCCGTCGAGCGTGACCTCACCGGCGCTTGCCGGTTCGAGCCCGGCGACGATCCTCAGAAAAGTGGTCTTGCCACAGCCGGAGGGCCCGACGACGGCAATGAACTCGCCGCGTTCGACGGCCAGATTGATGTCTTGCAGCGCTCGCAATTCGCCGAACGACTTGCCGAGATGCGAGATCTGCAGCTTTTGCGCCACGCGGCTCTAATCCTTGGTCCAGGGCACGAGCCTGTTTTCGAGCCAGCCGAAACCCGCGGTCAGTGTGATTCCGGCGGCTGCGAGCACGATCACGCCGGCAAACAGGTCCGGCATGTTGAAGGCATCCGCCGATTGGGCGATCAATCGCCCGAGCCCGGCGCGTGAGCCGAACAGCTCCGCGACTACGACCCCGATCAGTCCGCGTCCGATGCCAAGCTTGAGCCCTGCGAGGATGAACGGCACGGCTGAGGGCAGCGACACCTTGAAGAAGATCTGGCGCGGGCTGGCGCCAAACGAGCGCAGCATCTCGATCAGCCGCTCGCTCGTCGTGCGCAGGCCGGCCTCGGTATTGATGGTGACTGGAAACAGGACCAGAAAAATGACCACCAGCACCTTCGACCAGATGCCGATCCCGAGCCAAAGTATGAACAACGGGGCGAGCGCGATCGTCGGCGTTGCGTAGAGGCCCGAGATCCACGGCTGCAGCACACGCTTCATCGTGGGGCTTTCGGCCATGGCAAAGCCGATCGCCACGCCCAATAAGCTCGCGATCGCATAGCCGAGCGCGAACTCGATCGCGCTGATCGACATGTGCCGCCACAGTTCTCCGCTCTCGGCGAGCGTTACGATCGCCGCGAAGATCTGCGAGGGCGCGGCAAGAAACAGCGCGTTGGCGACGACAAGCCGGCTCGCGAGCTCCCAGAGCACCAGTCCGCAAAGCACGGAAATGGCGCCGGCAACATAGACGCGCGGCAATCGGTTTGTCGGCCCGAGGCGCGGTTCCGCTGCGCGCTGCACGACCCATCCCTCGATGCGGCTTACCCCGGATCAATCTGTCAGCTGAGCGACACCCGGAAGTACAAAGCGCTCAATATTTGTCGGCCCCTCGATATCGCCGAGGCTTTTGAGCGCGTTGAGCAGCGCGCCCATCCTCGTTTTCGAGATCCTGCCGGTGTTTTCAAAGAATTCGTTCTTGTGCAGGAAGTCGTAGGATTTCGCGACATCCTCCTCCTTGAGCTTGCTTGCCTCGACCATGATTCTGATGGCCTCGGCGCGATTTGCGGGATCGGAAAACCAGGCCATGCTTTTGCTGTTGACCAAGAGCACCTTGTCGAGAGTCGCCTTGCGCGCCGACGCCCATGCGCGGCCGACCACGGTGCCGGTAAACGGAAGCTCTTTGGCATAATCGATAGTCAGGCCGAGATTGGTGAACCCTGCCGACTCGGCATAGAAATTGAAAGGCGGCAGCAGGATCGCCGCATCCACCGCACCCGCTTGCAGCGCCGAGAATCGGGCCGAGGTCGCGCCGGCAAAGACGGTATCGTAATCGCCGGCTTTCAATCCGTTTGGAACCGCCATCCGCTCCAGATAAATCCGCGTGATATCTTTCGGGCCGCCGATGGAAATCGTCTTGCCCTTGAGCTCGGGCCAGCGCTTGATGGAAGGCTTGGCGAGCAGCGCATAAGGCGGAGCCTGCATTTCGATCCGCACAATGCCGATGGGCGAACCCTTGTCGATAGCGCGTATCGGATCGGCAAGCCCCGTCGACAAGGCCAAATCGATCGAGCCGGCGGTGAGCTGTTGGACCAGCGCGGCGCTCGACTGGATGAATACCAGATCGGGCGTCAACGACTCGGCGGCGAAATATCCCTTGGCAAGACCGATATAAATCGGCCAATGCGTCGAGGAGACCGCGCCGACCAGACCGACGGTCACCGTTTCTGCCTTCGCCTGCGCAGTCAGCGCCATCGCGGCGCCCGCCAGCGCTGCAAGCGCCTTTCGCGACCATCGACCCATGACCATTGTGTACTCCGTTATTGCTTGGCGATCTGCGCGCGATAGTGTCGCGCGATCTCGGCACCCGTCGCTTTCCATACCCTTGCGTGATTGCAGATGTAGCCGAGCGCCGCGTCGAGGGCGTCGATGCGATACGGTACGCCGGTCAGATAAGGGTGTAGCGCGATTGCCATGACGCGACCCGATTGCGCGCCCTCGCGATAGAGCACGTCGAATTGCCGGCAAATCATCTCGCGGAATTCATCTGCGGTTCTGTGGAACCGTTCGAATACCGGCTTGTCGTTGATCTCGTGGCTGTAGGGCACCGAGATCAGCCTGCCGCCGCCGTCGAGCCGCATGACATACGGCTGATCGTCGTTGGTCCAATCGCAGACATACTCGCAACCCTCCGCCGCCAAGAGGTCGAGCGTGTTCCAGGTCTCCTGCAGGCCGGAGCCTAGCCAGCCCACTGGGCGTGCACCGGTGGTTTGCGCGATAGTCGCCAGCGCCCGGCTAATGATTGCCTTCTCCTCACCCGGCTGCGCTTCGTTGAGGCGGCGCGTGTTGCTCTCGCAATGACCCATCCACTCCCAGCCGAGCTTGCGACCCTCCTCGATGATCTCGGGGTGCTGGACGCACACATCGCTGTTGAGGGCCACGGTGGCGCGAATGCCGTGGCGATCGAGCGCTTGCATGAGGCGGAATACTCCTATCCGGTTGCCGTAGTCGCGCGCCGACCATGACGGGATGTCGGGCACCGGAGTGCCAGGGCCGCCGGAGCCGGCGGGCACTTTCTCCATGAGCGAGAAGAACTCGATATTGGGGATGACCCAAAGCGCGACATGGGCATCACCTGGCCAGGTCAGGCGCGGACGGCGGATGATGGGCGAATAGGGAAACGGACCGTAAGGCGCAGGCTTCATCTAGGATGCATGTCGCACAGGGTGATCTTCTGGGAGGGAACCCTACCGGGGCGTAGAGCCGATGTACATTTTCATCTACCCTCGCGGCGGCGCATCTTAATCACGCCGTCAAATCGAGCGGGGAGGAGCAGCGTGCTTAGGGTGACCAGATATTTGACATTGGTTGGCGCCGTGGCCGCGATGCTGGCCACGGGCGACGCGCAGGCCCAAACCGGGTGGCCCGCCGGCCCCATCAAGCTGATCGTTGCCTATCCGCCGGGCGGATCCACCGATGTCATCGCGCGGCTCATCCAGCCATGCCTGCAGGAGCGGCTCGCAACCACGATCATCGTCGAGAACCGGTCGGGAGCGTCAGGAAGCGTCGCCACTGCGGCCGTCGTTAGGTCGGCGCCGGACGGAAGCAATTGGCTCATGGTATTCGACAACCATGCAGCCAATCCGTTCGTGTTGTCCGATTTGCCCTATGACACCGAGAAAGACCTCGATCCGGTACTACTCATCGGCATCGCTCCATATGTGCTATCGACGCAAACCCAAAAACCCTTCAAGACCCTGAGCGACGTGATCGCCTCCGCCAAGGCCAAGCCCGACACGATCAGCTATGCATCGGTCGGCAGTGGCAGCGTGGGGCACCTTGCCATGGCACAGCTCTCGACGCGTGCCGGCATTCGCCTGGTGCACGTGCCTTATCGTGGCGGCGCTCCGGCTATGAATGACGCCATCGCGGGGCACGTCGATCTCGTCATCGGCAGCACCGCGCTTTCCATTCCGCAAATCCAGGCCGGCACTCTTCGGGCCGTCGCTCAAACCGGCAAAACGCGCACGCCGACCCTTGGCGCCGTGCCGACTATCGGCGAGAGCGGTTTTCCCGGTTTCGAGGCGTATGCTTGGTGGGGCGTGTTTGCGCCGGTCCGCACGGCGGAGACTGCGGTTAATCGGTTTGGCAGCGACTTTGCGGCTTGCGTACGTGAAGAGCGCATCGCCGCGCAGCTCACGCAGACTCAACAGATATCGCTCACCCTCAGCGGACCCCAGGAGCTTCGCAGCTTCCTCCGTGGACAGATGCAGACATGGGGTCCCGTGGCGCGCGAGCACAACATCAAGGCGGAATGAGACGGTGCGCCGTCTCGCTGAACAGCCTTTGCCAGCAATTCAGGCTTTCGTCGCGGGCGAGGTCTCGGCCATGAGCCAGTCGAGATAACCGCGGTCGACGCTCTCGATCGGGATCACCAGGATTGCCGGCGTGGTGTAGGCGTGCATTTCCTTGATTGCGGTGCTGACGCGTTCGGCGAGCGAGCTACGGGTCTTGACGATCATTACCACCTCCTCACCGCGCTCGATGGCACCTTGCCACCAATAGTGTGAGATCATTCCCGGTAAGATGTTGACGCAGGCGCACAGGCGCTGCTCGACCAGCGCGCGTCCGGCCCGCTCCGCCTCGACAACGGATGGATAGGTCGTATAGACGAAGACCGCGCGCTCCATATCTCCACCTTACGGCTGCGGGCGCCGCGCCCGCCGCGTGCCTCAACACCGAGGCGTCCACATTTCTCCACGAAGAGGCCTGCGATGAGCCCCGCGACCCCGAGCTACGAGCGGATAGCGTTCGTCGCCAGCCCGATTGCTGAGGCGCGTGAGGCATTCGAACGGCTCACTGCCCGTTACGGCAACGCGCAGCCCGAGGCCGCCGACGTCATCGTCGCACTCGGCGGCGACGGGCTTATGCTTCAGACCCTGCACCGGTTCATGGCGACGGGCAAGCCGATCTACGGCATGCACCGCGGCACCGTCGGATTTCTCTTGAACGAGTATCACCCCGATCAGCTACCGGCGCGTCTCGCCAAGGCCCACGTCACCGTCATCCATCCACTGCTCATGTGCGCCCACGACAACGAGGGCGATACGGTGGAGTTTCATGCATTCAATGACGTCTTCCTCTATCGCCAGACCTACCAGGCGGCGCGGCTGCGCATCCTGGTCGATGGCGAAGAGCGGCTCAGGGAGCTCGTGGCTGACGGCGTGCTGGTGGCCACGCCGGCCGGCTCGACCGCGTACAATCTCTCCGCTCAAGGTCCGATCATTCCGATCAGCGCGCCGCTGATGGCGCTCACCCCGATCAGTCCGTTTCGGCCGCGGCGCTGGCGCGGCGCGCTCCTGCCCGACAGCGCGCGCGTGCGTGTCGAGGTGCTCGAGCCGGAGAAACGTCCGGTCGCCGCCGTCGCCGACCATGACGAGGTTCGCTCGGTCTGTTCGGTCGACATTCACATGGACCACAGCATCTCCATGCAGATGCTGTTCGATCCGGGTCACAGCCTCGACGAGCGGATACTGCGCGAGCAGTTCGGTTACTGAGCGGGCATGCGCCCGCCGCCTTGCGGCAGCACTCAGCTCAACCGTGCCAAAGGTTCAGTTCGCGTGCGCCGAGGAGGCAGAGCGCAGAGAGCGATCGACATGCGGGCGCAGGCGCGCGATAATCGATCGGTGATCCCGCGCGTGGATGGTATCGGTACGATTCATGTTTTCGAAGCTCAAAGCGGCATGGAGCCGCCTCGCCGGGCGGGCCTTTGGTGGGGGCGAGGAAGCGCCGGCGCCGGCTGTGGAATACAAGGGCTACAGAATCCGCGCGACCCCTTATCGGAACAACGGCGTCTATCAGACTGCCGGGATCATCGAGAAAGACACTCCGGAAGGTGTGAAGGAACACCGATTCATCCGCGCCGATACGCACCAGGGGCGGGAAGATGCGATTGCGTTTGCGATCTCGAAAGCGAAGCAGATCATCGACCTGCAGGGCGACCGCATCTTCGCAAAAGCCGATGCTGGCTGACGGCGGTGCCGGTCATCGTGCCGAGAAGAGGTCGACCGGCCTGAACGGGAGGAAGGCATGACGCAAGACACGCAACTGCGCCGCCACAAACGCGGCGGCATCTATTTCGACGACTTCGTGGTCGGCCACCTTTACGAGCATCCGCTCACGCGCACGGTCACGCAGATGGACAACATGTTGTTTTCCAACATGACCCTTAACCCGCAGCCGCTGCACATCGATCGCCATTTCTGCGAGCAGGAGACGGAGTGGGGTCAGCCGCTGATGAATTCGCTGTTCACCCTCGGCCTGATGATCGGCATCATGGTCAACGACCTCACTGTCGGCACGACCATCGCCAATCTCGGCATGACCGAGGTGAAATTTCCTCACCCGCTTTTCGAGGGCGATACCGTGCATGTCACCACCGAAGTCATCAGCAAGCGCGAATCGACGTCGCGTCCGGGGGCCGGCATCGTCGAGTTCCATCACCGCGCCTACAACCAGGACAATAAGCTCGTGGCGGAATGTCGCCGCCAGGTATTCATGCGCATGCGGCCGCGCTGATGCGCTCGTTGCTTTTTGTCCCGGCAGACGATGCAAAAAAGCTCGATAAGGCGATGGCCTGCAGCGCCGACGCACTGATCCTCGACCTCGAAGATTCCATTTCCGCCCAAGGCAAAGCGCAGGCGCGAATGCGCGCCGCGGCTTTCATCGGCGAAGCAGGCAAAGTGGCGCAGCGCCCTCGCCTGTTGGTTCGGATCAACGGATTTGCGACGGGACTTGCAGACGCCGACCTGGACGCGGTGGTGCCAGCGCGTCCTGACGCGATCATGCTGCCCAAAGCGCAAGGCGGCCCCGACGTCGTTCGCGCGGACGCAAAGCTTTCGGCGCGTGAGGCGATCGCGGGCCTGCCTGACGGGTCGATCAGGATCGTCGCGATCGCGACCGAAACTGCGACGGCGTTGTTCCTCGCCGGTACTTATGGCGGGGCGAGCGCGCGGCTCGAGGGACTAACTTGGGGCGCCGAGGATCTGTCCGCTGAGCTCGGCGCCGAGACAAACCGCGACGGCGAGGGCCGTTTTCTCGATCCCTATCGGTTGGCCCGCGCGCTCTGTCTTGCCGGCGCGGCGGCGGCGCGGGTGCAGGCTATCGACACTGTCGCCGTCGATTTCCGCAATGCCGCAGCGCTGCGCCAGGAAAGTGAGGAGGCGCGGCGCGATGGCTTCACCGGCAAAATGGCAATCCATCCGGCGCAGGTGCCAATCATCAACGAGGTATTCACGCCATCGGCGGCCGCGCTTGCCGAGGCCCGGACGGTGATCGCGGCGTTCGAAGCCAATCCGGACAGAGGCACGGTTGGCATCGACGGAGTGATGTACGACCGACCACACCTGGAGCGCGCACGTCAATTGCTCGCGCGCGCAACGGCCGCGGGGCTTGCCTGAGGTCGAGGGCGTCGCACACCGCCACGGCGCGGAGGCGCTTTGCGCCGCTATTCCGTTTTTCCGTACACCGCGTTCGGATCAAATGTCCGCTCGGCGTCGCGAAATTCGAGACTCACCGCACCGCGCCTGCCCAGCGGCACCGCGCGATAGAAACACGAGCGCCGGCCGGTGTGGCAGGCGCCGGGGCCCTCTTGCTCGACGCGGATCCACACCGCATCCTGATCGCAGTCGATCCGCATTTCGATGACGTGCTGCCGGTGGCCGGAGGCTTCCCCTTTACGCCACAGCGCTCCCCGCGAGCGGCTGAAGTACCAGGCCTCGCCGGTCGCGATGGTCTGCTGCAGCGCCTCTGCGTTCATGTGGGCGACCATCAGCACGTCGCCCGAGTGCGCATCGGTGGCGACGCAGACGACGAGCCCGTCGGCATCGAATTTCGGAGCGAAGGCGCGGCCTTCCTCGACCGCATCGATCGAGCCGCGCTCGGCGAAAGGTGAACGTTGGTCGGACAAGAAACCCTCGTCTGAAATCCCAGTCGTTGTCGTCCGCAGCGCCGGCGATCGCTCATCTTCATAGGGCGCGAGCGCACTATTGTATCGAGCTTTCGCGGGGACGCGCGCCCGCCCGGGCGGCCGGCGTAACCTGCGGCAATCGTGCTAGAGGCCGTCCAGACCGTTCACCGATCGGCGCCGCGCACCATTGTAATAAAGCGGACCTGATCGTCGGGACTGTCGCGGAAACTGCCGGTAAACTGGGTCGTAATCGTAGAGGAGCCCGGCTTTTCCACACCCCGCAGCGCTATGCACATGTGCTCGGCCTCGATCATCACCGCGATGCCGCGCGGTTTCAGGATCTCCTCGATAGCGATCGCGATCTGCGAAGTCATGTGTTCCTGCGTCTGCAGCCGACGCGCATAGACGTCGACAAAGCGCGCGAGCTTGGAAAGACCCACCACCCGGTCTACCGGCTTGTAGGCGATGTGAGCCTTGCCCGTGAACGGCATCATGTGGTGCTCGCAATGCGAGTTGAAGGCGATGTCGCGCACAAGCACGAAGTCGTCGTACCTGCCGATCTCGCTGAAAGTGCGTTCCAGCACATCGACCGGGCATTCGCGATAGCCGCTGTAAAGTTCCTCGTAGGCGTCGATGACGCGCTTGGGCGTATCGCGCAACCCCTCGCGGTCGGGATTATCTCCGGCATAGGCAATCAACGTGCGCACCGCCGCGAGCGCTTGCTCGCGCGATGCCTTGGGCACAACGGGAGCGGGGGCCGCACGCACGTGATCCGACAAAGTCGCGTCCTCGGCCGGGGAGGATTTGGGCCAAGGCTTGATCACGGCATCCATCGCGCTCTCTCCATTCGACCGGCCTCAGGCCGGGGCGTCACCCGGAACGCCACATCAGTCATATCGCGCACGGAAGGATTCGACCCATGCGCGCCAACCGGACGCCGCATTCCCTTTTTACATGGCTTGGGCCTGCAAACCTTTGTCGGCGTTTCGCAGGTACGCTTCTCGCGCCGACGGGCCGCTCCCTATATATTCCTTGCCAGTAGGCGCGCAATTAACCGTTTGTCGACGCCCATGTTGAACGAGGTCTATAACAGCCGAATTCTCGAATTGGCCGGCAACATTCCCCGGCTGGGCCGCCTCGCTAGCCCCGATGCGACCGCCACTGCCCATTCCAAGCTCTGCGGCTCGACCGTCACCGTCGACCTGAAAATGGACGGCGATACCGTCACCGACTTCTCGCATCAGGTGAAGGCTTGCGCGCTGGGACAGGCCTCGTCGTCCATCATGGCGCGCAACGTGATTGGAGCGAAAGCTCGCGAATTGCGTGACCTTCGCGAAACGGTGCGCCGCATGCTGAAGGAAAACGGTGCCCCACCGGACGGCAAGTGGGCCGATATTGCCGTACTCGAGCCCGTACGCGACTACAAAGCACGCCATGCTTCGACGATGCTGACGTTCGACGCCGTGACCTCGGCGATCGATCAGATCGAAGCCAAGCGCAAGGCCGCGATGGCGGCAGAATAAAGCCTTGTTACTCCCGCGGCGCGGCGGGCTGGCCGACGGTTGCCAAGGACGTGGTCGATTTTGGCGGTGGCGGCCCCGCCACCGGGGACTCGAAGAGCGCGTCGGCGGTCGTGAGCTTCATGCGGCGGAGTTCGTCGGCGGACAGCCGATACAACGGCTCCCACGGGGGGATCCGCAACGCCGTTTCCAGCAACTCGCCGCTGCCGCCCATCTCAATCGTGTACTGCACGAGTCGCCCGATGTCGCGCTGCACGATGTTGAGCTCCTCGGCCGAATAATTCGACTCGAGCGCCTGTTTGCGCTTCTTGCCGAGCCAGATTTGATGAACGAGCACGTGCGCCTGCGGCGGGACGTAGCGGCGCGCGCCGGCGAGCAACAGGAAGGCGCACATCGATTCACAGTTGCCGTCGGGCGACAGCATCGCGCGACGCTCGCCGTTGCCGGCTGGCGGCAGTGGCGTCGTCTTGCCGATGGTGGTCACCATCCCGAGATTTCGAATGGCGCGGCCGAGCGCGAGCGTGCCCAACACCGAACCGCCGTCGGAATCCAGCACCAGCACTGCTCCGCGCACATGGGGGTCCTTGGCGAAAGCCTCGAAGTCGCGTGGGGTGTCGGCGGTGATGTAGCCAACCGCAGAAATCCAAACACGGCAGCTGGCTCCGCATGCCTGGGCAGGTCCCTCACGCCGCCATTCGAAGCGCATCGGACCGCTTCCGCTGTCGTCCTGAGGTGTGGGTGGTGCGGAGAATGCCTGGACGATGCCACAGGCAAGCGCGAATGCGCTCCAAAAGAATCGGCGCATGCTGACCCTCATGAATGGCGCTTCGCGCGACGCTTCTTGGCTGGCGTCGGTCGAAGGCACCTAGTGCCCTGCGTTGACCGGTCTGTTTTAGAGGCGACGGAGATTCGGGTCCAGTCCGAAAACGCGCTCCACAGCGCCCCGAGGTATCCCCAGACCGCATGACCTCCCATGCGACTCTCACCATGTTTTGGGGGTACAAAGATAGGGGCGCGGGGCTCGTTCATGGAACTCCAATGAGCCCACGAGGCCGGCTAAGTGTCTTTCTGGGCCATTTTGGCGCTGGCCCGGGCTTTTTCGCGCGCGGACTGATCAAAGTTTACCGCCATTCCGTTTCCGCGCTGACCGGGTTCGACTGCCGGCATCTGCCAACTTGCTCCAATTACGCCGACGAGGCGATCGGGCGCTTCGGCTTGTGGGCGGGCGGGTGGATGGCGCTAGCGCGGCTTTCACGCTGTCATCCGTTTGGGACCTCCGGGCTCGATTTCGTTCCGCCCTCGCTGCCGGATGGCGCGCGATGGTACCTACCCTGGCGCTACGGCCGCTGGCGCGGCACCAACCCCGGCCCCGCGCTTGCGCAGCCGCCCGGCTGAGACCGGGCACTCTCTTTCCTTGCCAAGCAGTTCGCTGCGTTGCGCGGCTTATACGCATCGTATAATCGTCATTTTGCTTTGCCGTCTCCCGCGCGCGGCAGCGTCGCCCGGACCGACGCGGAAACCGTCCCGCCACGCTTACCTGCATTCGTAGGCAGCGAGTGAGCAACAGGAGCAGACGATGGTCGCGCTGACCTTCCCCGATGGCGCGCGTCGAGAGTATCCGAAGGGGTCAGCCGGTCTCGATATTGCCAAGGAAATCTCGCCGTCGCTCGCCAAACGCACGGTCGCCATGGCGCTCGACGGCGTGCTCGCGGATTTGAACGATCCGGTCGAGCACGACGCAAAAATCGAGTTTCTCAGCCGCGAAGATCCGCGCGCGCTGGAGCTCATCCGGCACGACGCCGCGCACGTCCTTGCCGAAGCCGTGCAGACGCTGTGGCCCGGGACCCAGGTCGCCATCGGCCCCGTCATCGAGAATGGCTTCTACTACGACTTCTTCCGCAACCAGCCGTTCACGCCCGAGGATTTCGAAGCCATCGAAAAGAAGATGCGCGAAATCATCGCCCGCGACAAACCTTTCACAAAAGATATTTGGCCCCGCGAACAGGCGAAACGTGTGTTCCGGGACAAGGGTGAGCTGTTCAAGGTGGAGCTCATCGACGCCATCCCCGAAGATCAGGAGATCAAGATCTACAAACAGGGCGACTGGTTCGACCTGTGCCGCGGGCCGCACATGACCTCGACCGGCAGGGTCGGCAATGCTTTCAAGCTGATGAAGGTCGCGGGCGCCTATTGGCGCGGGGATTCCAACCGCGAAATGCTCAGCCGCATCTACGGCACCGCCTTCGCCAAGCAAGAGGAGCTCCACGCCTACCTCAAGCAGATCGAAGAGGCGGAAAAGCGCGATCATCGCCGGCTTGGCCGCGAGATGGATTTGTTTCACTTCCAGGAAGAGGCGCCGGGCTCGGTCTTCTGGCATCCGAAGGGTTGGATGCTCTATCAGATCCTCGAAGGCTATATCCGCCGCCGCCAGGCCGCTGCCGGCTATGTCGAGGTAAACTCGCCCCAGCTCATGGATTCCTCGCTGTGGGTCGCCTCCGGCCACATGGCGACCTTCCGCGAAAACATGTTCCTGACCCAGCCGCGCGAAGACGACGAGCGCACCTTCGTCGTCAAGCCGATGAACTGCCCGGGTCACGTTCAAATCTTCAAAAACGGCCTGAAGTCCTACCGCGATCTGCCCTTCAAGCTCGCCGAGTTCGGCAAGGTGCACCGTTTCGAACCCTCCGGCGCACTGCTTGGGTTGATGCGCGTGCGCGCGTTCACGCAGGACGATGCGCATGTTTTCATCACGGAAGGACAGATTGCCGCCGAAGCACTTGCCATGAACGACCTGATCCTCTCGATCTACGAAGACTTCGGCTTTGCCGACGTCACGATCAAATTCTCCGATCGCCCCGACAAACGCATCGGCGAGGACGCCGTGTGGGACCGATCCGAGGCCGCACTCATGCAGGCGCTGAAGACTTCCGGCCGGCCTTGGACGCTCAACAAGGGCGAAGGCGCCTTTTATGGGCCCAAGCTCGAATATGTATTGCGTGACGCCATCGGCCGCGATTGGCAGTGCGGCACCGTGCAAGTCGATCTCAACATGCCGGGCCGCCTGGGGGCGTTCTATATCGACGAGCACTCGAACAAGGTGACGCCGGTGATGCTCCACCGGGCCATGTTCGGCTCGCTCGAGCGCTTCATCGGCATCCTCATCGAGCACCACGGCGGCCACCTGCCGCTCTGGTTGTCGCCGCTGCAGGCAATTGTCGCAACCATCACCGATGATGCCGATGCTTACGCGCGCGACTTCATTGCCGCGGCACGCCAGCTGGGACTGCGCGTGGAGGGCGACCTGCGCAATGAGAAGATCAATTACAAGGTGCGTGAGCACTCGCTTGCCAAGGTCCCGGCGCTGCTGGTGGTGGGCCGCAAGGAGGCAGCTGACCGCACGGTCTCGATCCGCCGCCTCGGCAAGGAGGGCCAGAGCGTGGTGGGGCTCGACGCGGCGCTGCGCAGCCTCGTCGAGGAGGCGGTGCCACCGGATATACGAAGGATGAAGCAGACGGCGTGACGCGCCCCGCTTGTCAGTGCGTGACCGATTTCAACAATTCCGAGCGCGCCGGGATCGCTGCTGCCATCGCGAGGCGCTGTGACGGCCACAGTCCCAACGCGACAGCGGCCGCTCTGGCGGAGCCGGTTGCATGAAACGCTCGAGCGGCGATGGCGTGAAGCGGTAACGCTCGCGGCCAGGCTGATCGCCTGGCGGGACGGGTGGCGCCGCGTTGGCTGCAGGAATCCCAACTATCAGCACGGCAACGGTCATCCGGCGCAGCCACCGCATGGATCTTCGCCTGGTGTCGCGCAACTTACGGCCCGCCTGTCGTACGGCGCGAACGGCAGGTTGCGACGTCGGCGCCTGCGCTTTGGAAAAATCCACAGCCCTCAACGAGCGATGATCTCGACCTCACGGTCGACGCCGTTGACGACCCGGAACTCGCCCTCGTAGGTCTTGTTGTCGTTACGCGCGATAGCGCGATACTCCCCCTCCGCCAGGATCACGCGCGGAAAGGCGCCGATCGATTCCTTGATCACGTCGCCGCCGGGCGTGAGCACCGACCATTGGGTGTCGGCGCGCGCTTCCCCGCCACGCTCGTTCACGAGCTTAAGCGTGATGATCGCGGCGCGATGGCTGATCGTGGCGTCAGTCAACTTGCCAACCTCGACGCGGATGTCGGAGCGCACCGTCGCATTGGCATCGCCGTAGTTCGAGACGATGTGGTAAGCCCCCTCCGGCAGTAACACGATGTCGCCGGTCATGATCGCGGTCGCAATCGGACGCTTATCACCCGGCTCGAACTGGCTGCCCTTGTAAAGGTCGAACGAAATCTGCCCCTGCGGGATGCGTGCAGCGCCGACCCGGCCTTCGATGCGCAGTCCGCCGGCGGGAATTTCGAACACGTCCTTCATCGTCTCGGCGCGCACCTGCACAGCCTTGGTCACACTGGCTAGCCCGAACCCGGCGCTGACAACGTAAGCGCCGGGCGCCAAGACGAAGGTCGGCGCCGGTCCCTTGTCCTCTTTCACAGGCCGCGGAAGGCCGTTCTCTTCGGTGCGATAGACGCGCCAATGCAATCCGCTATTGATCGTCGGCAGATCGCGGCCGAACCGCGCACTGACCGTGAGCGCGCCATGTCCCGCCGGGAGGGACGGCGCGGCGAGCGCCCCGGGTGCGGCATGAGCCTGTACAGCAGCGTTCGTCGTGCCCGGCAGCGATTGCAGCATCGGTCCTTTGGCCGCTGCAGTCGGCGCCAGATTGCCGCTCGGAGGAATGAGGCTTTGCGCCGGGCCCGGCGCAGCCGATGGGACGTCCAGCGGCGGGCGAGGCGCGAATGAACTATCGGAGCCACTGAAGAATTGCGCGCCGGCCGCCGCGGACAGCACCGCGAGCCATATGCCGGTGGCCACAACGAGTTGGCCCCCCCTACGGGTCCTCGTCCCCCCGATGCCCATGGACCGCGGTTTTCGGCCGCAATAGCGGCAAATTCAAGCCAATGGCAGGGGGTTTGGCATCATTGCGGCCCTTGTGCTAGGCGCAGCCGCGGCCCGCCGGCCGCGCAGGTTGCGGCCGTTTCAGGGCCGCGAATCTTCCCCCGCCTGTGCGCGGATCAAGCCATGGCTGACGCTCTCGAACTCCTCAAAACGCGCCGCTCCATCAAGCCGGTCGAACTCGCCGGCCCCGGTCCCTCCAAGGCCGAGATCGAGACGTTACTCACGATTGCATCGCGCGTGCCCGATCACGGCAAACTGGTGCCCTGGCGGTTCATCATATTCGAGGGCGAGGCCAGATTGGCCGCCGGCGATACCATCGCCGCCGCGTTCTGCGCCAAATATCCCCAGGCGAAGGCGGAGCACATTGAAGCGGAACGCACCCGATTGGCACGCGCGCCCCTCGTGATCGCGGTGGTGAGCCGTGCCGCTCCGCACGTGAAGATTCCGGAGTGGGAGCAGGTGCTCTCGGCGGGCGCCGCGGCCATGAGCCTCGTGCTCGCCGCCCACGCGCTCGGCTATGCTGCGAGCTGGATCACCGAATGGTACGCCTATGACCGAGGCGTGCTCGGCACGCTCGGGCTCAATGACCATGAGCGTATCGCCGGATTCGTGCATATCGGCCGGCCGAGCGCCCCGCCTGAGGACAGGCCGCGCCCGCCGCTCGACGCAATCGCCACTCGTTTCGGGAGCGGCTAGGTCCGTCCAGCTGCAGTGAAGTTGCGGCGAATTTACCCGCCGCGGCGCGCTCGCGCGGGCTCATCCCGGTCATGAATTTTGCATTGCATTAATTCGGCATAAATCTACTAACACGCGGCAACTTCTTACTTTTCCGTAAGGAACTCTCACGCGAGGTTCAAAATATTGTGCGTTGCACATCGAGGCGCGACTCACAAATATCGCCCGCGTAAGGCGATGAAATGATCCGGTAGGAGAAAATCATGAAGACGCTAGTTGCTACCGTCATCCTTGCGATGGCTGCGGTTTCGCCCGCTCTGGCGCAGCGCGGCCAATCGGCGCCGCAGCAGGACTATCAGCAAAACGGCTATTACAACGGCTACCCTCTGCAGGAGTGGTACCGGACCGACGAGTGGTAATTTTCGCTGCGGATTAGCAATGCGAAGGGGCGGACGAATGTCCGCCCCTTCGCACTCTAGGGCACCGCTCTGCGCGGCTCATGCCGTCATGGCAAAAGATCGAGCTGAGCAGACGAAAACTGGCGGAGACGGAGGGATTCGAACCCTCGATACGGCTTTAGACCGTATAACGGTTTAGCAAACCGCCGCCTTCAGCCACTCGGCCACGTCTCCGGCACGAATTTGCCTATCGGCCACCTCGGGACCGGTCAAGCACTTCGCATCCGCGCCGCATCGGGCCAAACCCGCTCGGACACGCGCGCTCGATCCGCTGTGCTCGCGGGAGGAAGACTAGCGCGCGCGCTGATTGAACAGAACCGCGCGCACCTGCGGATCCGTCATGTCAACATGAAAGGCCGCTTCGACCTTCACCGACAGACCTCGTTTGACTGCCGGACGCGCCAGCACGGTTTTGAGCCAGCGCCGGACGTTTGGAAATCGGCTCAGGTCGTGGCCGTGGCGCTCCGCGCGGCTCGCCCAACCGATGCAGGCGATATCGGCGATCGAGTAGGCGCGAGCGAGGAACTCGCGGTCCTCGAGCCGCTTGTCGATCACGCCGTAAAGGCGGTTCATCTCGTTGCTGAAGCGCTCGACGGCGTAGGGCAGCCTCTCCGCCGCATAATGGCGGAAGTGGTTGGCCTCACCGGCCTTGGGGCCGAGATTGGCCATCTGCCAGAACAGCCACTGGTCGACTTCGACGCGACCATGCTCGTCCTGCGGATAGAATTTTCCGGTCTTGCGCCCGAGATATTGAAGGATCGCGCCGGACTCGAAGATCGCGATCGGCTTGCCGCCTGGTCCGTCGTGGTCGACGATCGCCGGTATGCGGTTGTTGGGAGAGATTGCCAGGAACTGCGGCTTGAACTGATCGCCCTTGGAGATATTGACCGGGATCGTCGCGTAAGGAAGCGCGCACTCCTCTAGCATGATCGTAATCTTCCAGCCGTTCGGCGTCGGCCAGTAATAGAGGTCGATCGGTTTCTTGCCGCCATCGCCTCGCGTCGAGGGAGATTGCGCTTTTCGCGCAGGCCTGTTGCGGCTCGATTTCGCAGCGGTGCGGGCCATGCGGCTCTCTCAGCGGAACATACAGGCGCCGTTTACGTCCGCCGCCGCAAGATCGCTATCCGCCTGGAGCCAGCCTCGCGCGAGCGAGGCCGCACCGGCCGCTCCGCTCGAACATACCGAGGGCGTCGGCGAGAGCCGGGGCTACGAGTCCAGCAGCAGAGTTCTGCCCCTGGCGAGGTGGGGGAGATCCCCCTCACCTCTTCTTCACCGTCTCCGATGAACGGAAGCGAAGAAGCTCGAGCCCCTGTCTCGCCGACGCCCTCGGGGCGTCGACTGGGCCGGCAAAATCGAAATGCGATGCGCTCACCGCGTTTCGACTCGCGCCGGCCCGTTTGACGCAGTCATCGACGTCGTTCGAAGTCGAAGACTGATGCGCGGCGCGCGCTTACTTCTTCTTCCGGCGCCTGGTCTTCTTGGCGCCCTTCTTCGCTGCCTTCGCCGTCTTCCTTCGTTTCTTCGCCATGCTGCCCTCCTAGCCTGAGTGAGTGGCGATATCGTCCAAGTGCCCGCGGGGATCGCGACCACTGCAATGGGATTACTACAGCGTGATAAAAAAACCAGTGTTTTTGCGCGGTGCAGCGCGCCCGAGCGCGTATCCACGCTACATGTTGCGCCTTGAGCGACGCCGGACGCGCGCATCACTTCGTACATGGCGCAACGGCGCAGCGCTACGTGCGATATTTTTTCGACCGCTCGAAAATGTCGATAATACAAGGGTTTTCGTGGTGTGGTGATTTTCGCGCGATTGCATCGAATGCAGCAAGCACGGAACACGCGTGTGTTCAAAAACGCCCTCGCAACCCGGCGTTAAGCATACTGAACAACTTGTGCAAAAAATCTTCTGTCGAAAGGTCCACCAAGGTGCTCCCAACCGCCCGATCCGGCACGAATCGAGCGAATCGGCCGGCGAAGTGATTCGCCAAGAGCGACAAGGAGCGGACGAGCGCGGACAGACAAACACCAAGATCATGTGTCGTCCGTGTCGCGTGGCCTGCGGTGCGCTCGTCGCTCTTCAGAGGCCGAGCTTCGTTTTGAGCAACTCGTTCACCGCCTTCGGGTTCGCCTTGCCGCCGGACGCTTTCATCACCTGACCGACGAACCAACCGATCAGGGCGGGCTTCGCTTTTGCTTGCTGCAGCTTGTCGGGGTTCTTGGCGATGATCTCGTCGATGACCGGCTCGATCGCAGCGACGTCGGTCACTTGCGTCATACCGCGCGCCTCCACGATCGCCCGCGGGTCGCCACCTTCGCGCCAACAGATCTCGAACAAATCCTTGGCGATCTTGCCGGAGATGGTGCCGGCCGAGATCAGGTCGAGGATTGCGCCGAGCTGCGAGGCTGACACCGGCGAGGCTGCGATGTCCCTCCCCTCTTTGTTGAGCCGACCCGCGAGCTCGTTGATGACCCAATTGGCGGCGGCCTTCGCGTCGCGGCCCTTTGCGACGTCTTCGAAGAAATCGGCCGTCTCCCGCTCGGCAACGAGAACGCCGGCATCGTACCCGGAGAGCCCATAATCACGCTTGAAGCGTGCCTGTTTCTCGTCCGGCAATTCCGGAAGATGCGCCTTTAAGTCCTCGACATAGTCGGCCGTCAATTCGAGCGGCAAAAGATCGGGATCGGGAAAATAACGGTAATCGTGCGCCTCCTCTTTGTTGCGCATGGAGCGGGTTTCGCCTTTGGCCGGATCAAACAAGCGCGTCTCCTGCTCGATCTCGCCGCCGTCTTCAAGAATGTCGATCTGACGCCGCGCCTCGCTCTCGATCGCTTGCCCGACGAAACGGATGGAATTGAGGTTCTTGATCTCGCAGCGGGTGGCCAGCGGCGCACCGGGCTTGCGCACTGACACGTTGACGTCCGCGCGAAGATTACCCTTCTCCATGTCGCCATCGCAGGTGCCGAGGTAGCGCAGGATGGCGCGCAGCTTCGCCATGTAGGCCTTGGCGTCTTCGGACGAGCGCATATCCGGCTGCGACACGATTTCCATCAGTGCCACGCCTGCCCGGTTGAGGTCGACGAGCGACATGCTGGTGTGACGGTCGTGCAGCGATTTGCCGGCGTCTTGTTCGAGATGCAGCCGCTCGATGCCGACCCTCACGGTTTCACCGTCCGACAGATCGACGAGCACCTCGCCTTCGCCGACGAGCGGCGATTTGTACTGGCTGATCTGATAACCCTGCGGGAGGTCGGGATAAAAATAGTTCTTGCGGTCGAACACCGATTTCAAGTTGATCCGCGCCTTGAGTCCGAGGCCAGTGCGTACCGCCTGCTTGATGCACTCCTCATTGATGACCGGCAGCATGCCGGGCATGGCCGCGTCGACGAGGGAGACGTGTGAATTGGGCTCGCCGCCAAATGCGGTCGAGGCGCCGGAAAAGAGCTTGGATTGTGAGGTCACCTGGGCATGGACCTCCATGCCGATCACGACCTCCCAATCCCCCGTCCTACCGTTGATGAATTTGGATTTCATCGGCGGACCGCCAACAGTCGCCATATCCGTCATGCTCGCGCATCCCAGCGGGCATGCGGTCTGTTAAACGCTTCGGCGACGCGCCACAAGGCTGCCGCAATTCCGCGTGCGCGGGCGCGCTGGAACTTCCAACCCGGCACGGGCGTTGGGTTTTGGGTGCAAATGAATCGGAGTCGGCGATGAACGACAACAGGATCCCGACCGGGGCGCTTGGCGCCATCCTGGGCGCGCTGATTGTTGTTGCACTCGGGATATTCCTGCTCAGTGGCGGCGAGCACGTCGGCAAAAAGGCCATCAACAGCGATGCCGATCTCCCGCCGATCGCGGCGGGGAAGGGCAAATAAATAGAGCAACCCCGGGTCATCCGGTCGCTCGCGGACGATTGTCCCGCCCCGCCCGCGGCGGTACCCTCAACAAATCGCGACGCGCGGATGAGCGTGCCGCTTCGCTCCGGATAACGGACGGGAAGCGAAGATCAAGGTCGACGCGTGACATGGCAGACGCAAGGGAGGCTCGACCGGCGCCGCGTTTTCGCGCTGGCGGCCTCAGCTGCGCTGGTCCTCGGCCAACGCACCGCCGCCGCAGACACAGACTGGCCCAGCCGCGTCGTCAAGCTCGTCGTGCCCTTCACACCCGGCGGCGGCATCGACGGCATCGGCCGTATCATCGGCGCGCAGCTCTCAGAAATCTGGGGCCAGCAGGTGGTCATCGAGAACAAGCCGGGCGCCGGCGGCAATATCGCCTCCGAGTTCGTCGCCCGCTCCGCTCCCGACGGCTACACCATGTACATCACCGCGGCTGGACTGGCCGTCAACCGCTACCTCTTTGAATCGATCAATTACGATCCGCTGGCCGATTTCGCCCCGGTGACGCTGATCTGCCTCTTCCCCAACGTGCTGGTCGTGCCGAACTCCTCGCCATTGCATTCGGTCGCCGATCTTGTTGCGAAGGCCAAGCGCGATCCAGGAAAGGTCACCTTTGCCTCTCCCGGGCATGGCAGCTCACCGCACATGAGTGCCGAGCTGTTCAAGTATATGGCCAAAGTCGATCTCACCCACGTGCCCTACCGCGGAGCGTCGCCCGCTTACACCGACGTGATCGCCGGGCGCGTCGATTGCACATTCGCAGTCATGGCGTCGGGTCTTCCGCTCGTTCGAGCCGGACAGTTGCGCGCACTCGGCGTGACGACCGACGGGCGTGTGGCGGCGGCGCCCGAGATTCCGACCATCGCCGAGTCTGGCGTCCCCGGCTACGATACGTCGTCGTGGTTTGCTTTCTTCGTACCGGCCAAGACACCGCCCAAAATCACCGCCAAGATGCACGCGGACACGGTTGCGGCGCTCGCCGAGCCGCAGATCAGAGCCAAGCTCGATGCGCTCGGCGTGGTCGTGGTGGGATCCACGCCCGAACAACTCGGCGCGCATCTGAAGGCGGAAATGGAGCGGTGGGGGCCAGTGATCAAAGCGGCCAACATCAAGGTCAGCGAATGATCACCCGCCGCTGCGCGATCGGCGTCGCCGCGTAAAGCGGCCATCAATCGCTCAAACCTGCGCTTCCAGCAGACTTTCGGCGATCGCGTCCCACTCGGCGGCAAATGGCTTGCGCGACAGCGGGCGTTGCGCACGTCGGTACCAGTACCGCGCATTGTCGAGATCACCCTCCACGCGATGCAGATAGGCGTGCACCCAGGCGCTGTCCTTGCCGCCCCCGTCCATGACGATATTGTGCGCTTTTTCCCAGTTGTCCTTCCCGGCCCACCACAGCGCCGCTAGCGCGACCGTGAGTTCGGCCGGCGGCTTGGCCTTCGCCAGGGACTCTTTGAACTCGAAGAAGTTCATCGCGGGATGCTGAGCAAATTTGCAATGTGAGGGCTGCCGATCCAATACATAAGCGCATATTGTCGAGATATTACCACCACCGCTGGGGTGAAAGCCGTCCGGCCGCTTGTTCGAGGACATTTCCGAGCGAGAACAGCGTCTCCTCGCCGAACGGGCGGCCGATGAGCTGAAGCCCGAGCGGCAAACCTTCGGCCGACAAGCCGCCCGGAACGGAAATTCCGGGCAAGCCCGCGAGGTTCACCGGCACCGTGAACACATCGTTGAGATACATCTCGACCGGATCATCCCCGCCCTTTTCGCCGATGGCGAAGGCAGCCGATGGCGTCGCTGGCGCTAATATGGCGTCGACGCCTGCGGCAAAGACCTGGTCGAAATCGTGCTTGATTAGCGTGCGGACCTTTTGCGCGCGCAAGTAATAGGCGTCGTAATAGCCGGCCGAGAGCACGTAGGTGCCGATCATGATGCGGCGGCGCACCTCCTTGCCAAAGCCGGCCGCACGCGTGTTCTGGTACATGTCGGCGACGTCGCGCCCGGGAATGCGCAAGCCGTAGCGTACCCCGTCATAGCGGGCGAGATTGGAGGATGCCTCCGCCGGCGCAACGATGTAGTAGGCCGGCAAGGCATATTTCGTGTGCGGCAGCGAGACCGTGACGATCTCGGCACCGGCAGAGGCGAGCCACTGCGCGCCGCGTTCCCAGAGCTTCTCGATTTCGCTCGCCATGCCCTCGACGCGGTATTCCTTCGGAATACCGATCTTCATTCCTTTGATGGACCGGCCGACGGCCGCTTCGTAGTCGGGAACGGGTAGATCGACCGATGTCGTGTCTTTCGGATCGTGCCCTGCCATCGAGGTGAGCAGGATCGCGGCGTCGCGCACCGTGCGTGCGAGCGGCCCCGCCTGATCGAGCGACGATGCAAACGCCACGATGCCCCAGCGCGAGCAGCGGCCGTAGGTCGGCTTGATGCCGACGATACCAGTGAAAGCCGCGGGTTGGCGGATGGAGCCGCCGGTATCCGTTCCCGTTGCGCCAAGGCACAGCTGCGCGGCCACGGCCGCCGCCGAGCCGCCCGAGGAGCCGCCGGGCACAAGCGGCGTATTCGCGCCCCTTCGGTGCCAAGGCGAGATCGCCGGCCCGAAAAACGAGCTCTCGTTCGACGAGCCCATCGCGAACTCGTCGTTGTTGAGCTTACCCAGCATCACCGCCCCGTCGCGCCAGAGATTGGCGCCCACGGTCGACTCGTAGGTCGGCAGGAAATTGTCGAGGATGCGCGAGCAGGCCGTGGTGCGCACATCTTTGGTCGCGAACATGTCCTTGACGCCGAGCACGACCCCTTCGAGCGGCCGCGCATCACCTGCGGCCAGGCGCGCATCGGCCGCTTGCGCCATGGCGCGCGCCCGATCCGGTGTCTCCAGCACATAAGCATTGAGCGCGCGCGCCTCTTCCATGGCGGTCAGGTGCGCTTCGGCGAGCTCGGCGGCCGAGAATTCTCGTCTGCGAAGGCGCTCGCGTGCGTCGGCAAGGGTCAGCGACGTGAGATCGGTCACGGCTCGAGATGATCCTGCTCAGCCTCTCGAAATGCTCGGGTCTCGCTGCGCTCGGTCGAGCATGGTGGACTAAGCTGCGCGCCGGCTTATTCCACCACCTTCGGTACGACGAAGAAATCTTCCTCCGCCGCCGGAGCGTTCTTGAGGATGGCGTCGGGAATGCCTCCGTCGGTGACGACGTCCGGGCGCTTTCTCATTTCTATCGGAATGACCGAGGTCATCGGCTCGACACCTTCGACATTGACCTCCGACAATTGCTCGACAAAGGCGAGAATGGCATTGAGCTCGCCGCGCAGATGCTCAATCTCGTGCTCGGCGACCGCAATGCGCGCAAGCTGCGCGATGCGGCGCACGGTCTCGGGATCGACCGACATGGGAATCTCCTGGAGCCGACCAAGCTCGGCGACCCTCATAGCAGAGCCGCTTTTGCGGCGCCAACCGTGCGCAAGCAACTATTGCGCCGACGACCGGAAGCGTCGATATAGCTGTCATGGATGCCCCGAACCCGTCCAGCATCCCGACCTTCGCCAACCGTACCCCGCTGCATATCGGCGCGGTCGGGCTCAAGGTGCGCGAGATCGAAGGCGTCACCGCCTTCTACCGTGACGTGCTCGGCCTCGCCGTGCTGGACCGCACGAACGAGCGCACAACGCTCGGCGCCGGTGGGGTGCCCTTCGTTCACCTCGAGCATCGCCCCGATGCCATGCCCGACGATCCGCGCGAAGCGGGTCTCTATCACACCGCTTTCCTCATGCCGACGCGCGGCGATCTCGCGCGTTGGATTTTGCATGTCGCGCGACGCAAGGTGGCACTCACGGGCGCATCCGACCATGCGGTGAGCGAGGCATTCTATCTCGACGACCCGGAAGGAAACGGTGTCGAGGTCTATTACGACCGCCCCGCGGAGACTTGGGAATGGACCGGGAGCGATCTGAAGATCACCACCGACCCGCTCGACATCGACAGTATCCTGCGGGAAGTTGCGCCCGGCGCGACCTATCCGAGTGCGCCGGACGGGCTGCGCATCGGCCACGTGCATCTTCGCGTCGGCGATGTCGCGCGCGCGGAGGCCTTCTATCGCGACACGCTCGGGCTCGATGTCACCCGCCGCCGCCACGGCGCGACCTTCATGTCATCGGGCCGTTATCATCATCACATCGCCGCCAATGTCTGGCACAGCGCCGCCGCGGGAGAGCGTAACGAAAACCGCGCTGGCTTGTCTTGGCTCGCGCTCGAGGCAGCCGATGCCACGGCATTCGACGCGGGAAAGGCGCGGCTTGCACAGGCGGGAGCGGAGTTCGCAGCGACGTCCGCCGGCATTGCAACCGCCGATCCTTGGGGTACGCGCCTGCGCATCACGCGCGGCTAAGGCGCCCGCGATCCGGCGAGTGTCCGCATCTGCTCGAGCGCCTCGGCGGCGAGCATCTTGGTCAATTGGCCGGCGGGCGCTGCGCGGCCGAGTGCGGCTGCTTGCCCGGCCCACATCGGCGAGAAGTCGCCCGAGCCCTCCGCCTCCGCCTTGGCGCGCAACGGCGCGAGCGCGCCAGCGGCGAGCGGAAATTCGGGCGCCACGTCGGACATCGGTCCGATCTCGCGCATCACTCGGTTGACGATGCCGCGCGCGGCGCGGCCGGTCAAGAGATTGGTCAACGCGGTGCCGTCGTCACGCGCCGAGTTGAGGGCGGCGCGATGCGCCGCCGAAATCTTCGCCTCGGGGCACCATAGATAGGCCGTGCCGATCTGGACGCCGGCAGCGCCGAGCGCAAACGCGGCCGCGATCCCGCGCGCATCGGTGATCGCGCCGGCGGCGATGACCGGAACCTTCACCGCATCAACGATCTGCGGGACAAGCGCGAAGGTTCCCGCCTGAGTCGCGACGTCGTCGGTCAAGAAGATGCCGCGGTGCCCACCGGCCTCGTAGCCCTGCGCAATGATGGCATCGACCCCGCGCGCTTCGAGCCAACGCGCCTCAGCGGCGGTCGTGGCCGAGCTGATGATGACGCAGCCCGCGTCCTTGAGCCTCTTCACCAGAGTCGGCTCCGGCAGGCCGAAGTGGAAACTGACGACTTCGGGCTTGAGCTCCTCCACGACCTCACAGAAGGCGGCGTCGAAGGCCGCGCGGTTGCTCGAGGGGATCGGCGCCGCCGGATCGATGGCGAGCTCGCGATAATAGGGACGGAGTGCTTCACACGCCAGCGCGCTTCTCGCTCGTTGTTGAGCGCCGGAGGGGTGTGACAGAAGAAGCCGAGATTGATGGGCTTGCTCGTGCGCGCGCGGATTTTAGCCATCTGCTCCCGGATCTGATCCCCATTGAGCATCGCGCAGGGGAGCGACCCGAGCGCGCCCGCCTGCGCCGCGGCCGCCGCGAGTTCCCAATCCATGGCGCCGGCCATTGGCGCCTGCACGATTGGAAGCTCGATCTTGAACAACTCGATGAGACGGCGGTCCGGCCACATGGCAGCATCCTCGACGATGTCGCAGCCTATTTAATCACGTTCTGGTTCGATATCATCGCCAGCCTGCATGCAAGCCGACCTCGGGCCAAAACTATCCAGACAGTCGCAATGAAGCTCGACTGAAACGCCGATGGTGTCACGCATTCTCATCGCCGCTGTTGCTATAGCCCTGACGCTTGAGCACGCCCAGGCACAGGCAACACTCGATGCGGAGGCCAAGAGCTATCCCAACCGCGCGATCCGTATCATCGTGCCGTTTCCTCCGGGCGGACCGGCGGACACGATCGCACGCCTCGTCGGACAGCGCATGACCGAGGATTGGGGCCAACCGGCCCTGATCGAAAACCGCGCCGGCGGCAATACCGCGATCGGCGCGCAAGCAGCGGCGCGTGCGGCAGCCGACGGTTACACGCTGCTCGCGGCGATGGATACGACCATGGTGATCAATCCATTGGTCGCGCCCAATCTGCCCTACGACCCGCTCAAGGATTTCGTGCCGATCACGCTGTTGACCAAGACCATGTCGCTGGTGGTGGTGCGAAGCGATGGACCCAAGACAGTCAAGGAGCTGATCGCCAAGGCAAAGGCCAATCCCGGACAGCTCAATATGGGCGCCGGTACCATCACCTCGCGTCTCGGTGCGCTCCAGTTCGCCAAAGCCGCCGGGATCGATGTGCAGCTCGTTCCATTCAAGGGCAGCGCCGAGATCGGCCACGCCGTGCTCGCAGGAACGGTCGATTTCGCGCTCGACAGCACCGGCACGAGCCTGCCGCTGATCCAAAGCGGCCATTACCGCGTACTGGCCAAATACAGCAACCGGCCGCTCCCCATCCTTCCCCGTCTTAGCGTGGCGGCCGAACTGCCCGGACTTGACGAAAGCGCCACCTGGATATCGCTTGTGGCGCCCGCCGGGACACCGGCCGGCATCGTCGACAAAATCCATGGCGAGGTGGCGAGCATCTACAGCGACGGGGCCTTGGCCAACAAGCTGGAGCAAATCGGCATTCCGGCGTTGCGCAGCAGCTCGCCGGCTGAGTTCGCGGCTTTTATCCGCAGCGAGACCGGGCGCTGGTCCAAGGTCCTCAAGGAAAGCAGCAACTTGAAACTGGACTGAGGTCTAGCTAACCGCCTGCGCCGCGCCGCCGGCGCCCGTCATCATTGCTTGTCGCGCAGACCCGCGCGTTGCAGGCGCGGCAGAACCTCGTCGCAGAAGAACGGAAGCTCATCGAGATAGTTGACGAGCGAGACCGCAACTCCAGTCAGGCCGGCTTTGCTGAGATCGATGAGCTGGCTCGCCACGTGATCCGGGTCGCCCACAATGGGCAAGCCGCCCATGCCCTGCGCGTAGCCGCTGCGGATCTGCTGGAATTTTTCCGGCGGCGTGTTCTGAGCCGTGATGTTCTTGAGCGCGAGAATGTCGTCGACCGCTCTCCAATCGGCACGCTCGACAATCGAATAATGGAAATAGTCCTCGGCTTCCTTCTTGGTCGGCCTGCAGGTGATGACTCCGACGGTATAGACGCCGAGCTCCCTGCCCCGCTGCCTGGCTTGACCTTTGGCCGTCGCAACCTTCTGCGCTGTCTCGTCGAGCGAGGTACGGGACGCCTGAAGAAAGAACGCATCGCAGTTGTGGATCGCGAAGGCCTGTCCGACTGGAGAGGCGCCTGCGTTCATGATCAGCGGTCGCGAGCCGCCATAGGGCTTGGGCTTGCCGCGTATGCCCTTCATGTCGAGATACTTTCCGTGGAAGGCGAAATCTTCCTTGTCCGACCAGATCATCTTGATGACGTCGATCCATTCCTGCGCGTATTCGTAGCGCGCTTCGTGCTCGCGCTGCTTGACGCCGAACATCGTGAATTCGCCCTCGTTCCAGCCGACCACGATGTTGAGGCCAAAACGGCCTTCGCCGATATGGTCGGCGGTCACCATTTCCTTGGCGGCAATGATTGGATGAAACAGCGGCGCGTGCACCGTTCCGAACACGGTGACGCGCTTGGTCGAGGCGAGCAGGCCGGTCGCCCAGGTGATGGTTTCGAGCGTTGCACCCTGGTAGTCGGTGTCGCCGCCATAGCCCTTCCAGCGGCCGATCGGCAGGAGAAAGTCGATGCCGGCGTCATCGGCCATCCGCGCCAGCTTAAGATTGTCCGCCCAACTCCCCGACCAGCGCTCGGGGACGAGCGTGACCGCCCGGCCCGACGAGCAGTTCGCGCCGAACAAGCCGATCTTGAGCTTGTTCGCGTTGTACATCGCCATGCGATCTTGCCGGGACGAAGCGGGAGCGAGCACGGTCGTCTCCTTCGGGAGGGCGAGTGCAAACGAGGCTAGCGTATGGACAGAGGATTTTGAATGGGAGGCCCGCATTCGCCGATTGCCTTGCAAAAGCGCACCGGTGAGAATTGCCGAAAAAAGGCTGCGTGCGAGAAGGTCTCATGACCCGTCGTGCAATCGCGCTGGCAATTACGGCGGCGTTGGTGATCGCAACCGCCGCGGCGCAAGAACGCCCCGAGGCCTTCCCCACGCGGCCGGTCAAAATCGTCGTCCCGTTCCCGCCGGGCGGGCCGACCGACATCCTCGCGCGCGTCATCGCGCAACGGCTAAGCGAGATCTGGGGACAGCCGGTGGTGGTCGAAAATCAACCTGGCGCCAATACCGCGATTGCCGCAGCGCGCGTCGCTAAAACGCCGGCCGACGGCTACACGCTGCTGGCGGCAATGGATGTCACACTGGTGCTCAATCCGCTCGCGACCAGCAATCTCTCTTATGACCCGCTCAAGGACTTTGCGCCGATCACGCTCGCATCCAAGAACACGTCGCTCCTGAGCGTGCGCGCCGAAGATGGCCCGAAGACCGTCAAGGAGCTGATCGCACGCGCCAAGGCAAATCCCGGCAAGCTCAACTATGGCGCGGGGATCATCACTACACGGCTCGCCGGCTATCTGTTCAACCGCGAGGCCGGCCTCGACGTGCAATACATTCCGTTCAACGGCAGCGCACCGACGGTACAGGGTCTCCTGACCGGCGCCGTCGATTACATCATCGACGGCGCGGCCACGAGCCTTCCCCTCATCCACAGCGGCAAGTTACGCGCGCTCGCCAAGCTCAACAGCCGGCCGTTGCCAGCCTTGCCGGAGGTGCGGCCGCTCGCGGTCGAAGCCGGTATTCCGGCGCTCGATGATATCTCGACCTGGATCGGGCTCGTGGCGCCTGCCGGCACCTCACGCACGGTCATCGACAAGATTCAGCATGAAGTCGTCAGGATGTACGCCGATCCCGTCATTGCCGAGAGACTTGAGAGGGCGGGGATCACCGCGGTCAGCAGCACGCCCGAAGAATTCGACGCTTTCGTGCGCAAAGAGCTGGACCGGTGGGGCCAAGTGTTCAAAGAAAGTGGAATAAGGCTGAATTGAGGGGCGCCGCTATTCCAAGTGCACGCCAAAATCTTCTCGAAAGATGCGCTGCCCTTTCGGGGTGATGGCGACCGCGCGGCTCGCGGGGATGCGACGAATCCAGCCATTCTGGAAGCTGTGGGCGCAGAGTGCTGCCCCGACTGCGCCCGCCAAATGCGGTCGCCGCTCGCTCCAATCGAGACAGGGCCGGCAGAGGACGCGCGAGGCGCGCTTACCGCGCCGTGCCAACAAGGCATCAACATCGATTCCCATTCGGTTGAGGAGTTGGATGCCGGCGTCGGTTACCAATCCCGCATCGCTCGCCAGCTCAGCGTAGCCACCTGCCACGAGGGCATCTGCGAGCGCAACGCCGAGACGGCCGGCAAGATGGTCGTAGCACGTTCGCGCCGTTCTGAGGGCTACGTCTCTGGGACCGACAAAGAGCGGTCGCTTACCCTCCAAGCCGGATGCGACTTGCATGATGCTTTCGATCATCTGTGCGACCGCTTGCGACGCGAGGCGGTAGTAGCGATGCCGGCCTTGTTTCTCCAGGCTGAGAAGGCCGACCGCAGCCATACGCGTCAGGTGACCGCTTGCGGTCTGCGGCGTGACACGGCCGACCTGCGCCAGCTCTGAGGCTGTCAGCGCACGTCCGTCCATTAGCGCATGGAGCATTCCCGCACGTGCGGGGTCGCCCACAAGCGACGCGACCGTGGCAAACATCGCATAGCTCGCCATTGCTGAACTCCCAAATAGGCCATCCGTACCCTACACCGCTCCTCGACCTGATGCTTCGGTCATTACCGTAACGTGGCTCGGCGCATTGGAGCACAATGCCCGCATGACAACCACGCAGACCGCTGGCAGCACGTTCTATGGATGGTGGATGGTCGGCGCTGCCTTCGTTCTCGCTCTCTTCGGTTGGGGAATGGGGTTCTATGGGCCGCCCGTCTATCTGAGCGCTGTCCACGAGACAACGGGATGGCCAGTGGCCCTGATATCCACGGCGGTTACCGTGCATTTTCTTATCGGCGCCGCTGTGGGAGCCAATCTGCCGGCTTTTTACCGACGCTTTGGTGCTTCGGCGGTGACGAAGGCAGCGGCTCTCTCGCTCGCGCTCGGCACGCTCGGCTGGGCTATCGCGAATACACGCTGGCAGCTGTTCGCGGCCGCGCTGCTCAGCGGAGCGGGTTGGGGCGCAATGAGCGCCGTAGCGGTCAACGCGATCGTGTCGCCCTGGTTCGTGCGCGGACGACCGGCCGCGCTCGCAGTGGCTTACAACGGTGGGAGTATCGGCGGCGTCATTTTCTCGCCGCTCTGGGTGGCCGCGATCGATCGGTTGGGATTTCCGATCGCAACGATGTTGATCGGCTCAATCATGGCCGCCGTGATGTGGGTTCTCGCCGAAGAACTCTTGTCCCGCACTCCGCAGCGGATGGGTTTGGCGCCCGACGGCAACGCGCCCGGCGCGCTCCCGATCCGCTTCACTCAAGCTGTTGCGAACCCACGCTCTGGGTTGCTGCTCTGGAGCGATATCGCATTCCTGACGCTTGCCGCCGGAATGGCATTGGGACTGTTCGCGCAGATTGGCCTGGTCGCGCATCTGTTCTCGCTCATGGCGCCCGTACTGGGCGCGCAACAGGCGGGCGTGGCGATGGGGCTGGCAACAGCTTTGGCAATTGCCGGCCGTACGCTGGTTGGCTGGATCATCCCGCTCGGGGTCGACCGGCGGTTGGTGGCATGTGCAAGTTGCGCCGTGCAGATGATCGGGTCCATGGCTTTCATTGCTGCGGCGGGCTCGAGCATTCCGCTGCTGTGGCTTGGGATCGCCTTGTTCGGCATCGGCTTCGGCAATTCGACGTCATTGCCGCCAGTCATTGCGCAGGTCGAGTTCGTCGACGAGGACGTGCCGCGGGTGGTCGCCCTCATCGTCGCGATCTCTCAGTGCGCCTACGCCTTCGCGCCGGCCGCCTTCGGTGTGATCAGGAGCTTTACGCTGCATGCCGAAGGCGCCACCTCCGGCACGGCTCCACAGCTGTTTGCTGCCGCCGCGCTTGCGCAAGGACTCGCTATCGCCGCCTTTGCGGTGGGGCGGCGTCGACGGTCAGTCACCGCTGTTCCGCTTCGGAACTAGCCCTGAATTCGCAGCTTCCGAGCTATGGGAATCGTCAAATTTCGAAGAAGAACCAGTAGCTTAATGTATGCATAAAACGCATATCTGCGGCGCAACATGCGGTCTAATGCACTGCACAATGGAACCCTATTTTACGTTCGAAGTTTGAAAAAGCCCGGCTTAGCCGGGAGGAAAGGCAAGACAATGTTAGTCGCAATCGTGAACTTCCTCCGCGCTTGGCGCCGCTACAACCAGAGCCTGAGGGAACTCTATCAGCTCGGCGACCGCGAGCTGGCCGATATCGGCATCACGCGGTCGGACATCCCGCGCATCGCGTGGGATAGCGCTCAGCGCGTAAGCTCATAAATCCACGCAGCGCCCGCGTTTGCGGGCGCTCGTTTCCCCATCCGCAAATAACCGGCAACGAGATGATCTTTCTTACAATTTTTTGGACGGCATTCACTCCGTTCCTCATGGTGATACTGGCGCTCGTCGGCAGGGTCGTTATGAGCACCTTGCGGAATCTACGATCTGAGGGACGCCCGTTGCAGGCGCTCGTTAGGACAAACCAGCCCACTCGGCGGCAAAAAAGCGCGTAAAGACAGCCATCCAATATCGACCTGCCAGGCGCCACCTTCAGGTGGCGCCTGCATTGTCGCCTCGTCGGGACAGGAATAATTTCTGTCCATGGCTGACGAGGCGTCGCTAGCAGTGCACGTGATCGGCGGCGGGCTTGCCGGAGCCGAGGCGGCTTGGCAGCTCGCTGCGAGCGCTGTTCCCGTCGTGCTCCATGAGATGCGCCCGCTGCGCACGACTGCGGCCCACAAGACTTCCGCGCTTGCCGAATTGGTCTGCTCCAACTCGTTCCGCTCCGACGACAAAGAACTCAACGCCGTCGGGCTCCTGCATGAGGAAATGCGCCGCCTGGGCTCGCTCGTCATGCGCATGGCCGACGCCAATCAGGTGCCGGCCGGCATCGCCTTGGCCGTCGACCGCGAGGGCTTTGCCGCAGCTGTGACCGCGGCGCTCGCGGCGCAGCCGCTGATCGACATCCGCCGCGAAGAGATCGCAAGCATACCGCCCGCCGACTGGGACAGCGTCATTATCGCGACCGGACCGCTCACCTCGCCGGCGCTCGCCGAGGCGATTGCGACGCTCACGGGCGAGGACGCGCTTTCCTTCTTTGATGCCATCGCCCCGATCGTTCACCGCGATACGATCGATATGTCACGCGCCTGGCTGCAGTCGCGCTATGACAAGGCGGGACCCGGCGGCTCCGCCGCCGCTTACATCAATTGTCCGCTCACACGCGAACAATACGACGCGTTCGTTGACGCCTTGCTCGCAGGCGAGAAGGTCGCCTTTCACGACTGGGAGACGCCCTATTTCGACGGCTGCTTGCCAATCGAGGTGATGGCGGAGCGCGGCCGCGATACGCTGCGCCACGGTCCGATGAAGCCATTTGGCCTCACCGACCCGCATGCACCAGACGTAAAGCCCTACGCTGTCGTTCAGCTGCGCCAGGACAACCGGCTCGGCAGCCTCTTCAACATGGTGGGGTTCCAGACCAAGCTCAAACACGGCGAGCAGACGCGCATCTTCCGAACCATTCCCGGCCTCGAGCGCGCCGAGTTCGCGCGTCTCGGCGGCCTTCACCGGAATACCTTCCTCAACGCGCCGAAGCTGCTCGACGGCACATTACGGCTCAGGGCGCAGCTGCGTCTGCGCTTTGCCGGCCAGATCACCGGTTGCGAGGGCTACGTCGAATCCGCCGCCATGGGACTCCTCGCCGGCCGCTTCGCCGCCGCCGAACGGCTCGGCCGATTCCTCGCGCCGCCACCTCCGACGACCGCGCACGGCGCCTTGCTTGCACATATCACCGGCGGCCACATGGACAGCACCGGCAGCGCGCAGCCGGCGCAGGCGCGCTCCTATCAGCCCATGAATGTCAATTTCGGTTTGTTTCCGCCCCTCGCCCATGCCCTCAAGGGTGAAGGTGGCGCGCGCCTTCGCGGGAGCGAAAAAGTGCTCGCGAAGAAACGCGCGATCACGCGGCGCGCGCTTGCGGATCTCGAGCGCTGGATCGTCGGCGACGAGCGCGCCGTGGCGGCGGAATAATGAGCTTGCCGCGCGAGATCACCGAGCACTGGAAATCGAGCGTGGTGCTCAAGCGCGACCTTTTTTCGACCATCGAACGGGGGCGGTTCGCTACGCCTGCCGGAGAAATCGAGGCGGTGCTGCGTCGGATCGACGAAGTGCCGTGGTGGTCTCTCGGTTTGGCGCGCCATCTGTTTGCCCGCGAGCGGCGCGCGCTCGCCATCGCTGGCGAGCTCGGGGTTGCGCCGCCGCTCCTGTTCGCCGGTCACAATGCGCTGATCCGCGGCTGGATGGATGGGTTGCCGCTGCATATTGCGAAACCGCACGGCGAGCGCAGCTACTTTCGCTCTGCCAAGGCCGCGTTACGGAAGCTGCATCGTGCCGGCATCTGCCACAATGATCTAGCCAAAGAACAGAACTGGCTGCGCGGACGCGACGGGCGCGCCTATCTCACCGATTTCCAGCTTGCCGCTCGCTTCTCGCGCCGCTCTTGGCTCTTCCGTATCGCCGCCTATGAGGACCTACGCCACCTACTCAAGCACAAGCGGCGCTATGTGCCCGATGCTCTCACCTGCGCCGAGCGGCGCGTACTCGCGAAGAAAAGCCTGTTGACCCGCCTCTGGATGGCGACTGGCAAGAAGCTCTATTACGCGATCACCCGCGATGTGCTCCACGTTGCAGATCGCGAGGGAGGCGGCACCCGTCTCATCCATGACGCGCCTCGCATCGCCGCTCGGCTCAAGGCGCACCCGCAGGTGCGCGAGGCGGTCGTTGTCCCCTTCCCCGATCGCCGGGCCGGAACCGGCCTCTACGCCTTCGTCGAAGGCGATTCGGGGCTCACCGAGCGCGGTTTGCGCGAATTCCTCGCCGCCGAGAATGCTTCGCTTCCGAGATTGCCCGAGCACCTACAGGTGACATCGGCTTTGCCCCGCGCTGCATCGGGGAAAGTACGCAGCGAAATCCTCGAGCTCGTTGCCACGAATCAGGTCGATTTGATCGACTCGCTCATCGCCAACGACGATGAGCGCAGCCTGGTCGCGCAAATCCTCGCCGATCGGCGCAACCTGCGCGACCGCTTCGCCTTCTAGCTCAGCGGAAAATGTGACGCGGCCGCTTGGCCGCGCGCCAGATGATCAGCTGTCGCCGCCACGGTGCGAGTTCAACCGGCGTGAACGGGTCGTAGCCGCGCCGCTCCATGCGCGCGAGCATCGGCCCCGCGAGCGCGACCGGCAGCAACGCGGGCATGACCGCGGCCGGCGCGGCCGCAAGAAGCCTTTGTGCCTCGCCCAGATGCTGGCGGGCGTGCGCCCGCAACTCGGCGAGTGCCGCGCGCAACTGCGGCGTCGCCTGCCCTCCCGCGACGTCCTCGGGGGTTGCTCCATGGCGCGTCAGGATATCGAGTGGCACGAAGAGTTGGCCGCGCGCGGCGTGGATCGCAAATGCCGCGAGCAGCCCGGCAATGGCGTGGGCGAGGCCCGCATGGCGGGTTAGCGCGCCGGTATCGATGCCGGCGAGAATTCGTGTCGCGAGCACGATAAGCCCCGCCGATGCGCCCTCCGCATACGTTTCAAAATCGACCAGGCTGCGCATCGGCTCGTCGTAGAGATCGAACCTGCGCGCCTCGAGCAAGGTCTGAAATGGCTCCAGCGGCAGCTGATAGCGCGCGATGGTTGCGAGCAGCACCGCCGCGACCGGATGGCCCTCGCCGCGGCCCTCGAGCGCGTCGCTCCACCATTGCAACCGGATCTCCCCCGCCAGCGCCTCGTGCGCCACCTCGCGCACGCGGGCGATTTCCAGATTGAACGCGTAGAGCGCAAGAAGCGCGTTGCGATGCTCGGCGGGAGCAAACAAGGTGGTGAGAAAGCGGTCCTTGTCTGCCGCCCGGACGAGCCCCTCGCAATGGGCAAATGCATCCTGCATCGGGCTCCACACGGTGCGCCTAAGGGCGCACCTCGAGCTATCACGGCCTCGCGGTGGATGCCCTCTCTTTGCCCGCCCCTTCCTCTGCTTCCATGCGCGTCGTTCCGACGCCGAGATAGATCAGGATCGGCGCGGCGATGAAGACCGAGGTATAGGTGCCGACCAGCACGACACCGAAGATCATGGTCGCCACAAAACTGTGGATGGCATGTCCGCCAAAGAGAAGAAGCGCCAGCAGCGCGAGTGTCACGGTCACGTGCGTGATGATCGAGCGCGACAGCGTCGAGTTGACCGAGATGTTGAGCAGGTCCGGCATGGACATGCGCTTGTAGCGGCGCAGCATTTCGCGAATGCGGTCGTAGATCACGACGGTGTCGTTGAGCGAGTAGCCGAGAATGGTGAGAAGCGCCGCAATGCTCGACAAATCAAAATCGATCTGGGTCAACGACATGTAGCCGATCGTCAGCACCAGATCGTGCACGTTCGCGATCATGGCGCCGAGCGAGAACTGCCATTCGAAGCGGAACCAGAGATAGATGAGGATGCCGAAAATGGCGAGCCCAAGCCCGATCGTGCTCTTCGCCAACAGTTCCGATGACACGCGCGGCCCGACCACCTCGACCCGGCGGTAATCGACTTCGCTGCCCAAAGCCTCGCGTACTTTGTTGATCGCGACCTGCTGAGCCTGCTCCCCACCCGGCTGCTGGGCGACGCGGATCAGCACGTTCTCCGGCCCGCCGAACTCTTGCAGCTGCACGTCGCCGAGCCCAAGCCCGCTGAGCGTCGAGCGCATCTTGGCAAGATCCGCCAGACCGCTTTTCGCCTGCACCTCGATCAGCGTGCCGCCCACGAAGTCGATGCCGAAATTGAGCCCGTGAAAAAAGTAGAGCAGGATGGCGAGGATCGACAGCGCCGCGGACGCGGGAAAACTGATGCGCCGAAAGCGCATGAAATCAAACTTGGTGTCGTCCGGGACGATCCGCAGCAGCGGGAGTTTCGGATGTAGCCGCACGTTTCGCCTATGAAATCGCCAGCTGCCGGGGACGCGCCCATCTCACCCACCAAGCCACGATCAGCCGCGTTAGGGTAAAGGCGGTGAAGACGGTCGTGATGATGCCGATGCCGAGCGTCACGGCAAAGCCGCGCACCGGCCCGCTGCCGAAGAAGAACAGCACCGCCGCGGCGATGAACGTCGTGATGTTCGAGTCGAGGATCGTCGCCAGCGCCCGCGTGAAACCGGCGTCGATCGCGGTAATGGGCGTGCGGCCGGTGCGAACCTCCTCGCGAATACGCTCGTAGATGAGCACGTTGCTGTCGACCGCAATCCCGATCGTGAGCACGATGCCGATGATGCCCGGCAGCGTGAGGGTTGCATTGAGCAGCGACAGAATGCCGAAGATCATGCCCACGTTGACGCCAACCGCGATGCTGGCGAACACGCCGAAGAGCCCATAGGTCACCACCATGAAGACGACGACGAGGGCGGCGCCGAAGTAAGACGCGAGCTTGCCCTTCTCGATCGAATCCGCCCCCAGGCCCGCGCCCACCACGCGCTGCTCGATCACCGTGAGCTTGGCCGGTAGCGCGCCGGCGCGCAGAAGGATGGCGAGGTTGTTGGCGGATTCCACGGTGAAGTTGCCGGAGATCTGCCCGCTTCCGCCCAAGATCGGCTCGCGGATGACTGGGGCGGAAATGACCTCGTCATCGAGTACGATCGCAAACGGCCGGCCGACATTTTCCTGGGTCACCTGCGCGAATTTGCGCGCGCCGGAGGTATTGAACTTGAAGGTGACGATCGGCTCACTGGTGCGCTGGTCGAAGCTCGGCTGCGCGTCGGTGAGCTCCTCACCGGATACAATCACTCGCTTCTCGAGCAGATAGGGTTGGCGGTTCTCCGCCTTCGATCCGTAGACGATCTCGGATTCCGGCGGCGGGCGCCCTTGGAGCGCCTGCTCGGCCGGCATGGACGTATCGACAAGGCGGAATGTCAGCTTCGCCGTCTTGCCGAGAATTTCGAGCAACTGCTGGGGATCGCCGAGACCCGGCACCTGCACGAGAATGCGATCATTGCCCTGGCGCTGGATGGACGGCTCGACCAGACCGAGTTGATTGACGCGCTTACCGATGATCTCGACCGATTGATCGACGACCTGCCGGGTGCGCTCGAGCAGCGCGGGCTCGGTGGGGGTGAGGCGGACCACCCCGCCGCCGACGTTCTCGATATCGATCGAGCGCGCGCCGGTGCTGCCGATGAAGCCGCCGAGCGGCTGCGCCAGTTCTCGCAGCCGCGTCAGTCCTTGCTGCAGATCGCTCTCGCGAATGGCCACCTCGACCGAGTTGCCGCGGATCACGGGCGCGCGGGTGAGACCAACCGGAGGCGACTGGCGCAGGACCCGGCGCGCGTCGTCTTGCAGGGTCAAGAGCTTCTGGCGACGCACGTCGTTGGCATCGACCTCCAACAGGATGTGCGAGCCGCCCTGCAGATCAAGCCCGAGCACGATGTGGCGCTGCGCCCATGCCGGCCAGCGTTTGACCGTGCTCTCCGGAAAGAAATTAGGGACTGCGAACAGGCAACAGATCAGCGCCGTGAGCAGGATCGCCGTCGCCTTCCACTTCGAAATATAGAGCATGGCTCGTCCCGGTTCGCGCGGCGGCCGGTCTCAGCTCGAGCCGCCTTCATCCTTGACCGGCTCACCCTTGGCGCGCACGCCCGACACCATCCCGCGCACCTGGCGCACCCGCACCCCGTCGGCGATTTCGACCTCGATCTGATCGTCATCGACGACCTTGGTGACCTTGCCGACGAGCCCCCCGGAGGTAATGACCGTATCGCCGCGGCGCAAGTTTTTGACCAACTCCTGATGTTCCTTCGCCCGCTTTTGCTGCGGTCGCAGGATCAGAAAATACATGATCACGAAGATGAGAACGAAGGGCAGCAACTGCACCCACATACTGTCGCCGCCGAACGGGCTGCTCGCTTGGGCAAAAGCGGGCGTCACGAACATTTCGCTATCCTTCGTGCTTAGGCATTCGGGTGGCGCGCCGCGCGCCGGCGCTGCCGAAGTCGACCGGCAAAATCGGCGCGGACTATAGCGGTCAGCGCTCCAATTGCAACGCTGGGTTTGCCTTGCGAATTCGGCCGATTCAGCCGCTCGGCACTGCGATCTTGCAGGTCCGCCAGCGCCCCGGTAAGGGTGCGGCGCGCACGATTTCATCCCATGGCGAAACGCGTCCAAAGGCCCCCGCCCTCCTCGCGCCAGCGCACCGCCGCGCAACGCGCTCCTTCGCAGGACTCGTTCGAGCGCGTTGCCAGCGCGCTCGAACGGCTCGCCCCCCGCACGCCGGAAACGCCGCGTTTCGCGGCGGCGGACGCGTTCTCCTGGCATCCAGACGAGCGGCGGCTCGCGCCGGTCGCAAACGTCAATCGCGTGGAGATGTCGCTGCTCAAAGGGATCGACCGCCTGCGCGATGTGCTCCTCGAGAACACGGAGCGCTTCGCTCGCGGGCTTCCGGCGAACAACGCCTTGTTGTGGGGAGCGCGCGGCATGGGCAAATCATCGCTGGTCAAAGCCGTGCATGCGTCGGTGAATGCCGCGCATGGACGGCGCAAGGCAAGCGACGGGCTCATCAAGCTTATCGAGATCCACCGCGAGGACATCGAAAGCCTACCCGACCTGATGGCGCTCATGCGCGGGGCGCCTTACCGTTTCATCGTGTTCTGCGATGACTTGTCCTTCGAAGCCGAGGATACCAGCTACAAATCGCTCAAAGCCATGCTGGAAGGAGGCATCGAGGGCCGGCCGGACAACGTGGTCTTCTACGCGACGTCGAACCGGCGCCACCTCATGTCGCGCGACATGATGGAGAACGAGCGCTCGACCGCGATCAATCCCGGCGAGGCGGTAGAAGAGAAGGTGTCCTTATCGGATCGTTTCGGCCTGTGGCTCGGCTTCCATCGCTGCAGCCAGGACGAATTTTTGGCGATGGTAGATGGCTATATCGCTCACTACCGGATCGCGCATCCGCGCGAGAAGACGCACCGGGAGGCGCTCGAATGGGCGACCACGCGCGGGGCGCGCTCGGGCCGCGTCGCCTGGCAATACGTGCAGGATCTTGCGGGCCGACTTGGGGTCAGGCTTGAGGACAAAGGACGCAAGTCAGACAGGTGACGCGTTGTCTGTTGCGCGTCACGCGCCGTTCAAGAATCGCGTCGGATCGAGGGGCGACGACCCCTTGCGGATTTCGAAATGCAGCTGCGGCGTGTTGACATTGCCGCTCTGGCCGGAGCGCGCGATCACCTGGCCGCGCTTAACCTGATCGCCGCGCTTGACCAAGAGTTCCTTGGCGTGGGCATAGGCGGTGACGTAACCGTTGGGATGGCGCACCAGAACGAGGTTGCCGTAGCCCTTGAGCTCGTTACCGGCATAGGCCACGACGCCGTCTTCCGCGGCCTTCACAGGCGTATTCTCCGGCAGCGCAATGTTGATGCCGTCGTTTTGCTGGCCATTGGTCGTGGGGCCGTAGCCGGCGATGACGCGCCCGTTTGCCGGCCAGCGGAATTTTGGCACGACGATGTTTGTGTCCGCGAGCTTCGCGGCCTCCTTGTCTAGCGCATCGGCCGGCGCGACGACACTCGCGCTGGGCACCGGCTCGGCTTCCTTTGGTGCCGCCGAAGCGACGACCGGCCTTTGCGGCGCGGGGCTCACCGCAGCGGCGGCCTTCACTGCCGGCGCCTGCGCGCCCGGAATGATGAGACGCTCACCGACATTGAGGGTTGCGGTCGGCTCAACGTTGTTTGCTTTCGCAATCTCGTTGATCGACTTGTGATAGCGATGCGAAATCTTGCTCAGCGTGTCGCCGGCAGCGACAACATGAACGTTCTGGTTTCCGGCGGCATTGGCGGCTGGGACAGCCGCCGTGGGAGCAGCAGGGCGCGGCGCGGCCGCGGCTGCAAGGCGCGTCGCGGTGTGGCGCGGAATGACCAAGTGCTGGCCGGGATGAAGCGTTGCGGGCGCGGCAATGTTGTTGGCTTGCATGAGGGCGGAGGCCGGCACGCCATAACGCTTGGCGATGGTCTCGACGCTATCGCCGGGCGCGACCGTGATCGCCGTCCCACCGTCCCAGCTCCAATTGCCGGAGGACTTGCGCACCACCGATCCGGTGCCGTTCGAGGCCAAGGTTTTACCGCCCCCTGCGCCAGCGGAAGGCTGCGGGGCCTGCGCGGTTTGTGTCTGTGGGATCGAAGCGGTCGCCTCGGGACGGGTGAGAGAGGCGAATGGATTGTCATTGAATCGAGATGTGTCGGCGCTGCAGCCGGCAATGGCGGCGCTGATCAGCGCCAGCACGGCTGCTCGCGGCAAGCGCCGCGAGCGCAACATCTCAACAACGCACGACATGCCACCCCTACCCGTACGCAACACGCGTGCCGAGTTAATACCGTGCGGGTTAATACGACTTTAAGCGATTACGCGGCCTCAACCTTGCCGCCGCATGAACTAGATCGTTACAGTTCGCGCGCTTTTCCGGGTAAAAGCGGCACAAAACGCACCCCGATCAGATCCTCCTGCTTAATTCCTTGTTCACCCTTTGCGAGCTTCACCAGCTGTTGCGGACCTGCGTGCGGCCCGAGCGGCAACACCATCACCCCATTCTCAGCAAGTTGCTCAAGAAGCGCTTCGGGAATGGTTTCGGCCGCGGCGGTGACCATGATGCGGTCGTAGGGCGCGCGCTCGGGCACGCCGGCGAGACCATCTCCCAAACGCACCTCGACGTTATCGTAGCCCAACGCCGCCAGTCGCTCTTGCGCGGCCTCCGCCAGCGTGCGGTACCGCTCAACGCTGATCACCTCGCGCGCAAGGCGGGAGAGAATGGCGGCCTGATAGCCCGAGCCGGTGCCCACTTCGAGTACACGATGGTTTTCCTGGACGCCGAGCTGCTCGGTCATGAAGGCGACCACATAGGGCTGGCTGATGGTTTGCCCGCAGGCGATCGGTAGCGCCTGATCGGCGTAGGCTTTGTCCACCAACCCGCCTTCGACGAAATGTTCGCGCGGCACCTCGTCCATGGCGCGCAGCACGGCCGGATTGCTGATGCCGCGCCGGCGCAGGCCGAGCAGGAACTGCATGCGGCCGACATTGTCCTCGCCAGGCAATTGCTTGGGCACGCCGAGCCTCCTTGCCGACTTTAACGCAAAACCCGCTCGGCCAGACAGCACGGCGAAAGCGACGTAAATCCAAGCGCTTGCAGATGAGCCGGCGGGTGCCTCAACTTCGCCTTGCCGCTCTGGTGCCCTCTACCTCACGTGCGCGATCGCAAAGCCGGAGAGGGGATGACAGCTGTCACCCAAGCTCAGCCGCCAGCGGCCAAGCGGGTGCTCGTCGTCGAGGACGAGTTGATGATCCGCATGCTGCTCGAGGACATGCTTGCCGAGCTTGGCTATACCGTCGCCGCGGAAGCCGGGCGCATGGAGGAGGCCTTGCAGGCGGCGAAGACCGCGGACTTCGATCTCGCAATCCTCGACATCAATCTCGATGGCGAGCCGGTCTTACCGGTCGCCGATGCGCTTGTCGCGCGCGGCATGCCCTTCGTCTTTGCCACCGGCTATGGCGAGCGGGGTGTGCCCGACCCCTACCGGGATCGGCCGATGCTGAAGAAGCCATTCCAGATGGAAGGCCTCAAGCAGATGCTGCAAAGCGCGCTCGAGGGCGGCAAGAATTAGGATCGCCTGCGCGCCGCATCCACAAGTCCCTCAATCGAAAAGCTCCGCCAGACGCGTCATGAACGGCTCATCGGTCATGTCGAGCCGCAGCGGCGTCACTGCGATACGGTTATCCGCGAGCGCGGAAATATCGCTGCCGTCCGCCGGCGGCGGCGCGCGCGTGCGGATATAGGCGATCCAGTAATAGGCGTTGCCGCGGCCGTCCTGGCGCTGATCGATCTGCAAGCGCTCCTGCCGGTTACGTCCCTGCGTGGTGACGGCAACACCTTTGACGTCGGCGGGCGCGCAATCGGGAAAGTTGACGTTGACCAGCACGTCGCGCGGAATCCCGGCAGCGAGCACGCGTCGGATAATGTCCGGGCCGAAGTGAACCGCCGTTTCCCAATGTGGTGGCTCGCCGCTGCGCGAGCGATAGGCTTGCGAGAGCGCGAGTGAGGGAATGCCGAGGATGGTGCCTTCCACTGCGCCAGCGACCGTGCCGGAATAGATCACGTCCTCGCCGGCATTGCGCCCGCGGTTGACGCCGGCGAGCACCAGATCGGGTGGGCGATCCTTGATCACGTGCCGCGCGCCCATGATCACGCAATCCGTGGGCGTGCCTTTCACCGCGAAGCGACGCTCGCCGATCTCGCGCAGCCGCAGCGGATCGTTGAGCGAGAGCGAATGGGAGACGCCGGACTGGTCGAATTCGGGCGCGATCACCCAGACGTCGCCGGAGAGCGCGCGGCCAATCTCGGCGCAGACGTCGAGCCCTTCCGAATGGATGCCATCGTCGTTGGTGATGAGGATGCGCATGGCTTGGGACAAGGGGGTGCGCACCCCCGAGCGCGGAGCTTGGTCCGCCCGCGCCTCGGCCCCTCGTTCTGGCTTGTCCTGCGCCATATCATCCCGCTCGCTCGATCACCTTCAAGCCGCCCATATAGCTCTGCAGCACGTCGGGCACCGCGATCGAGCCGCCCTGCTGTTGATACGTCTCCATCACAGCGACGAGCGCGCGGCCGACAGCGACCCCCGAGCCGTTGAGGGTGTGCACGTGCCGCACTGCCCGGCCACCCTTGGCACGGTAGCGCGCGTTCATGCGCCGGGCCTGAAACTCGCCGCACAGCGAGCAGGAGGAAATCTCGCGATACATGTTCTGCCCGGGCAGCCACACCTCGATGTCATAGGTCTTCTGCGCGGCAAAGCCCATGTCGCCGGTGCACAAGGTGACCACGCGATAGTGCAGATCGAGCCGGCGCAGCACCTCTTCGGCACAGGCGAGCATGCGCTCGAGCTCATCGCCACTCTGCTCGGGCGTGGTGATGGAGACGAGCTCGACCTTGTCGAACTGGTGCTGGCGGATCATCCCGCGTGTATCCTTTCCGGCCGCGCCCGCTTCGGCGCGAAAGCACAGCGTGCCGGCGGTGAAGCGCAATGGCAGCACATCCTCCTCGAGGATGGATTCGCGCACGAGATTAGTCAGCGGCACTTCGGCGGTGGGGATGAGCCAAAAGTCCTCCTTGAGGGGCGCCCTTTCAACTGTTCGATCGACCAACGTCTCCAAATTGATCTTTCCTAACCGAAACTGTTCCTGATCAGACTCGTGAGCATATCGGAGTGCGTCATGTAATAATTCCGTGCGAGTAATCGTTCGAGTTGCCAAGAATTGATCGTCGACAAATTTCGGCAACTGTCCCGTACCAAACAACACATCATCGCGCACAAGCAGGGGCGGCGCCACCTCCGTGTACCCATGCTCTGTTGTATGCACGTCGAGCATGAATTGCGCGAGCGCGCGCTCGAGCCGCGCAAGGCCGCCCATCAGTACAACAAAGCGCGCGCCAGAAAGCTTCGCTGCGATTTCGAAATCCATCTGTCCGAGCATCTCACCGAGATCGAAATGCTGCTTCGGCGCGAATCCGTAGTCGGGCTTGGCACCGAAACGATGATGCTCGACGTTCTCTGCTGCATCGTTGCCGTCGGGCACGTCCTCAAGCGGCAGGTTGGGGATTTGCGCGAGCGCGTCATCGAACGCGTTCGAGAGCTTCTTTTCTTCCGCCTCGAGCGTCGGAATTTCGGTTTTGAGGCGCGCAACCTCTGCCATCAGTGCTTGCGCCGCCGCTTCCTCGTTGCTTTTTTTCGCCGCGCCAATCTCGCGCGAAGCAACATTTCGGCGGGCAAGCGCAGCTTCCGCCTTCTGAATGGCGCCGCGCCGGCGCTCATCGATGGCAAGAAGCTTGTCTGCCTCGCCCGGCAAACCGCGCCGCGCCAATCCGCGGTCGAATTCCTCCTTATGCTCGCGAATCCACTTGATGTCGTGCATGTCTTTCGCCGTCATGCTCCCGCGCAAGCGGGGCATCCAGTAAACACCGGTTGCTTAGGAGACCTCGTGGCTGATTCCAAGGCCCGTGAATACTGGATCGCCCGCATGCGCGGGCGAGAACGAGCCTAGGGCAGTATCAGTCATTCCGCCGGCTTGGCGGCGGCGCTGGCAGCGTCTTTGGCTTTATCGGCGGCCGCCTTCTTCTCGACCCAGCGCACGGACCAGATCGAGCCCTCGTAGAGCGCCATCAATGGCAATGCGAGGGAGAGTTGGCTGAGCACATCGGGTGGAGTGAGTATCGCGGCGATCACGAACGCGCCGACGATGAAGTAGCGCCGTTTGGACTTGAGCTGGTCGGAGGTGACAATGCCGACCCGCCCGAGCAGCGTGAGAATGACCGGTAGCTGGAACGCAATGCCGAAGGCAAGAATGAGCTTCATCATCAAAGTCAAATAGTCTTCGACTTTGGGGAGGAGCTCGATCGTGGCCTGCCCGTCGCCGCCCATTTGCTGCATGCTCAGCGAAAATCGCGCCAGCATCGGCCACACGAGGGCATAGACCACAACGGCGCCGAGAAAGAAGAAAATTGGCGTCGCTATCAGATACGGCAGGAATGCCTGCCTCTCGTGCCGATAAAGCCCGGGCGCCACGAACATGTAGACCTGCGTCGCCACGACCGGGAATGAGATGAACGCCGCTCCGAACATCGCGAGCTTGAGCTGCACCACGAAATATTCGAGTAGGCCGGTATAGATGAACTTCGAGTTTTCCGGGCCCGCAACCCATACGAACGGCCAAGTCAGCACGTTGTAGATCGTCTTGGCGAAGAAGAAGCAGCCGACGAAGGCAATTGCAAAGGCGATGAGCGCCTTGATCAGCCGCGAGCGCAGCTCGATCAAGTGCTCCATCAGCGGCGCTTTGGTCGCCTCGATTTCCTTATCTTCGTCCTCGCGGCTCATGCTGGCTTGCCATCGGGCTTGGCGACATCAGCGGCGGGAGTCGGCTCGCTCGAGGCGGAGGATGGCGCGCCGACATCCGAGCTGGGGGCGATGGCCGGTGCGGCGCTTCCTTCCGCCGTGGCCGGCGGGCTTGTGGTCGGCGCCGGCTTGTCGGCCATTGCGCTCTCGATCTGCTGTTGCGTGCTGTCCAGCTCCCGGCGGACCTCGGCGACCGGATCGAACGAGGCATAGCTCTGCGCCTGGCTGGTCATGTCGTCGACCTGCTTCTTGAGCTCGGTCAGCTCTGCTTCGCGCATCGCCTCCTGAAACTGACTTTGAAACTCAGAGGCCATGCGGCGCAGCTTGTTCGTCCACTGCCCCAGCGTGCGAAATACCGTGGGCAGCTCCTTGGGCCCGATCGCGATCAGCGCGACGACGCCGATGATCAGTAGCTCGCCCCAACCGATTTCAAACATGGAGGCTTTACTCCGGGCGGCGCGCAAGCGCCCACGCCCTCCGCTCGTGTCGGCCGGCTTTGGCCGCGGCGAACGTTCAGCCCGCCTTGTGTGTCTCTGCCGACGTGACCGTCGCGGCCGGGGCGGGCTGGTGATCGATGGTCTTGGAGTCGGTCTTGGCCGCCTCGGTCTCGGCTTTCTCTTCCTCGGTCAGGCCCTTCTTGAAGGACTTGATGCCCTTGGCAAAATCCCCCATCAGCTCGGAGATCTTGCCGCGTCCGCCGAACAGCAGAAGCGCAACGCCTAAGACCAGAATCCAGTGCCAAACGCTCATTGAACCCATGCACATCCTCCGCATCGACGAGACACGTCTCGTCTCTCGGCTTTGCCCTGGAAGCTAGGCTCCGCGCCGAGCAAAAACAAGGACTCGGGCCCGCTCGCATCGGGCCTCACATCGGCGCTGTAGCGTCCACGGAGCTTGGAACCGCTGCGTTGGCGGCCTTTGGCCGCATTAACCTCGATTGTGTTCCGCGGGCGCGCGCGGCGTGGGCGTTGCAGTCGTGCGCGGCGCGCAATTATTCCTCGCCGCTGCGCTCCCGCGGCGGTGCAAGCCCAAGATCGAGTTCGCCCGGTTCCAGCGGATCCTCGTCCTCGCGCAAGGCGGGATCATCGGACGGCATCGGAACCGAGAAGCCCGGCGGCAGGCGACCGTCGAGAAGGCCCGAGCCTTTGAGGTCGTCCAGGCCCGGCAGATCGCTCACCGCATCGAGCCCGAAATGCGACAGGAATGCCTCGCTGGTGCCGTAGGTCACGGGCCGGCCGGGCGATTTGCGCCGTCCGCGCGGGCGGATCCAGCCAGTCTCGAGCAACACGTCGACCGACCCCTTGGAGGTGGTCACGCCGCGAATTTCTTCGATCTCCGCCCGCGTCACCGGCTGGTGATAGGCGATGATGGCCAACGTCTCGATGGCCGCGCGAGAGAGCTTGCGCGTCTCGACCGTTTCCTTGCTCAAGAGCCAGGAGAGATCGCCCGCGGTACGAAAGGTCCATTTCCCGCCGATGCGGACGAGATTAACGCCGCGCGTGGCATAGTCCTCCTGTAGCCGCAGCAGCGCCGCATGCACGTCGATGTCCTGCGGCAGCCGCTCCGCCAGTGACTTCTCGTCGAGCGGCTCGGCGGAGGCGAACAGCATCGCTTCCAAGAGCCGAAGCTCCTCCGCTCTCACCTGGCCCGCCGGTTCCTCATCCGCCGGTTCCTCGTCCGATACGATGACTTTCAACTTCGGCATTGCTGGCCTCCTCTAAGCCTTGCCCTCCGTCGGCGGCGCCGCCACGCCGCCATCGGCCGCCTCTTGTCCAGACTGTTGACGCTTGCGCACGTAGATCGGCGCAAACGCCTCCTGCTGGTGCATTTCCATGACGCCCTCGCGCACCATTTCGAGCGTGGAGGCGAAGCTCGATGCGAATACCGTCGGCGCGAGCGACGGCTCCACAACATAGGACAACAGGAATTGATCGAGCCGCGCCCAATCGGACGACTGACCGATCAGCCGCTCGAGCGCTTCACGCGCCTCGGCCAACGACCAAACCGTTCGCTTGGCCAGCCGCACATGCGAGAGCGCCGACTTTTGCCGTTGCTGCGCGTAGGCCGAGAGCAGGTCGTAGATCGTGGCGCTGTATTGCGGATGCTTGATATGCGCGATCGGCTCGGGCTGCCCGCGGCGAAATACGTCGCGATCGAGCTGCGGACGGCCGAACAGGCGCTGCGCCACATCGCGAATGGCCTCGAGCCGCTTGAGCCGCAGCGCGAGCGCAATCGCCATGTCCTCGGCGCTCTGCCCTTCGACGGCGTTGGGTTCCGGCAGTAGCAGCCGCGATTTGAGATAGGCAAGCCACGCCGCCATCACGAGATAATCGGCCGCCAGCTCGAGCCTGAGCTTGCGCGCCTCCTCGATGAAAGCGAGATACTGGTCGGCCAGCGCCAAGATCGAGATTTTGGCGAGGTCGACCTTCTGCTGGCGCGCGAGCGCGAGCAGAAGATCGAGCGGGCCCTCGAATCCCTCGACATCGACCACGAGCGCCGGTTCCCCGCTCGCTCGCTCCGGCACAAGATCGCTTTCCAACTGGACGTCGTCGGGATTCATGAGATCGCCCTCCGGGCGGCCGCGCCAGCATTGACCAGCGCCGCCCATTCGGCACGCAGCGCCGCAAGATCCTCCTTGACAGCCCGCCCGCGCCGGCCGAGCGCCGCGTCCGCGCGGCCTGCGGCCTTACCGGTGAGGACCGGCACCGCGGATGCGACCGCCTGCATTTCAGCAATTTCGCCGCTGCAATGCAGCACCACGTCACACCCGGCCGCAATGGCGGCGCGTGCGCGCGCCTCGATCGAGCCGGACAAGGCTCCCATGGAGATATCGTCGCTCATCAGCAGGCCGTCAAACCCCAGCCACCCGCGAATCACGTCTCGGATCAGAGTGACCGAAGTGGTGGCCGGAGCAATAGGATCGATGGCCGTGTATACGACGTGGGCGGTCATTCCCAGCGGCAGATCACGCAGCGCCCGGAAGGCGGCAAAGTCGGTCTTCCTCAGCGTTGCCTCCTCGGTCTCGACCACGGGAAGCGCCCGGTGGCTGTCCGCGCTGGCACGGCCGTGCCCGGGAATATGCTTGAGGACCGGCAAAACCCCGCCGGCAAGCAGGCCATCGGCCACCGCGCGCGCCAGCACGGCCACCTTGTCCGCGCTCTCGCCATAGGCGCGGTCGCCGATGACAGGGTCGGCGCCGCTCGCCGGCACATCTGCGATCGGCAGGCAATCCACATCGATGCCCACAGCGGCAAGATCGGCGGCAATGAGACGCGCGCCGAGATATGCCGCTCGCCTGCCTTGTGCGGCATCGTCGTCGTAAAGGCGGCCATACGCGGCGCCAGGCGGATAGGCCGGCCAATGCGGCGGGGCGAGGCGCTGCACGCGCCCGCCCTCCTGGTCGACGAACACAGGGGTATCGCGGCTTACGGCGTCGCGAAGGGACGTGATCAGGCGGCTCAACTGCGCCGGCGTGTCGATGTTGCGGCTGAAGAGGATGAACCCCCACGGCTCGCGCTCGCGTAGGAACGCGCGCTCGCCGTCCGTCAAGGTCGTGCCGGCAAGACCGGTGATGAAAGCGCGTACCGCCATTGGCGGGGATCAACCCGCGCCTGACGCAAGCGTCAAGCGCGGCTCAGTTATTCGGAACGACGCATTGGCCGCCGGCAGCCTTGTAGCTCGCGCAGAACTGGCTCGCCTCGTGCGCTGATGCAAAAGGTCCGACCATGGTTCGGTAAAACACGCCCTTGCTGCCGAGATCCGCGCGGCGAATGATCGGCTGCAGCCCGCTAAGCTCGTTCGGGAATCTCGCCTGCAGGCTGCGGAAGGAGGACTGCGCTTCGGCCTCGCTCTTTTGCGACGACAGCTGCACCATGAAGCCGTCCGACGTGCTCTCCGTCGCTTCAGGCGCGGCGCGCGTTGCAACCGGGGGTGCCGCGGCCGTGCGCGTGCGACTTGCTGGCGCCGCGGCTGGCTCGCTCTGCGGATCGAGTGAGATCGGACCGTTGCTGCGCGTCGGACGGGGCGCTGCATTCGCAGCCGGCGCAGCCTGGCCGCCCACCGGCTTGCTGCTCGCGTCACCGCCATCCGGGCGGATCGGCACAGTGCGGATTTTCTTCGGCTCGTTCGATGCGCTTGGCGAGGCGGCGCCCTGTGCCGGTGCGACCGGCGGCGGCAGAACGACGCGCGGCGCCGCTTGGTTTGCGAGATCCTTCAGCGCGACCGGCTCCTCCTGTTTCGAAATGACCTGTTCCTTGTCAGCACTCGCCAGGCGATCCTTGGCCGGCTTGCCCGATTGTTCGGCCGCCGGAATCACCTTCGTCGGGCTTGAAGTGTCGGCAGTAATGACCGGCGGCGGCTGCGTCGCGCCGCTAGTTCCGTAATAGGTGCGAAACGCGTAGGCGCCGCCGGTGCCGACCACGGCGCAGGCAATGAGTGCGATCGCGGTGGGAAGCGCGCTGCCCCGCCGAACGCGCGGCGGGTCGTCGTAAATCGCCTCGTCGTCGTGCGGCTCGAGCGCACCATCCTGGTCGTAGTACTGGGACTCGTACTGGTCCTGCTGGTGCTCCTGCTCCTGCTGGTGCTCACCCTCGTCGGCATATCCCGCGTAGGGCGCGGCGCTGAACTGCGGCTCGTCATAGTAACGGCTGGCGGCGGGCCGGTTCTGCGCTGGCGGCGCGGACGTGTAATCCTGTTGCGAAGGAGGAGCCCAGCGGCTCCGCGAATCGCCGGGGGCGACATCACGCGCCGGGGCCGCCGGCCAATTGGCCGGCGCGGTCGGCGGCGCGTCGTGCGCCTGTCGCGGCGCCCGATTGCTGCGCCCCAATTCGGCAAACGGATCGCTCTGCCCCAGCAGACGGGCAAGCTCGGCCAACGGATCGCGAGCGTTTGCCTCCTCGTTCGGCGGTGCCGCCTCGGCCGCGCGCCGATAGGGATCATTGGAGCGATAGGATCGTAGCCTGCTGTCGTCCGCCATACTCATCCCCGTTTCCCGGTACTGGCGCCGCACTCGGATCCTTGCGCGACGGGTCCGATCGAAAGCCCGTCTGCCCTGCGCACCGAGCGGGACTAACGCATCTCGTCGGGGGCCTCGACGCCGAGCAGCCCTAGCCCCGACGCGAGAACGGTGACGACCCCCTGCACCAGCGCAAGGCGCGCCACAGTGATTTTTGGATCATTCTGGATAATGAAGCGTAAATATGACGCATCTTTCCCGCGGTTCCACTGCGCGTGGAAATCGCTTGCAAGATCATAGAGATAGAAGGCGATGCGGTGCGGCTCATGGGCGAGCGCGGCCGCTTCGATCAAGCGGGGATAAAGCGCAAGCCGCCGCATGAGCGCGAGTTCCCCGGCATCTTCGAGCCGCTCGAGCGGCGCGTTCGCCAAGAGCGAGGCGCGCGCCGCCGGCTCGGCCGGCAGGTGCGGCAGGACTTCACGCGCGTTGCGGAATACGGATTGTCCGCGGGCGTGCCCATACTGGACATAGAAAACGGGGTTGTCGCGAGATTGCTCGATGACTTTGGCGAGGTCGAAATCGAGTGGCGCGTCATTCTTGCGGTAGAGCATCATGAAGCGCACGGGATCTTTGCCGACCTCGTGGACGACTTCGCGTAGCGTCACGAACTCGCCGACGCGCTTCGACATTTTTACCGGCTCGCCGCCGCGCAACAGCTTCACCAATTGCACGATCTTGACGTCGAGATCGGCGGCCGGCGCATCGGCGATCGCCCGCACGGCGCTGACCGCGGCCTGAACGCGTTTGACATAGCCACCGTGATCGGCGCCCCACACGTCGATCATGCTGCGGAAGCCACGGTCGACTTTGTTCTTGTGGTAGGCGATGTCGGACGCGAAATACGTGTAGCTGCCGTCCGATTTCATTAGCGGCCGGTCGACGTCGTCGCCGAAGGCGGTCGCCCGGAACAGTGTCTGCTCGCGATCCTCCCAATCCTCGATCGGCGCGCCCTTGGGAGGCGGCAGGCGCCCCTCGTAAACGTAGCCGGCGCGCCGCAGCGCGGCGATCGTCTCGCTCACCTGATCGCGAGGCCCCTCCAGAAGTGAACGCTCGGAGAAAAACACGTCCTGCACGACGTTGAGCGAGAGTAGGTCGTTGCGGATCTGGCCCATCATCATCTCGATGGCGCAATGGCGCACCAAGGGCAGCCATTCCGCCTCCGACTTGTCCTTCAACGCCGCGCCATACTCGCTCGCGAGCTCCGCTCCGACCGGCTTGAGGTAATCGCCAGGATAAAGGCCTTCCGGAATCGGGCCGATCTCCTCGCCCAGCGCCTCGCGATAGCGCAGGAAGGCCGAGCGCGCGAGCGCATTGACCTGGGCGCCGGCGTCATTGATGTAGTACTCGCGCGTGACCGCGAACCCAGTAAAGGCAAGCAGGTTGGCGAGCGCGTCGCCAAACACGGCGCCGCGGCAATGACCCACGTGCATGGGTCCGGTCGGATTGGCGGAGACGTATTCAACATTGACCGCGCTGCCACCGCCTACGTTGCTGCGCCCATAATTTGCGCCTGCGGCGAGGACTGAGCGCAATGCGCCGATCCAAGCCGTGGGCTTAAGCGTGAGGTTGATGAAGCCCGGCCCCGCGACTTCCGCCTTCGCCACCAGATCGTCGTCGCGCAGCTTTGCCGCAATTGCTTCGGCCAATACGCGCGGCTTCGCCCCGGCGTCCTTGGCCAGCACCATAGCTGCATTCGTCGCCATGTCGCCATGCGCGCTCTCACGCGGCGGCTCGACCACGATGCGGGACTGGTCGATCCCGGACGGTAGCGCACCACCCTCAATCAGCGCGGCGTTGGCGGCGCGGATTTTGTCGAGGACCGCGGCAAAGATATTCTGATCGCTCATGGCTTTGCGTCGGGCGCCGCCTAACGCAATTCCGGAATCGAGTCAAAAAGCCGCGCGTGCTCGCCCAACGCGTAGCGGTCGGTCATCCTCGCGATGAAATCTGCGATATGGCGCAGCCGCGCAGCCTCCTCATCACCCTCGGGGGTCTGGGCCCATTCCGCAGGCATATCGTGAGGGCGTTCGACATAGCGGTCGAACAGGGCGCAAACCACGCGCTCCGCCTCGCCCATGATCCGCATGATGCGGCCGTGCCGATACATCCGCGGGTAGAGAAAGCCTTTGATGGCGCGGTCGGCCTCACCCATTGTCGGCGAGAAGCCGCCGACCGGCTGCTTGGCATGGCGCACCTCGTCGGCCGAGCGCGGCGCCAAGTCCTGCAGGCGCTTATCGGTTTCCGCGATGACATCCTCGATCATCTGCGTGATCAGACGACGCCCCAGCTCATGCACCAGCCGGGAAGCCTCCAGGCCGGGATGTTGTTCGCGGATCTTTCTGAGAATGTCGCCGATCAGCGGCACGCCCGCGAGGTCCTCGATTGAAAAGAGCCCTGCGCGCAAGCCGTCGTCGATGTCATGGGCGTCGTAGGCGATGTCGTCGGAAATGGCGGCAAGCTGCGCCTCGGCGCTGGGAAAGCTCCACAGCTCGAGATCCTGCGTCCTGTTATGCAGCGCGACGGCATGCGGCAGTCCGCGCTCGCGATAAGGCCCGCAAGGACTGCCGTCGCGCAGCGTGAGAGGACCGTTATGTTTGACGAGCCCCTCCAGCGTCTCCCACGACAGATTCAATCCATCGAACGCGGGGTAGCGCCGTTCGAGCGCAGTCACCACCCGCAGCGTCTGCGCGTTGTGATCGAAGCCGCCACACGCGGCAAGACGGCGATCGAGCGCTCGCTCACCGGCGTGACCGAAGGGCGGATGGCCGAGGTCGTGCGCGAGCGCGAGCGCCTCGGCCAAATCCTCATCGAGGCCGAGCGCGCGGGCGAGCGAGCGAGCGATCTGGGCGACCTCGAGGGTATGGGTCAAGCGAGTACGGAAGTGATCGCCCTCGTGAAAGACGAAGACCTGGGTCTTGTGCGCGAGGCGCCGGAATGCGGTTGCATGGATGATGCGGTCGCAGTCGCGGCGGAAGGCGTTGCGCGTCGCGCTCACCGGCTCCGGATGCAGCCGGCCGCGGCTCCTGCCAGGAGCGGACGCGTAGGGCGCGCGCGCGCGGGCCGTCTCAACCGCCATACCGAACCGCCCAATTGACCAAAGCCCTGGGCGCACTTAACTATCGGTAAGGCCGACTGGCAATCTTGGTACGCGAATGGCCGACATTACTCTTACCGAACGGGCGGCACACCGCATTGGCGAGATTCTGCGCCGTGAGCCGCCAGGCAGCATGCTTCGCGTCAGCGTGGAAGGGGGCGGCTGCTCAGGTTTCCAGTACAAGTTCGACATCGACCGCGCTCAGGCAGCCGACGATCTCGTCATCCGACGTGACGGTGCGACCGTGCTCGTCGATCAAATCTCGGTGGGCTATCTCGCCGGCTCCGAAATTGATTTCGTCGATGACTTGATCGGCGCGTCGTTCCGCATCAACAACCCGCAGGCCACCGCATCCTGCGGCTGCGGAACAAGCTTCTCACTCTAATCACTGATTTGCGCCTACTCCGGCCGCTTTGGCGAGCAGACCGGTCGAGGCGATTTCCGCGCGCACCTGGGCGTCGAACTCGGCGGGCGTCAGCGGCATCGGATCCATGCCCAGCGTTGCCAACCGCTCTTTGACGTTCGGCAACTGCATCGTCTCGATCGCTGCGCGATGGAACTGATCGACGATGTCTCGCGGCGTCTTCGCCGGCATGAAAACGCCGATCCAGAATGCGTAATCTGAATTGGGGAATAGCTCGACGACGCTCGGCACTTCGGGCAACAGCGCCGCTCGCTTCGGGCTGCTCACCGCAAGCGCCAGGAGCTTGCCCTCGCGCAGTTGCGGCAGCGCCGTACCAAGCGGACAGAAATAGAAGTCGGCCCGTCCCGCTAGGACCTCGGTGATCGCCTCGGCGCCGCCGCGAAAGGGAATATGCACGGCCTCGAAGCCGGCGGCCATGCGAAAGCGCTCCGCGCTCAAATGGGTGGCGCTGCCCACGCCGGCGGAGGCGAAGTTGAAAGAGCCGGGCCTCGCCTTGGCCGCGACGACGAGATCCCGCGCGGTCTTGAAGTCCTTCGCTGGCGACACCACCAGCACGTTCGGGCTGCTTCCGAGCGATACCGCCGCCGCAAAATCGGCGGCGGTATCGTACGGCGCGCTCGGATAGACCGTGGGAACCAGCGTATGGGCCGAGGACGTGGCGAGCAGCGTGTAGCCGTCCGCCTCCGCCTTGGCGACGAGGGCAGCGCCGATGGTCGTTCCCGCGCCGCCGCGATTCTCGACCACGATCGGTTGGCCGAGCCGCGCTGACAACGGTTCGAACACGACGCGCGGGATGACATCGGTCGCGCTGCCGGCAGCAAAAGGGATGATCGCGCGGATCGGCTTGCTTGGCCATGTCTGCGCGAGCGCATCGCCACGGCAGAAGAGCAGGACGAGGAAGCTCAGGAGCACCGCGCGCCGCATACCGCACTTCCTCCCCGACTGGTGCGTGGCAGATCGAAAGGTCCGCAGCCGTCACTCGGCGGCGACCGCGGCTGGGCGCTCGGCAGGCTCTGACACCTCCCGCAGCTGCGGCTCCAGGCGGTACTTGAGCATGCGGTCAATACGGTCGAGATAAATATAGATCACCGGCGTGATGTAGAGCGTCAAGAGCTGCGACAGCAGGAGCCCGCCGACCACGGCGATGCCGAGCGGTTGACGCAGTTCGGCGCCTGCGCCGGTGCCGATTGCGATCGGCAGCGTGCCGAAGATGGCGGCAAAGGTCGTCATCATGATTGGCCGGAACCGCAGCAGCGCGGCCTCGCGGATGGCGCTCTGCGCGCCCATACCCACGCGCCGGCGCTCGATCGCGAAGTCGATCATCATGATGGCGTTCTTCTTCACGATACCGACCAGCATGACGATGCCGATCATGGCGATCACCGACAGATCCATGTTGAACATCATCAACACCAGCAGCGCCCCGACGCCGGCGGACGGCAAGCCGGAAATGATCGTGATCGGATGAATGAAGCTCTCATAGAGCACGCCGAGAACGACGTAGGCGGCGAACACCGCGGCCAAGATCAGCACGCCCTGCCCTTTGAGCGAATCCTGGAACACCTGCGCCGAGCCCTGGAAGCCGGTGCTGATCGTGATCGGCAGGCGGAATTCGCGCTCGATCTCCTTGATGGCGTCGACCGCGTGCCCGAGCGAATAGCCGGGCGCGAGATTGAACGAGATGGTCACCGCGGGCTGATTGCCCTGATGATTGACCTGCAGCGGGCCGACCGCGGGCACCGTGCGAGTCACCGCCGAGAGCGGGATCGCGGTCCCGGACGGGATGCCGTTTCCATTGACGCCGGCGCCGGGCCCAGTCCCGGTTCCGCCCCCGCCGGACACGTTGGTCTTCACGAAGATATTCTGCAGCTGCGAGGGATCGGCTTGAAACTTCGGCTGGCTCTCGAGGATGACCTGATAGTCGTTCGTCGGCGTGTAGATGGTCGCCACTTGGCGTGCGCCGAAAGCGTTGAACAGCTCCTGGCGAATCTGGTCGATGGTGACGCCGTAGACGGCCGCCTTTTCGCGGTCCACTTCGACCGTCATCTGCGGATTCTTGATGTAGAGGTCAGTGGTGACGTCGCGCAGCCCCTCGACCTCGGCGATCCGGTCGCGCAGTTTCGGCGCCATGTCATAGAGGAGTTGGGTGTCGCTGGACTGCAGCGTGTACTGGTACTCGCTCTTGGAAATGCGGCCGGTGATGTTGATGTTCTGAACGTTCTGAAAATACACCGCCATCCCCGGAACGGTGTTGGCGCTGTTGCGCAGGCGCTGGATCACCTCGGTGGAATTTTCGTGGCGCTCGCTGCGCGATTTGAGCGCGATGAACATGCGGCCGATATTCGCCGTCGGATTCGGCCCGCCCGCGCCCACGGTCGAGTTGACGTAGTCGACGGCGGGATCGGAGCGGATGATCTCCGCGACTTGGCGCTGCAGGTCGACCATCCCCTGGAATGAAATATCTGAGCCTCCTTCGGTCGAGGCGGAGATGAAGCCGGTATCCTCGGTCGGGAAGAAGCCCTTCGGAACGATGACGTAGAGCCAAACCGCAATCCCGAGCGTCGCCAACGTGATTACTAGCGTCACGGCTTTGTAACGCAGCACCCGATCGAGCGACCATTCGTAAGCGCGCAGCCAGCTCTTGAACATGGCCTCGAAGGTGCGCAGCACGATATTCTGTTTCTCGCCCTCGCGGTGCGGATGCAGCACGCGCGCGCACAGCATCGGCGTGAGCGTCAGCGAAACGAACCCCGAGATGACGATGGCGACCGCGATCGACACCGCGAACTCGCGAAAGACCCGGCCGACCATGCCGCCCATCAGCAGCACCGGAATGAACACGGCGATCAACGAAAAGGTGATCGAAATAATGGTGAAGCCGATTTCGCGCGCACCCTTGAGCGCCGCCTCGAACGGCCGCATTCCGCCTTCGACATGGCGCACGATGTTTTCCAGCATGACGATCGCGTCGTCGACAACGAACCCAACCGACAGCGTCAGCGCCAGCAGCGTCATGTTGTTGATCGAGAAGCCGAACACGTACATCGCCGCGCAGGTGCCGATCAGCGACACTGGGACTGCGAGCGCAGGAATGACGGTGGCCGAGACCGACCGCAGGAATAGGAAGATCACCAGAATAACCAGGACGACCGCGATGAAAAGCGATTCCTGCACACTCCATACCGACGCCCGGATCGACACCGAGCGGTCCATCAGCACTTCCATGCGGATCGACGGCGGTATCGACGCGCGGTACTGCGGCAAATGCTCACGCACCGAATCGACGACGGCGACTGTATTTGCGTCCGGCTGGCGCTGGATCGCCAGCACGATGGCGCGGTCGTTGTTAAACCAGCTTGCGATCTTGTCGTTCTCGACGCTGTCGATCACGCGCGCGACCTGATCGAGGTAAACCGGGGCGCCGTTGCGATAGGCGACGACTACCTTGCGGTACTCCTCCGCCTTGGTCATGGCGGAGGATGCGGTCAGCGTCACGCTCTGCTTGGGGCCGTTGAGCGTTCCAACCGGCGTGTTGGAATTTGTCTTGGCGACGACGTTGCGGATGTCGTCGAGCGAAATGTTGCGCGCTGCGGCGGCCACCGGATCGACTTGCACGCGCACGGCGAACTTTTGCGCGCCGAATACCAGCACCTGGGCGACGCCCGCCAGCTGCGAAATCTGCTGCGCGAGCGTGATCTCGCCGAATTCGTCGACCACCGACAGCGGCAAGGTCGGCGAGACCAAGCTGATATACATGATAGGGAAGTCGCCGGGATTGACCTTGCGAAAGCTGGGCGGCGTCGTCATCTCCACCGGCAGCTTGCGAGCGGCGACGGTCAGTGCCGTCTGTACGTCTAGTGCGGCGCCGTCGATGTTGCGGTTGAGATCGAACTGGATCGTGATCGAGGTGATGCCGAGCGAAGAGGAGGAGGTGAGCGAGCTGATGCCGGCGATGGTGGAGAGCTGGCGCTCGATCGGCGCCGCCACCGACGCCGCCATCGTTTCCGCGCTCGCGCCCGGCAATACGCCCTGGATGCTGATGGTCGGAAAGTCGACGGCCGGGAGCGCCGCGACCGCAAGCAGCCGGTAGGCGAAGACACCCAACACGATGATCGAGGCGGTGATCAGCGTGGTGAGCACCGGCCGCCGGATGCAGGTCTCCGAGAGCACCATGGCTAGGATCCGACCTTGGGGGCGCGCACGGCAACCTTGGTTCCATTCGAGAGCAAGAGCTGGCCGTTGGTGACGACCGTTTCCCCGCCCTCGAGTCCGCTCTCCAGGACCGACTCGCTGCCCAGCACGCGGGCGACCTTCACCGGCCGTACCGTCGCCACGTCGTTGTTGACCACGAATACGTACGTGCCGGACTGGCTCACCTGGACCGCGGTCGACGGCACCGTGACTGCCTCCTCCTCGCGGAACGTTAATCCAACCGTCACCAACGTCCCCGGCCACAGCAACTCGTCGGTGTTCGGCATCGTGGCGCGAACCGGCACTGTGCCCGTGGGCGCGTCCACGCTGTTCTCGATCATGGTGACTTGGCCACCCGCGCGGCGCGGATCGCCGGGAATGATCGCCTCGATCGAGGCGCTCTCGTTCGCGAGCGCTTGGCGCAGATCCGGCAGGAAGCCCTGAGGCAGCATAAACGTCACGTAGACGGGCGCCGTCTGGATGATTGTTGCGAGCGGCGCGGTGTCGGCCGCACGCACGAAGTTGCCGACTTTTACTGCCGCCATGCTGGCGCGCCCGCTAATCGGCGCGCGGATGGTGCAGTAGCTAATCTGGATGTTGAGATTCTCGAGTTGCGCAGTGTTGGAATCGACCGAGGAGCGCCAGATGTTGACCTGCGTGCGCGCGTTTTGCAGCGTGACCAGCGTGGTCGCGTTCTTGGCGAGAAGTTCGGTGTAGCGCGCGACGTCGCGTTCCGCCTGCTCGAGGTTCGCTTTTGCCCCGGCGAGCAAGCCTTCGACCTGCCTCGCTTGCGCTTCGATCGTGCGGCTGTCGAGCGTGAACAGGGGGTCGCCTTGATTGACCATTGCGCCGTCGCGGAAGTGCACGGCGGTGATTTCGCTGTCCACGCGCGGCTTGACCGCGACGCTGGCGATCGGTGTCACCGTTCCAAGCGCCTCGATGCGGACGGGAACGACTTTCTTCTCGGCGGTCACGATTTCGACCGGCACCGCGCGGGACGCGTTCTGTCGGGGAGCCTGCGCGACCGCGCCACCCGGCCATAAGCCGCTGCGCGTAGCGGCGAGGGCACAGCCGGCTGCGACCAGCACCACCACCGCCCCCGCCACCAATATCCGCTTCTTCATTACTGCGCCGCGCGGGCCCGCCGTCGGCCCAGCCGGACTCCCTCTCTTTTCCGGTGCCCCGCTCATACGATTCTTTTAGTACGCGGGGACAACCTTCTAACATACCCCTATGAGGGGTCGTCGTAAAAACCGTATAACCTCGGGTTAAAACTCGGTCATCCGGCGCCGGGGTGCCCGCCGGCTTACACCGCACGATCTTACACCATATTTCGCCACAGATGCGCATCGCGACCTGGAACGTCAATTCCATCAAGCAAAGGATCGACAATCTGACCGCTTGGCTTGCGGAGCGGCGGCCAGACATCGTTGTCCTGCAAGAGACCAAGTGCGTGGATGAGGCCTTCCCGCGCGAGCCTTTCGAGGCGCTCGGCTACAATGTTGCGGTGCACGGGCAGAAGACCTTCAACGGCGTCGCGCTCTTCTCCAAGTTTCCGCTCGAGGAGGTGACGGCGCGATTGCCCGGCGATGAGGCCGACAGCCATGCTCGGTTCTTGGAAGGAGTGGTGTCGACTCGGCAGGGCGTGCTGCGCTTCGCATCCGTTTATTTGCCCAATGGCAATCCGCCGGGCACGGACAAATATGCTTACAAGATTGGCTGGATGGACCGGCTCATCCACTACGCGCGCGAACGGCTGCAATTGGAAGAGCCACTCGTTCTCGGCGGTGATTTCAATGTCATCCCCACCGAGCTCGATGCCCGCTACCCCGAGCGGTGGGTGAACGACGCGCTATTTTTGCCGCGCACCCGGCAGAAATTCCGCACCCTTTATCATCTCGGGTTGCTCGACGCGGTTCGCGCCGGAAGCGACGGCCCCGGCCCGTTTACATTTTGGGATTACCAAGCGGGCGCGTGGCAGAAGAACGACGGGATTCGCATCGACCACCTGCTCCTTTCGCCGCAGGCGGCCGATCGGCTCATCGCCGCGGGCGTCGACAAGCACGTGCGCGGCTGGGAAAAACCATCCGACCACGTGCCGGTGTGGGCCGATCTGGAGCTCAGCGCTTGAAGAAACTGTCCAGCACGTTCCACGGCAGCTTGTAGTTGACCCCGACGCGGACGATGTGATCGTCGAGTTGCAGACGCTGATTGCCCGGAAGGAACGGACTCGGCGCTGGGTTGAAATAGGATTTGTCCTGCAATCCGACGTAGAGGTACTCGATCTTCGCCGACCAATCCTGATTGAGCTTGACCTCGAGGCCCCCGCCCGCGGTCCAGCCCCAATGCCATTGCGGGTCGGAAATCGTGCCGGCGGGAGCGACAATGCTGTTTGCGACATTGGCGAGCGCGGCGCCGCCCGTAGCATAAACGGGCCAGTTCTCCCGCGCGTAGCCGACACGCCCGCGGAAGGTCGAGAGCCACTGCTCGCGGACCTCGTTGCTGAAGGCCGCAGTGGGTGGAAACTCGAACGTGCTGCCCTTCTTGCTCGTGGCCGAGATGTCGGCCTCCAAGCCGAGCACGCCGTTTCCGCCCTGCGCGTTGATGCCCGCGGTAACGCCGAAGAGGCCGCCGCCGAGGTCGAAGTGCGGCGTCTGATCGGCGCCGGTCGCATTGTTGCGCACAGCGGCGCTGCCCCATGCGCCGCCGCCCGCCACCCCGATGTAAGCACCGGCCCAGGTCGGCAGCGCGCCCGCAGGTGTTTGGTAAATCGGTGCGATACTCAGGTCAGTCGCACAGGCCGGCGCCAGCCCCGCCGACGCCGCTACCAACGCCAATGCCGCCGTGCTTGCGCACAGCGATGTCCTCATCGCACGCCTCAACGCGAGGCATCCCGCATTGGCGCAAAGAAATAGGCGCGAGCGGCCGCGGGGTCCATCAACTCGGTGGGGCGCTGAGCAGATTTCGGAGAAGTGTGGCGCGAACGCCACAGATGCTCACTCGCGACGATTTTTCAGCCAGTCTTCCAGGTACTTACGGGCCATTGCCCGCTCGCTCTCATTGGCCTGGGCGAGCGCGCTCGTGTACATGTCGGTGATCCAATTCTCGTCCGGTCCCGCGGCGTCCTTGGCGACGATGAGCCAGAACAGGCCGAGCGCGGCTTGGCGCGAAACATCTTCGCCCTTGAACAACATGCCGCCGAGCAGCGCCTGCGCGCGGTGCTCGCCCTTGTTGGCCGACAGCCGCAGCCAACGCGCCGCCTGGATGGCATCCTTTGGCGCGCCTTTGCCCATCAGATAGATCCGGCCGAGATAATATTGCGCTTCAGGGTCCGCGTAATACGCGGCCGCGTAGCGGAACATTTCCCGCGCGACGTTCGGATCAGCCTTCAGCGTTCCGGGAATGCCGTCGAGATGATAGAGCCCAAGCGCGACGAAGGCATTGGCCAAGTAGCGCGCGTTCGGCATGCCGGCGCTATCGTCGCCATGCATTGCGGTGAGGCGTCGGAAGTAATCGTACGCGCGCGGCTTGTTTATCTTGACGCCGTCGCCATCGGCATACATTCGGCCGAGCTTCCAGATCGCGCCGGGGACGCCTTGCTCGGCGGCGTATTCCAGATCCTTTACACCTTGTTCGGTCCTGCCTTGGCGCAGCGCCTGCGTGCCGGAGCGGAACGCCTCGAGCGGGGTCGGCGGCATGGCCGAGCGCGGCGGCAAGGTCAGCGGCGCGACCGGCGGTGCGCCCGGCACGGCTACGAGCGGCGTTGCGTTGGACGGTGTCCCTGCGGCCGGGCTTGGGGTGCCATCCGGCAGCGGCACCGTGGTCGCTTCGGGGGCGCGGCTGCCATCGAAACTAATCGCCGGCGAGAGGCCGATCGCAACCCCCAGCAAGGCCATGCCCGCGATGACCTTAGATATCCGCATAGCACGCCCTCTCGGCCGCCGCGCCGGGATGGGTAACCGCGCCTTGCCGCGCCGCTCCCACCTGCTGGGCGTATTTCCACAGATATCCTGAGGTGAATTCGCTAGCCCTGGGCCTCCAAGCCTTGGCCCGAGCCTCGAGTTCGGCCTTGCCGAGCTTTACCTCGAGGGTGCCCTTCACCGCATCAATGGCGATAATGTCGCCGTCGCGCACGAGCGCGATCGGGCCGCCGACGGCGGCTTCGGGACCCACATGACCGATGCAGAAACCGCGGGTTGCTCCGGAGAAGCGCCCGTCGGTGATCAACGCAACCTTCCCGCCCATGCCCTGCCCGTAGAGGGCGGCGGTGGTCGCCAGCATCTCTCGCATTCCGGGGCCGCCTTTGGGCCCTTCGTAGCGGATCACGAGCACGTCGCCTTCCCTGTACTTCTTCTTCTTGACCGTCTCGAAGCACGCTTCCTCCCCGTCAAAGCAGCGTGCCGGGCCGGTAAACTTCAAGACCGCCATCCCAGCAACCTTCACAATGGCGCCTTCCGGCGCGAGGTTGCCCTTGAGCCCGACGACGCCGCCGGTGGCGGAGAGCGGCTTGTCGGCGGGGCGGACCACGCCTTGGTCCTTGTTCCACTTCACTCGCTTGAGGTTCTCGGCAACCGTGCGCCCAGTCACGGTCAGGCATTCCCCGTGAAGATACCCGTGATCGAGCAGCGTCCTCATCAAGAGCGGAACACCACCTGCTTCGAACATATCTTTGGCAACAAAACGGCCGCTCGGCTTCAAATCCGCGATATAGGGCGTGCGCTTGAAGATTTCGGCCACATCGAAGAGGTCGAATTTCAGGCCGCACTCGTTGGCAATGGCGGGCAGGTGCAGCGCGGCATTGGTCGAGCCGCCGGTCGCCGATACGACTGCCGCGGCGTTCTCCAGCGCCTTGCGGGTGACGATATCGCGCGGGCGGATGCCGGCTTTGACGAGATCGAGGACCTTCTCGCCGGCAGTCATGCAAAAGGCGTCACGAATTTCGTAGGGCGCCGGAGCGCCCGCCGAATAGGGTAGCGCCAGCCCGATCGCCTCGGAGACCGTCGCCATCGTATTGGCCGTGAACTGCGCGCCGCAGGCGCCCGCCGAGGGGCAAGCATTCTGCTCCAGCGTCTCGAGATCGGTGTCGGTGAGCTCTCGCACCGAGTGCTGGCCGACCGCCTCGAACACATCTTGGATGGTGACCGGCTTGCCGCGGAAGGTGCCGGGCAGGATCGAGCCGCCGTAAATGAAAATCGAGGGCACGTTGAGGCGGCACATCACCATCATCATGCCAGGCAGCGACTTGTCGCAGCCGGCTATGCCGACGAGCGCGTCATAGGCGTGCCCGCGCACGGTCAACTCGACGGAGTCGGCGATGACCTCGCGCGAGGGGAGCGAGGACTTCATGCCCTCGTGGCCCATGGCGATGCCGTCGGTGACGGTGATGGTGCAAAACTCGCGCGGCGTGCCGCCGGCTGCGGCGACACCCTTCTTCACCGCCTGGGCTTGGCGCATCAGCGCGATGTTGCAGGGGGCAGCCTCGTTCCAGCAGCTCGCCACGCCGACGAAGGGCTGATGGATCTGCTCGCGCGTGAGCCCCATCGCATAATAGAAGGCGCGCTGTGGCGCCCGATCCGGACCTTCGGTCACGTGCCGGCTGGGCAATTTCGCTTTCAGAGCAGTCTTCGCGTCCATGGCGCCTCGCCCGCCTCCGTCCTCAAGCCACTTGCGCGGCCCGCACCTCGTCACGCTCACGGCCGCGTATGGCCGAATCGCGGCGGGGCCCGTCCGGATTCCTGTTCGTATGTCAATGTTTTAGTCGTGTTGCGCGCGCGCAACAGGATTAACACCAGGTTAATCACCAATGTCACACCTTGGCCACAACGGGTCTTCCTTTGGCAAGAAATGCTACCGGCGCGCGCGCCCAGTTTCACCGCAGGCGAAATTGCGGATCAAAGCCGAGTTCGGCGCGCGCTTTGGCGATGGCGACCACTCCGTCGTCATCGGCGATGTTGTAGATGCCGCGAGCGCCGCGCGTAAGCGCAAGACACGCGCCCTGCGCTGCGGCATCGATGTGCAAACCTGGCTTGCGGGTTGGCCTCTCGTGCCACGTGCCTGGTCCATAGAAGAAGCCATAGCGCAGGATGAGGCCATCGAGGCCCTTCGTGCTGAGCACCTGGTCTTCCATATCGGCGGCGCCTTTGATCGTGATCGCCCGCTCCGGGTCCGAAAGGTTGAGCGGAGCCGTCTCCCGATGCGGCTCGCCGCCGCTTGCATAGCCAAAGGCGATGCTCTGCACGATGAAGCGCCGCGCCGATGCAGCCTGCGCCGCCGCAATCAGGTTGCGTGTGCCTTCGCTGCGGATGCGTGCATTCGCCGCGTATGACTCCGCGATCCGCGCCACATCGAATTCGCGCGGCAGATCGGTGAGCTGATGGATCACCGCTTCGGGCTTGGCGGCGCGCATCGCCGCGCGGGTGGCCTGCGCGTCGAAGACATCGAGCACGACTGCCGCCACGCCGGCGCGTTCGAGCTCGCGCGCCTTCGCCGCCGAGCGCGTGGTGCCGGTGACGTCGTGTCCGGCACGCAGGAGCAGCGGCACCAGCCGCCGGCCGATCGCGCCGGTGGCGCCTGCGAGAAACACTCTCATGTTCATATGCTAGCAAATTTCCGTTCGTCCCCGCGCGGGGCACCCCGCGACGCCCGTGTCGCGGGGACCCCATGGCGGGGACCCAGATATTTTTCATGGATTCCGCTTTCGCGAGAATGAGCGGCCGATAGTATTTTATTCCAATTAAGACGCTATCCCATGTCCCGCCTGCTTCGCCGCAGCTTCTTCGCCCGCAGCGTGCACGTCGTCGCGCCCGATCTCATCGGCGCAACGCTGTTGTTCAAGGGCGTGGGCGGCGTGATCGTCGAGGTCGAGGCGTATCATCACACCGATCCCGCGGCGCATTCCTTTGTCGGGCGGACCGCGCGCAACGCGGTGATGTTCGGCCCGCCGGGATACGCCTACGTCTACCGCTCCTATGGCATCCACTGGTGCCTCAACTTCGTGTGCGAGGCGGAAGGCAGTGCCAGCGCCGTGCTGCTCCGCGCGCTCGAACCGACGCATGGGCTTGCCGCGATGCGCCGGCGCCGCGGCCTCACCGAGGCGCGGCTGTTGTGCGCGGGCCCGGGCCGGCTGTGTCAAGCGCTCGGCGTCACCGGCGCGCATTACGGCCTTGCGCTCGATGCGCCGCCGTTTGCGATCTTCGGCCGCCCGCAGGAGCTCGACGTCGCCGTTGGGCCGCGCATCGGGCTCACCAAGGCGATGGATCAACCGTGGCGCTACGGGATTAAAGGCTCGCGCTTCCTCAGCAAGCCGTTCAGGCCGTAAGCGCGTCGCGCATCTATGACACGCCCTCGCGCCGACGGAAGCTGATCAACGGGGCCAGGAACAAGAGCGGCAGCGCGCTGGTCGCCATCGGCAGGAAGGCGAAGCGCGGACTTGCGCCGATATCCCAGGCCGCGCCGCTGAGCACCGATACGAGGAGCGCCTGGCTATAGCTGACGGTGAACACGGCGGCCGAGACTCGCGCCACGTCGGCGGGTGCGCTCAACAGCGGCGGCAGCGTCAAAGCGAGGGTGAACACCGCGGCGCCGATGAAGCCCAACACGCCGGCGAAGGCGACGGTCCACAAGCTTGCCGTCATGACGATGCCCGCCAAGCACAAGAGGATGAGCGCGCCGCAGACCATAAACGGCCACGCGCGGCGCACGAAGCGGTCCGCGGTCGCGAGCAAAATAAACGAGGCAGGCAGTTGCCCGAAATTCAGCGCCGTCAACGCCGCGCTGATCAAGTCGGGCCGGCCCGCGTCGGTGAGATAGCCGGGCAGGAACGCGTTGCTGCAGAAATAGACGCCGTTGACGCTGCCGAAGAGAATGCCGATTTGCCAGGTCAGTGGGTTGCGCCAGTCGGGCCACCAGCCGATGGCCGCTGCGGCGGGCGCCGTCCGCTCCCGCGCCGGTGCGAGCGCGAGCGTCAAAAGCGCGATCAGCACCAAGGGCACGCCCCACAGCGCGAGCGCCCAGCGCCAGGACGCATCGACGAGGGGCAGCACGAGCGGGATTGTCAGCATGACCGGCAGCGTTTCGCCCACCAGCACACCATTGGTGAAGAGCGCGGTGCCCAAGCTCACGCGCTGCGGCAGCCATTGCCGCACGAGCGGCGGCAGCGCCGGCTGGCTGAGGGCGATACCCGCGCTCATAACGATCGTGGCCGCGTAGAGGGCGAACACATCGAGGATGGCGCCGCGCAGCGCGGACGCGACGCCCGCGATGACGAGACCGGTGATCAGCGTCGGCAACGCGCCCAAGCGCGCGATCAAGAGCGATCCCGGGAGCGCCGCCATCGCGAATAGGATTGTGGGCAGGCCGGAGAGAAGGCCGACCTCGGTCCCGGACAGGCGCAGATCGGACTGGATGAGCGCAATCACCGGCGGCACCGCCAGGACGGTCAGCCGCAGCGCTACCCCCGCGAGCCACAGCAGGCTCCCAGCAATCCAGATCTCGCGCATGGCGCTCCCGGCTGCGGCGTTCGCCGTTCTTTCTCGACGCTGTCATTCCGGGGCGCGGGCGAAGCCCGCGAGCCCGGAATCCATAACCACTGCCGGTGATTATGGATTCCGGCTCTCGCCGCTATCGCGGCTCGGCCGGAATGACCAACCCAAGACGTTGCTATGGTAGCTCACGCCGCGCCTTTGAGGCGCGCGAGCGCTTCGTCGATCTTCGCCCGGCGCGCCTCGGCCTCCTCGCGCTTCTCGCGCTCGCCTTCGACTACATCCTCCGGCGCCCGGGCAACGAAGTCGGCATTGGCGAGCTTGGCATCGATGCGAGCGATATCGGATTTGACCCGCGCCATCTCCTTCTCGAGGCGCGCTTTCTCGGCGGCGAAATCGATCACGCCCGCAAGCGGCAGCGCCGCGACCTCCCCGCGCACGATCAATTGCACCGCGCCCTGCGGCGCTCGCGCCGCGAAGGCGATATCGGAGAGGCGGGCGAGGCGGCGCATCATCTCGGCCCATCGCGAGGCGCGCGCCTGCGTCGCCGCGGACGCCGTGACCAGGACCAGCGGAATGGCGGTCGTGATGTTCATTTCCGCCCGCACGGAGCGGATCGCGGTGACGAGGTCGACGACCCAACCGATCTCCGCCTCGGCTTCGAGATCATCGAGCGCCTCGTGCTTCGGCCAGGACGCAAGCGCCAGCATGCTGTCGCGCGCCGCGCCGTCCTGCGCCGTGACGCGCCAAAGCTCCTCGGTGACGAAGGGGGTGAATGGGTGCAACAGTTTTAGGATTTCGTCACGCGCCCACGCCGTCATGGCCCGCGTCTCGTCCTTGGCGGACCCGTCGGCGCCTTGCAGCAGCGGCTTTGCCAATTCCAGATACCAGTCGCAGAAAATATTCCACACGAAGCGGTACGCGGTGCCCGCCGCGTCGTTGAACTTATAGGCCTCGATCGCCTCGGTGATCTCGCGCGCGGCTTTCGCGGTCTCGTGCGTGATCCAGCGGTTGAGCGTCTCCTTCGCCGACTTCGGGTCGAATCCCGGCACTGCCACGCACTGGTTCATCTCCGCGAAACGGCAGGCGTTCCACAGCTTGGTCGCAAAATTGCGGTAGCCCTCGACGCGCTGGGTCGAGAGTTTGATATCGCGTCCCTGCGCCGCCATGGCGGCAAGTGTAAAACGCAGCGCGTCCGCGCCGTATTCGTCGATCAGCTCGAGCGGGTCGATGACGTTGCCCTTCGACTTCGACATTTTTGCGCCGCGCTCGTCGCGCACCAACGCGTGGATATAGACGCCGCGGAACGGCACCTCTTGCATAAAGTGCAGGCCCATCATCATCATGCGCGCGACCCAGAAGAAGATAATGTCGAAGCCCGTCACCAGCGCGTCGGTCGGGTAGTAGCGCTTGAGCTTCGCCGTCTCGTCCGGCCAGCCCAAGGTCGAGAACGGCCAGAGGGCGGAGGAGAACCATGTGTCGAGCACATCCTCGTCGCGCGTGAGCAGCGTATCGGCCGCAGAGTCGGAAGAGATCGTGCCGTTGGCGCGATAGTGCGCTCTCGCCTCGCTCCGCGCCTCGGCCTCCGTCTCGGCGACGAACACCTTGCCGTCCGGCCCGTACCAAGCCGGAATCTGATGCCCCCACCACAGCTGGCGCGAGATGCACCAGGGTTGGATATTTTCCATCCAGTTGAAATAGGTCGATTCCCAGTTGCGCGGCACGAACACGGTGCGACTGTTGCGCACCGCGGCGATTGCCGGCTGCGCAAGCGTCTTCGCGTCCACGTACCACTGATCCGTGAGAAAGGGCTCGATCACGACGGCCGAGCGGTCGCCGTGCGGCACGGTGTGCGCGCGCGCCTCGGTTTTGGCGAGCAGACCGCCCGCTTCCAGACGCCGCACGATCTCTTTGCGTGCGGCAAAACGGTCGAGCCCGTCATAGGCCAGCGTTGCATCGAGTTCCGCCGAGTGCGGCACATCGCGCAGAAAGGCGTCGTTGCCCGCAAGCTTGAGATGGGCCTCGGCGTTGAGAACGCTGACCAGGGGCAGATCGTGCCGGCGCCCGACCTCGAAGTCGCTGAAATCGTGCGCGGGCGTGATCTTGACCGCGCCCGTGCCCGTCTCCGGATCGGAAATCTCATCGGCGATGATCAGGATGCGCCGGCCGACCAGCGGCAGAATGGCGTGCTTGCCGAGGAGATGGCGGTAGCGCTCGTCCTGCGGATGCACCGCCACCGCCACGTCGCCGAGCATGGTCTCGGGCCGCGTGGTCGCAACCGTGATGAAGGTCGCGCCGTCGTTGGGATCGAAGGCCACCCCTTCGAGCGGATAGCGGATGTGCCACAGATGCCCCTTCACCTCGACCTGCTGCACTTCGAGGTCGGAGATGGCGGTCAAAAGTTTGGGGTCCCAATTGACCAGCCGCTTGTCCTTGTAGATGAGGCCGGCGCGATAAAGCTCGACGAAAACTTTGCGCACCGCGCGCGAAAGTCCCTCGTCCATGGTGAAGCGCTCGCGTGACCAGTCGCATGACGCGCCGAGCCGCTTGAGCTGCCCGGTGATCGTGCCGCCCGCCTCCGCCTTCCACGCCCACACTTTCTCGAGGAATTTTTCCCGCCCGAGCACGCGGCGCGGCGGTTCTTGCCGCTCCATGAGCTGGCGCTCGACCACCATCTGGGTGGCGATGCCGGCGTGATCGGTCCCCGGCTGCCACAGCACGTCGCGCCCGCGCATGCGCTCGAAGCGCGCGAGCACGTCCTGCAGCGTGTTGTTGAGCGCATGCCCCATATGCAGGGACCCCGTGACATTGGGCGGCGGGATGACGATGCAATAAGGTCTGGCGCTGCGCCGCTCAGGCCGGCCGCAGCGGAACGCACCCGCTTCCTCCCACTGGGCGTAGATGCGCCCCTCGACCGCGGAAGGCTGATATGTCTTGCCGATCATCGTTGTGTCGTTCCGCAAAGGTCGCGGTAAAAAGCCCGCGGCCCTGCACCGTGTCAACGCCCGGTACCGGCTCGGTTTAAAGACACTGCTCGGCAGTTAAAACTCCGCTCATTCCCGCGAAAGCGGGAATCCAGAGCCAAAGCCCTGGGTCCCTGCTTTCGCGGGGACGAACGGAAGAGATTGTCTTGGGATGTGAACTCATGACATCGCCGGCAGTCGACACAGTCCCGACGCGCTCCATCGTCCTGTTGGCGGTTGCGGGCTTTGCCAGCCAGGCGATGGTGCGGGTAACCGATTCGCTCCTGCCGCAGATTGCGGTCGATTTCGGCACCACCGTGGGCGAAGCCTCGATCGTAGTCGCTGCCTATGCGGTCGGCCACGGCTTAATTCAGCTCGTGATCGGGCCGTTCGGGGATCGCTTCGGCAAATACCGCACCGTCGCGACGATGTGCACGATCGCTTCGATCCTGGTGGCGTTGTGCGGCACGGTGCAGTCGCTCTCGGCACTTGCCGTTGCGCGCTTCGCCTCCGGCGCCGCCGCGGGTTGGATCATTCCGCTCTCCATGGCCTACGTGGGCGACGTGACGCCCTATGCGCAACGCCAACCGATTCTTGGCCGCTATCTCACGGGACAGATTACTGGGCAGCTGTTCGGCCAAGCGGCGGGCGGCGTGCTCGGCGATCTTTTTGGCTGGCGCGACGTCTTTTTTGTGCTCGCCGCCATGTTCGCGCTCGCAACCGCCGGGCTCATCTTCGAGCTCATGACGAACCCGCGCACCCGCGCAGCGCCGCACGCGGATGAAACGCGCGGCGGCTTCGCCGCCGATTACGTCGCCGTCCTCTCCAATCCGTGGGCGCGCTTCGTCATTCTCGCGGTGTTCATCGAGGCGGCCGTGGGATGGGGCGCCTTTGCCTATGTCGGGGCCGACCTGCATCTGCGTTTCTCGCTCACATTCGGCGCGGTCGGGCTCATTGTCGGGACGTTCGGAGTCGGCGGGCTCCTTTACGCCGCTTCGGTTTCGCTCCTGGTCAACCGCTTCGGACAAGCAGGGCTCGCGCAATTCGGCGGGGTGCTTTTGGGTCTCGCTTATCTCACGCTCGCCGTCGGCGGCAGCGCCATGCTTGCGCCGGTTGCGGTCACCGCGATCGGACTCGGCTTCTACGCGCTGCACAACACGCTGCAGACGAATGCCACGCAGATGACGCCGCAGGCACGCGGCACCGCGGTCGCGATCTTTTCCTCGGCGATCTATCTCGGCCAGACGATCGGGGTCGCGGCCGGCGCGGTCGTCTTCGACCTCTTCACGGCCGTGCCGCTGTTCGCCGGCACTGCCGTCGCGCTGCCCGCCTTGGCCTTTTGGTTCGCGGCAAAACTGCGCTGGCACGGCACGCAGGGCGGAGCAGAGGCGAACGTCCAAAGGCCATAAAGCGCCACCTGCTCACGATCATCGATGGATCGATCTTTCAAGCCAACGTGATCCATCTCACCTCGATATCTCGTCGCAACCGCCCATAATGGCGGGGCAGTCACGGCGAGTTCGCCTCGCCGACGACACGATGACGGCGATGCAGCAACGGAGGAATGAGATGGCGACGAAGCGATCCAAGCGCGCGTCGAAGACGTCGGCTGCGCGCAGTAAGCGCAAAATCCGGGCACGTGCGACACCCACGGAACGCAGGGCCCGGCCGAAAGGCGCGATCAATGCATGGGAGGACGATCCCGGCGCCGGTGCTCAACCGAGCGGAGGCCAAGTCCTCCAGCGGCCGGTCCCCGTCTTGAGGGATGCGCCGTTTCCGATCCGAATTGCGCACCCGGCCTCTGCGCCGGACGCCAAGCCGCATCCGCCCGGAACCGCACAGTTTCGCTACTGGACTGCCGCCGAAGCATTGCGTCGCGGCGCGGATTTTTGGGGGGCATTGCTGCCGGGCACATCGTGGGAAGTGGGCTCGATCCCGCCGGTGGACCTCGATTTCGGCAGCGACCTCAACGCCTTCTATGACCGCGAAGGCCTGAAGTTTTTCCATGGTACGGGTGCGGGACGAACCGTCTTTTCCGGCGAGAGCCCGGACGTCGTGTGTCATGAGCTCGGGCACGCGGTTCTCGATTCTTTCAAGCCGCAGCTGTTCGATGCCGCGAGCATCGAGGTCGCCGCCTTCCACGAATCGTTCGGCGACATGAGCGCGCTGCTGTCGGCGCTTCAGCTGCCGAGCGTGCGCGAGGGGGTCTTGGTGGAAACCGGCGGCGCGCTGGGCCGCTCGTCTCGGCTCTCGCGACTGGCGGAACAGCTCGCCTGGGCCATACGTCAATCCGTTCCCTCCGCAGTCGAGCCCGACTGTCTGCGCAACGCGGTGAATACGTTCTTCTACCGGGATCCCGACACTCTTCCGACCACGGCGCCGGCCGCGTCACTTAGCTCGGAGCCGCATTCCTTGTCGCGCGTTTTCACCGGTGCATTCTTCGAAGGGCTGGCCGGCATGCTAGCCACGACTAAGAAGAAAGACGAAGCCGCGCTGCTGCAAGTCAGTCAGGACATGGGTGCGATTCTGGTCCAGGGCATCCGCGCCGCCTCCGTCGTTCCAACTTTCTTCAGTCAGGTCGCCGCAACGATGCTCGGGGTTGCTGCAAGCCAATTCTCGGCTCAAGCCTATGAGCTGCCGCTGCGCAGCGGCTTCGTCCGCCACGGTGTTTTGCCGCCGGCGATGGCGCTGGCCGCGACGCGTGCGCGAATGCCGAGGCGCACGGAGGCGTTTGCCGCCACCCCCACCGAGTCAAAGAGCTTGCCGACGCTTCATCTGTCGGTCGCCGAGTATGGGCTCGGAATTCCCTCCATTGTGGTTTATGCCGCTGCCGAGCCCAAGCGCCTCGAGGTCAGCGGTGCGGCGCTTGCCGTCGGCGCGGCGCCATCGCCGGGGGAGGATAAGGCCGCAAAATCCTTCTTCGAGGATTTGCTGCGGCGTGGCGGCTCAAGGTCGTCACCAAGCCCGGCAAACCAGGTGCGGAGATCATGCGCTCCTCCGCGGCCTCGACCCACGAAACGCACACCCACGAATTACGCCGCGAAGGAGGACAGATGGTGCTGCGCCGGGTGCGCATCGACTGCGGACATGCGTGCTGTTGAGGGCATGCGCGCGGCGCCTGTATGATGCGCCCTGGAAGTTGGCGGCGGAAACGCCAGGACCATGCCGCGCATCAACCAACAGACGTTGAAGACGGAGCTTGCCAAGCGCGGCTTCGAGTCGATGTCGATCAAGCGTGAATTGCCAGGCGGACGCATCGAAGTCGACGCCAACAAGCTCCATCCCGTGCATGTCGAGGCGGGCGAGTCGATCTACGCGCCCGTCCCGGTGTCGTTGTCAGTTGCGCTCGACCCGCGCGGCCGGATCAAATCAATCGACGGCGACACTCCGGATCCGGCCGCCGTCGCCGCTGCCGCGCGCTATATCAAGACCCTGCGCGACAGCGGGCAGCTGGCCGCCCCCAGAGCACAAGAATCCATGCCGGGGTTGACTCACCGCATCGAGCGCGACGACCAAGGCCGGCAGGTCCTGCGGCGCAAGCGGTTCTCGATCGGCGGAGGTTAGTTGGGCGCAGCACCTGGCGCTTCGCTATGTGCGCGGTGGTCCGCCCTCACTCGCGTGCGCGCGAGATGCGTTCGATTTCCGAGCGCACCAACCGCTCGACGATCGCCGGCAAATTCTCGTCGAGCCAGGTCTTGAGCATGGGGCGCATCAGTTCGCTGACCAGCTCCTCGACCGTGCGGCCGCGGCGCGGCTGCGCCGTCTGGGCAAGCGTGTTGAATGCCGCGTCGAGCGCGGCCGTGGTCGCCGGCGAGAGGAGGCCGTCGCTCCTCGGGCCCTGTCCTGCCGCCGAAGCGTCGGAAAAAGACCGCTCGGTCGGCCCCGCTCCGCTGCTCGGCGCGGGCGATGCGACCGGCTCGCTCGGCGAATCGTCCTGCATCGCCGGCATTGCGCCCAGCAGCTGCGGCGGCGCGGCCGCGCTCGGCGGGCTCTCCTGTTCGTCCTCGGCGATCATTCGGCGGATGGAAGCGAGGATCTCCGCCAATTGGCTAAAAACACCATTATTCATCAATGAGTTGACAAAAAGCATCCATCTCAGTCCACAAATCGATCTACAGACATGTTCTTTTGGCGATTGCTGCGCCCCCTCGCGGGCGATTCGCGGAACGGGCGTTACGGAATATTCGGCCGGGATCGCGCGGGTCACTCCGCCTTGATGTTGGCCGCCCAGATCACCTTGCGCCACTTCTCGGTGTCATCGGCGATGAGCTTTTCGAAGTCGGCGGGCGAGAGCGCGAGCACAACTGGTGAGCAACACGAAATAGCAGCGCAATTATCGTCGGCAGAGCAACCTGCTCCATGCGATTTAATTGCCTCTTCCAACGTGGCGAGAAGCTCACTTCAAGTTTGCCATTCCCGATCA
>DATFQX010000302.1:0-3696 GCA_035263865.1 Xanthobacteraceae bacterium
CAAAGCCTGTACGCTGAAGCCGAACCGTTAATCGATCAAGCGAAGAAGGAGTGGCAGACGGTTGGCCCCGCAGCGCAAATTTTGATTGATGTGATTTCGCATCATGTCAATCGGGGTCATCGCCAGCTTCCGCGAAAAGCGCAAGCCGAGCTGGTATCCGGGTTAAGCTGCCGCGCGACGAACTTCAGCCGTTCATCCATCTGGTTACACTCCTTTTAGGGCACTTTTGCTCTCCTCGCAAAAGACCCTGTGTGTAACCCATGTCTCCGGAATGAACTGTCACCCATCTCTCAGGAAGGGCACCAGCTCGGGGCTGTTGGCGCAGTCGCGGAAGCTATCCTCTGGCTTGAGCGCGCATTCCTCGGCGGCCGACAACGGCGGTGACCCGCGCGACGACTCCGAAACCTGTGCTCACGGTCCCGCAAGGGCCAGCTGCAGCGGGCGGCGTCCGAGCGTGCCTCGCCAAGGTGAACGCCGCAACTACAGCGCAATTAGCAGCCCCCATGCCGGCAGCGCCGTACGGCGTCGCAAGCCACAAAGGCGGCCGATTACATTCTCAGCTCTGCCCAACAGATGACGGTCGCGCCCTGGCTGCAACTCACAATACCGGCGAAGCGGTCAAGGCCGCGTCATGCCGACCCTGTCCGCCCCTAGTGCGCGATACGAACCCGGAGTTTCGGCGGATCAGCCCATCGGCCGTCCCGCGCGCAACTCGATCTCGCACACGAGCACCGGCCGAGCCCGGCGGACGTCCTTGTCCGCGCCGCAGGGAAGGGGTTGGTCGAGCGCCGGCTTCGGGCCGCGCAGTTTCTCGACTGTCTCCCGCAGAGGATCCGCTAGAGTTAACGAATCGCCCAGGCGCAGCCTGCCCTGGGCGCCGCTGCGGGCAATTGGAGGCGGCCAAGCCTGGCGGGATGTGGGTTGCCCTCTCCCCACAATGTCGCCGGCGCGAGGTTAGCAAAGGCGTTCCGGCAGGGCGAGCCCGCAAATAAATCGATTGTCCCGGCCTCGCGCACTCGCCATGCTGGCTGCATGACCTTCGAGATTACATCGCAGCAGCGGCAGATGATCGCGACCGTGCGCGCGCTCGCGCAGAGCGAGTTCAAGGCCGACGCGATCAAATACATGGACGGCTCGTTCCCCTGGGAAAACATGAAGAAGCTCGCCAAGCTCGGCGTGCTCGGCATGTCGGTGCCGGAGGAATACGGCGGCATGGGCCTGCCGGTGTTCGACACTGCGTTGATCCTCGAGGAGATCGCCAAGGTTGACTATGTCACCGCCATGGCGGTGCTCGGCGAGGCCGGCGTGCAGACCCGCGTGATCGCCAAGTACGCACCCGAGGAAATCAAGCGCCGCATCCTGCCGAAGGTCTGCGCCGCCGAATGCATCCTGGCGATCTGCATGACTGAGCCGCACGCCGGCACCGACGTTGCCAACTACAAGACCAACGCCGCGGTGAAGAACGATCGCGTCGTGCTCAACGGCACCAAGACGCTGATCAGCCGCGCCGCCGAGGCCGGCATGTTCGTGGTGTTCACCCGCATCGACGGCCGCCCGGGGCGCGAGGGCATCGGCTGCATCCTGGTCGAGTCCGGCACCATAGGCTTCGCCGTCACCACCAACTACCACACCATGGGCGGCGAAAACCTGCACGAGGTGCAGTTCAATGACTGCGAGGTGCCGCTCGAAAACCTCGTCATCCGCGAGGACGGCTTTCGCAAGTTGCTCACCGCGTTCAACACCCAGCGCTGCTTGAACCCCAGCATCTCGCTCGGCCTCGCCGAAGGCGCGTTCGACGAAACCGTGAACTATGTCCGCGGGCGGCAACTGTTCGGCAAGGCGCTGTCGGATTCGCAGGGCGTGCGCTGGAAGCTTGCCGACATGTACAAGGATATCGAGGCGGGACGCGGCCTGCTTTATCGCGCCTGTGCCACCGCGGACCCCTTCCCCGATCCGTTCCTGGCGGCGGCGGCGAAGATCTTCTGCAACGAGATGTCGATCCGCGTCACTAGCGAGGCGGTGCAACTTCACGGCGGCTATGGCTTCACCGACGAGTATCTCGTATCGCGGCTTTATCGCGGCGCGCGCTACGGCTCGCTCGGCGGCGGCGCGTCGGAGACGTTGCGCGATCTGGTCGGCCGCAAGATCGTCACCGATCTCGACGCCGACGGTATCGCCGGACTGAACGGCGACCTCGACGCGATCGGCGAATAGCAATGCTGATAGTGGAATCCGACGGCAAGGCGTTGCTGCGCTCATGCGGCATTGCGGTGCCTGAAGGCACCGTGGTCGCAGCCGGCGAGACGCCCACGCTTTCCGGTGCAGACCCATGGATCGTCAAGGCGCAGGTGCCGGTCGGCGGCCGCGGCAAGGCCGGCGGCGTGATCCGCTGCGATAGCGCTGCGGCGGTGAACGCCACGCTCAAGCGAATGTTCGACATTTCGATCAAAGGCCATTTGGTCCATCGCTGCTTGGTCGAACACCCGGCAACTGGCACCGAGACGTATCTGTCGTTGATGCTTGATCCCGCCAACTACGGCGTGCGCGTCACGCTGATCCGCGAGGGCGGCGTCAATGTCGAAGAGAGCGGATTGTCCGAGCACAACAGTCGCCTCTGCGAGCCCGAACACACCGCCATTGTCGCGGCGCTGCGCGAACTGACCGCCGAGCCAGCGCTGCTCGATGTCGGCGACAAGCTGGCTCGCCTGTTTCTCGATCGAGAATTGATTCTCGCCGAGATCAACCCGCTGTTCGTTGGCGCGAACAGCTGCGTCGCTGGCGACGCCAAGCTCGTAGTCGACCTCAACGCCGCGGAGCGCCAGCCCGAGATCGCCAGGCTGATCGAGGCCGCCCCCGAGATCTATCCCGATGCGGTGCGCAAGCTGCGCGATGGCTTCGATTACGTCGAGGTCGATCCGAAAGGCGAGATCGGCCTGCTCACCACCGGCGCCGGACTGTCGATGATGCTGATCGACGAGATGACGGCGCGTGGCGGCAAGCCGCTCAACTTCTGCGACATCCGCACCGGGCTTCTGCGCGGAGATCCCACGCGGCTCATCAAGGTGCTGGGCTGGATCGGGGAGCGCGACGTCAAAGTGCTGCTGGTCAATATCTTCGCCGGCATCACCGACCTCGCCGAGTTCGCCGAATTGCTCTGCGTCGCATTGGAACGCACGCCGTCGCTCAAAGCCCCCATCGTTGCTCGCATCGTCGGTAACCGCGTCGACAAGGCGCGTGCGATCTTCGCGGCGAAGCGGCCTGACATCGCGGTCGAGGAGCAACTCACCGCTGCGCTCGGCCGTGTCGACGCCATCCTGCGCGGTGCCGCGTCATGATCGGACAGCTCTCGCGCAGGACCCCGGTGATCGTGCAGGGCGCGACCGGCCGCGCCGGCAGCGTCCACGTCCGTCGCATGAAGGAGTATGGCACCAACATCGTCGCCGGTGTCTCGGCGCGCGGCGCCGACACGACCGTCGAGGGCGTGCCGGTGTTTGCCGACTGCCGTGCCGCAGTCGGGGCGATCGGCGCTCAGGTTTCGCTGCTTATGGTAACGCCCAATGCCGTGCTTGCCTCGGCGGAAGATGCCATCGCCGCCGGCATCAAGCTGATCGTCACGGTTGCTGAGGGCGTGCCGGTGCAGGACGCGATGCGCGTCGGACGGATTGTCAGGGCCGCGGGCGCGCAGTGGGTCGGCGC
>DATFQX010000303.1:0-4769 GCA_035263865.1 Xanthobacteraceae bacterium
GGTCCCCTAACCGAGCCTCATAGCCGCCGCTCAGCCTCGGCGGCAGGAACCGCTCTTTATGCCCCTAAGCCGACCTTCTGAGACGAGTGGCAAACCGGCCGACGAGGGTCGCAACCCGGAAGCCCGATCGCTCGCCGTCAGCCACCGCCACCGCGTGCCGGGCTATCGCTACGTCCAGCCCAACATAAATTTCGCTATGCTCGTCCACGGCTCGTCCCCCGCGCTGAGGAAAGGCCCGCCACATGCGAGCAACCTCGCTGATCTTGCAGTATGGGACGAGCCACCATCATCGGCACGGACATGCGGTCATACGGTCAAACTACGCTCCCTTTGGTATCTCGGCGTGTTCTGGGCGCCGGCACAGTTCAGCCTTCGTAGCGCCAGCGCGGCAGCATCACGCCGTCGGGCATCGTCACATAGATCAGCCGCATCGCGCGTCCGATGCAGCCATCCTCCGGCATCGCGCCTTCGAGATTGCTGATCATCGTCGGCCCTTCCGCGAGCCGCACCGCGATCGCGTTGTAGGGCGGCGGATAGGCCGGCAGATAGTGACGGTGGAACACCACCCAGGAGACGATCTTCCCCTCGCCCGAAACAGGCGTCCATTCGAGTTCGGGAGAGAGGCATTTCGGACAGGACGGACCGGGCGGGTAAAGCCAGGTCGCGCAGTGCTTGCAGCGCTGCAGTTTCATCGCACCGGCGCGAATACTTTCCCACATCGGCTTGTCGTAAACGCCCATCACGGGCCGCGGCGTTTTGACTTCGGTCGCATTCATGACGTTCACACTCCGTAGATGACCGAGAAACACTTGCCGGCAACGTCGGAAGTGTAGTGCACGTGCCGCGCGTCCTTCACCTGACGGTCCCCGCACTCGCCGCGCAGCTGACGCACGCATTCGACCTGGTGCGCCCAGCCCTGCATGTAGGTCTCGCTGAGATGTCCGCCGCTGGTGTTGGTCGGCAATTTGCCGCCTGGCCCGATCCCGCTCTCGCGCAGAAACTTTCCGGCCTCGCCGACCTTGGCGTAGCCATAACCTTCCAGCGCCAGGGGCACGTGGACGGAGAAGCTGTCATAGACCTGCAGGACGTCCATATCCTTCGGACCGAGACCCGATACGGCATAGGATTGCGCTGCGGCAGCCTGCTGCGCGGACAAATAGAACTCGTCGATGCGCGGCTCGAGGCTGGTAGCACCACGGTTGAGGTCGGAGCGCCCGATGCCCTCGATAAACACCGGCCTGCTGCTCAGCTTCTTTGCCCGTTCCGCCTCCGCGATGATCAGCGCGACGCCGCCATCGTTGATCAGGCAGTAGTCGAACAAATGCAGCGGCTGGCAGACATAATGGGAAGCAAGATAGTCCGCGATCGAGATGCGCTTGCGCTGGATCGCGTTCGGGTTCAGTGATGACCAGCCGCGCTGCGCGACCGAGACCTCGCCCATTTCGCGTTCCGTGAAGCCGCGTGAGTGCTTGTAACTCTGCAGTGTCAGCGCATAGAGCGCGCCCTGAGAAGTGAAGCCCCAGGGTGAGTGATAGACATAAGAGAGGAAGGAGTTGCCGCCCATCGCCGCCGGCCCGCCATACTGCGTGCCGACACTGCGCTGGTCGTTACCGTAGATGAGCGCCACGACTTCGGCATAGCCGGCCTCGATCGCCATAACAGCCTGCGAGACGGCCAGTACGGCATCCGCCTGGTTGCCCCAGCGCGGATTGATGCCCGCGAGTTCGCCCATGCGTTCATAGGCGGTGGTGGGACCGGCGATCAGGCCATCGATCTCGTCGCGGTTGATGTTCGCGTCCTTCAGCGCGTTACGGAACGCCTCGAGGCCATAGCCTAAGGAATCGTTTGGCTGCTCGCCGGCGCGGCAGCGCTGCCAGTCGCGGACCCAGTCGGTGTGGCCGACGCCGATGACAGCGGCGGCGCGCTTGTTGCGCGGGTTTGGGTGGCGACCGCCGAAGGCCAGGGGTGAAGGTGTCATGCCAGGATCATCCTCTCCGTGAGCACCACGATTTCCTCGCGGCCCATGTCAATTTCCATGAATTCGGAACGCAAGCATTTGGCCGCCTTGTACAATCACGAGGACCGCCGAGCGACGCGCCCCTAGATCACACCGCGCTCCCGCAACGAATTGATTTCTGCCTCGCTCATCTGCAGAAGCTCGCCGAAGACATATTGATTATGCTCCGCAAGCACAGGCGCACGGCTCTGGACGGTTGCCGGCGTACGCGACAGCCGCACAGGGTACCGTTCATAAGAGAATGCGCCGCCGACTTCGGGGTTCTCGATGACGGGAAACACCTCGCGATGCTGCAACTGCGGATCGTATTCCACACGATCTTCCGCATTCTGCACGACGGCGGCGACAATGCCGGCCGCCTGACATTTCCGCATGATGTCGTAGCGTCGCCGCGGGCGCGTCCAGTTGCTGATGATCTGATCGAGCTCAGCCTGATTTGTGACCCGCGCCTCGTTGGTGGCGAATTTAGTATCAAGGACAAGACCCGGCTGTTCCATCACAGAGCACAAGGCTTCGAACTGTACCTGGGTCTCGCACGCGATGAAGATCCACCAATCCTGACCATTACGGTCCCTGCCCGCGCAACGATACGTATTGTGCGGAGCCAGGGCCGGAAACACCGCGCGATTGCCCGGCGGAAAATCCGGCCGACGGGTGCGTCGCCCGTTAACTTGGTAATCCAGCATGTAGGTGCCTAGCATCGACATCGCCCCTTCGGTGACCGAGTAGTCGATATGGCAACCCTCACCCGTCTTCTTCGCTTGCAGCAGACCCTGGATCAGCGAAAGCCCGCCCATCCAGCCGCCCATGACATCGAGATACGAGAATCCCCAGCCCGCGGGCGGCTTGCCGGGCAAGCCCGAGGCCAGCGACAGACCGGATTGTGCGGCGGCCGTCGGCCCGTAGCTGCGATAGGTCTTCCAATCGCCCGTGTGCCCAAAACCCGACGTACTCATGTAAACGAGTCGAGGATTGATGGCGTGGAGTCGCTCCCAGGTAAGGCCCCAGCTCGGCAACACCTCGGCACTGAAGTTTTCCACCAGCGCATCGCACATGCCGATGAGACGCTCGACGATCTTCAATCCTTCTGGACTTTTGGTGTTGAGACTGATGGCGAGCTTTCCATTGTGCAGCGTATTGAAGTAAGGCGCAGCGTAGAGTTTCGGCCGTTCGGTGGCAGCCGCCGACTCGTCTCGATGCGTGTTGAATTGGGGATCGGAGTAGACCTTCTTCATGCCCAGCGTTTGAGCCACCTTGGGCTCATCGGTCACGATGCTCGGAGCCGCGTTGTAGCGGTGATCGTCCCAGCCTCCGGCACGCTCGACATGGATGACTTCGGCGCCGTAATGCGTGAGCAGGCGCGTCGACCACGGACCTACGGTCTTCCAGGTGAAATCGAGAACGCGCACACCGCTGAGCACACCAGGACGGGCAGTTGACGTAGTGTTCATCGGACGACCCCCGAGGTGCGCAGTGCCATGATTGCATCAGCCGACATGCCAAGATCGTGCGCCAATACGTGCTGGGTGTGTTCGCCAAGATTCGGCGCGCGGCCGCGCGGCTCAATTCGCAAGGCATCACACGCGAACGGACCGCGTGGATACGGGATCGCACGGCCAATCTGCGGATGCTCGATAGAGCGCCAATAGTCGCGCTGCCGGTAATGCGCGACGTCGTAATTCTCTTCGGCGGCGTGAACCAGCCCCCACGAGATGTTGTACGACTGCGCGCGATGGAAGCATTCTTCGCCATCGCTGGCGGCGATCAGACGCGCGATGGCGTCACGTATGACGTTGCCCGTCCGGTATTCCGACATACGAAACGCCTCGTCCTGGTACTTCGGATCGTGCAACTCGCCTGTCACGCCCTTCTCGTCCATCCACTTGATCAGCTTCTCCCACACCGGCCGACCAAAATTCTGCATCACGGCAATCATGTACTTGCCGTCGGCTGTCGGCAGCTGCAACGGAGGCTGCCGCTTCGGATTGGCGTGCATGCCCGTCTGGCGATACATCGTCGAACCGTAATACATCCACTGCGGAACCGCCGCCTCGGTGCCTATGGCGCATGCGTCGTGTATCGACACATCGATGAACTGGCCTTCGCCAGAGCCCATGCGCTCGATCAAGGCGGCTGTGATACCGTGAAGCATGAAGGCACAGCCCATGTGCCAAGCATGGTGGCCTTTGCCACCGATCGGTGTCTCCTTTGGATCGGAGTAGCCCGAACTCGCCATCTGTCCGCCAAGGGCAAGATGGGCGACATCGTTCGCGACATAGTCACGCCAGGGACCGTCCTGGCCGAAGTCGGTGAGCGAGGCGTAGATCAGGTTGCGGTTCGATGCGGCGGCATCATAGCCGAGGCCGAGATTCGCGAGCGTCCCTGGCGGCGTGCTCTCCAGGAAGACGTCCGCTTTCGCCAGCAGTTGCTTCAACAGATCGCGGCCTGCCGGCCGTGCGACGTCGACTGCCGCACTCTGCTTGCCGGTGTTATTCCACCAGTAGTCGATGCAAAGGTCAGGGTCGGGCTTGTCGTCAGCAAACGGGCCGCACCAGCGGCCCGGACTACCCGCGATCGGCTCGACCTGGATGACTCGGGCGCCACCGTCCGACAGCAGTTTACCTGCCCATTGATTACGGCGATCGGCCAGCTCGATCACCGTGAGACCCTCGTAGACGCCCGTCATACTGTTTCCTTTTGCAAAACCGCACGTCGCGTTGAGGGCGGCTGAGCCACCCCGGCGCCGGGATCG
>DATFQX010000304.1:0-3357 GCA_035263865.1 Xanthobacteraceae bacterium
GACTTCCGTGTCGGTCTCGGCGACAAGCTCGATATGGACAAGGGGCAGTCCCTTAAGGCCGGAGCTTTTGGCGAAATGCCAGCAGGCATGAACCACTATGCCTGGACCACGGAAGAGACCGTGGTACAGATCGCCGGACCCGGGCCGTTCGCTATCACCTACGTCAACCCGGCCGACGACCCGAGCAAACAGGCCACGAAATAGCGGGTGAGTGAGAAGCAAACATTATGAAGCTCGGATGCGGCCGGGGCGAAGTTCTATCTGGATGATGCGCGTCAGGCCCAGGTCGCAGTCGGGGGACGGCAGACGTGCCTTGAGTAGCCCCTTGAGTAGCCTCGGTTGGCTTGGGCGCAGACGCCCGAAGAAAGAACCTCGGCTGCGGCAGCAACAACAATGATGAAACGCTGGAGTGACATCATACAAAAACGCACGTGCTGGTTCGGCAGCTTTGGGTCATTCACGTCATTTTGGCCGTCGACTGGTTACTTCCGCTCTACCCCGATGAGCAGACATTCTCGGTGTCCGACGGCATGTCGCAAACGGGCCAGGGCACAAAGTCGCTGCGCTCCAGCCCGCTCCGCGGGAGCAAGAGCCGAGAGGCCGGTAGCCGGTTGAGAGGATAGTGATAGCGCAGGAGAGCCCCGTCCTGAGAATCGAGGTGCGTCAACCTCACTCAGAATGGAGCTCCCCATGAGCGAGACCAAAACTGTCAGTCCGCTGCGTCAGCGTATGATCGAAGATATGGCTGCACGCAAGCTCACCCCGCACACCCAGCGTAGCCACATTTCCAGTTGCAGGCGGTTCGCCGCTTGGCTCAAACGCTCGCCCGATACGGCAACGCCCGACGAGGTGCGCCGATTTCAGCTTCACTTGATCGAGAGCGGGGCCAGCATCTGCAACCGCAATCGCATCATGACCGGGGTGCGGTTCCTGTTCCGCGTCACGCTACGTCGCCACGATCTGGCGGCCGAGATTTGGCACATCAAGGAGCCCGAGAGGCTGCCGCCGGTGCTGAGCCCTGAGGAGGTCAAGCGTGTTCTGACGATGGCGACGAGCCTGCAAGCACGAGCGATGCTAACGCTGGCCTATGGTTGCGGGCTGCGGGCTGGCGAGGTGGTGCGGCTGCGAGCGGGCGACATCGACAGTGAGCAGAAGATTATCCGCATCGTGCAGTCGAAAGGCCGCAAGGACCGGCACGTGATGCTTCCGGCGGCGGTTCTGAAGCTGTTGCGGCAATGGTGGAAGGCGCGGCGGAGCGCGTATGATGCCGGCGTTGTGCCGGAACAGCGCTGGCTGTTTCCAGGTCGCAGTCAGCATCAGCCACTGACCACGCGTCAGTTCAGCCGGCTGTTCAAGGAGGCCGCCAAAGCCGCGGCGCTGCGCAAGACGGTTCCGCTGCATTCGCTTCGCCACAGCTTCGCGACCCATCTGCTCGAGCGCGGCAAGGGCATTCGCGTGATTCAGGCGTTGCTCGGACATTCCAAGCCCGAGACGACAGCCCGCTACAGTCGCGTGGCGATCGGAATGATTGCCAAGATCGAGAGCCCGCTCGATGGGCTGAGCGCGCCGCGCCGTCACCGTGCGAAGCGAGACACCAAAGAGCCGCCGGTGCCATAGCGCCACCGGCCATGGCTCGACCAGCTCTGGAGGTCGCGGATATCCTCCGCGATCACGGCCCTGCTTGGCGGGAGGCCAATCGCGGACATGTGAGCCTTGAGCAATTGAAGGTGATGAGTGCGATCGAGCGTTGTCGCACGGCGGCGCTCGGCGGGCATGTCGCGCGCTGCGAGAACACGGCGTGCGGCCATACCGAGATCTCGTACAACTCCTGCGGCAACCGGCATTGCCCAAAATGTCAGGGCGCGGCGTCACGCCGATGGCTCGCCGACCGCGAAGCGGAGCTGCTGCCGGTGCCGTATTTTCACGTCGTCTACACGCTGCCGAGCGAACTGCGTGACATCGCCTACCAGAACAAGCGCGTGGTCTACAACCTGCTGATGAAGGCGGCGGCCGAGACCACGCTCGCGATCGCAAGCGATCCCAAGCGCCTCGGCGCACGGATCGGTGTCACCGCCGTGCTGCACACCTGGGGCTCGGCGCTCACCCATCATCCGCATGTGCATATGATCGTGCCGGGTGGTGGGCTCTCGCTCGACGGCGCGCGATGGGTCCCCGCGCGCTCCAACTTCCTCGTCCATGTAAACGTGCTGGCGCGCCTGTTCCAGGGCAAGATGCTGGCGATGCTCATGCATGCGCACACCGCCGGCGAGTTGAAGTTCTTCAACTCCCATGCCGGGCTTGCCGACAACAGAACGTTCAAGCGCTTCATCGCTCCGCTGCGGCGCATCAAATGGGTAGTCTACTGCAAGCGGCCGTTCGCAGGGCCCGAACAGCTGCTGCGCTATCTCTGCCGTTACACCCATCGTGTCGCCATCTCGAACCGCCGCCTCGTTGCAGCCGACGACGCCGGCATCGCGTTCCGCTGGAAGGACTATCGCGTTGATGGTCCCGACCGCTGGAAAACGATGCGGCTTCAGCCGCACGAGTTCATCAGGCGATTCCTGCTGCACGTGCTATCCAAGGGCTTCCATCGCATCCGCCACTACGGGCTCTTTGCCTCAACCAACCGCGCCGAGAGCATCGCGATGGCCCGCGCACTCCTCAATGTCGCCCCGCCTGCCGCCGATCCCCAACAGCAGCCCGATGTTGCCCCGGACACGCTGCTTGTGCTGCCCTGGCCATGCCCATGCTGTGGCGCGCGCATGATCGTCATCGAGACCTTCGCGCCCGGCTGCGAGCCGAAGTGGCGGCCGACACCAAACAGGATCGACACGTCATGAGCCTGACCTCTTGTGAGCGTTGCGGCTTCCCGGTTCCGATGCGCTGGCTCCACGCCGGCGGCGATCTCGCTCGACCCAATAGCATTCACCAGTGTGCGGATCGCGCGTTGATGCGCTCCGAACACACGCCAAAATGCCTGCTGCACTCTGCTGACCTCCCATACCTACAGACACGCAGGTCGAACCCTGTCAGCGTCACGTCTACCATCGAGCTCGGCGCAGGCATTAAATCCCCATAGCGCTCGCTGCTTAGCCGGTGCCCAACTTCCCGCGACTTCGTGCCTTGGCGCTTTTTGGACGCCGGTCAGTTGAGCGTGCGGAGCTCTCTTGTCGCCGGCGTCCAAAAACCACAACACACCCGGAAATAACACGCGCGAGCATAACGAGTCCGCTTTACCCCGAACAGCCGACCTAAGAGCTGACGTTGCGGGATGTCTGCGTCGGGCCGATTTCGTTGCAGAAGTCGGTAGGATCGACGCTCTCAGCCGAGGCTGAGATCTGAAAATTTAGGCTCGCG
>DATFQX010000305.1:0-94124 GCA_035263865.1 Xanthobacteraceae bacterium
GGTAGCCACGCCGGCGGTGGAAGGCCGGCAGAGACCAAGGAAGCCCGGTCCGTCGTTGCTTTAAGCCGCGTCCCCCGTTGAGCGCGGGGTGTGCCGGTTTCGCCTCCGGCTGCCGGTCAAGTGGATTCGGAGCTCAGGCGATCACAGACTCAATGCTGCGATCTTGCTCCGGGCGGCTGTCCGGCCTCTTGTCCGGATGCCCACCGACCGACACACGGCCACAGGCACGTGCGAAATTGGGCAATGCGCACATAAGCGATGTATGCGCGCTTGACAAGAATTTTTTTCAGTCCGCCGCCGCTGGTGGCAGATGGTGAAGCGAGGACGCGGCCTCGTGCACTCAGCCGCGGCTGATGAAGGGCTCGACGCGACGGGCGTTGCGGATGAACGCGGCCATGACGGCGATGCCGCAGACGAAGAAGATGCCCTGCATCGCGTGCACGCCGTACGGGCCCAAATCCAAGTAGCTGGCGACCGCCCAACCGCCGGCGAAGGCGGCGCCGAACACCTCGGCACCGATCAGAATCGCCGCGCTGAGTACGGTCAGCACGTTCTGCCAGGCGATCCTGCGTCCCCCGCCGGGGCTCGTGGGGCGGTTCATGCCAACGCTCCTATGGGCGGCGCAATCTGTGCAAACGGCTGAGGCGAATCAAGCCTTGGGCTCGGAAGCGAGGCCACGAAATCGCCTTATTGTGGCCGGGCGCGCGGCGCGCGAGCCGGTCAGGCCGCGTCGCGCGCCTTCGCGTGGAGGAGCCCGGCCTCGGACAGCGCCACGCGGATGCGCTCGATCTCGGCGTCGGAGAGCTTGACCAGCGGCGGCCGCACCACGGCGCGCGGCAAGCGGCTGAGCAGCACCAGGGCCTCCTTCATGCGGTTGTGCATGTCGGCCCAGGGGTCCGCATAGAAGACCCGCGCCAGCGGATAGATGCGCTCGTTGAGGCGGCGGGCCTCGGCGAGATCATTCGTCTTGACCGCATGGAAGAGCTGCGCCTGCAGATCCGGGATCACGCTGCCGCTGCCGGAGAGGAGCCCGTTACAGCCGAGCACCAGCGAGCTCAACAGCCAGGCGCTGTGGGTGCTGAGCACCGTCACCGGCCGCGGCAGGCTCTGCAGAGTCCGAATATGCATTTCATGCTGCGCCACGTTCCCCGCCCAATCCTTGATGGCGCGGATGCTTGGTATCTCGTGGGCCATCTTGAGGAGCGTCTCCATCGGGTAGCCCTGACCCGTGACGAGCGGATACTGGAACACGATGAGCGGCAGGTCGCTCGCGTCCGCGATGCGCTTGAAATGCGCAAGCGCCATCTGCGGCGATTGCCCCAGCGTGAAGGGCCCTGGCGGGAAGATCAGTAGCGCCGAGGCACCGCCGTCCGCCGCCATCCGGGCGATCCGAGCCGCTTCGATGCTGCCATCCGCCCACACGCCGTTGACCAACGGCAAGCGCTCGCCGATCTCGTCCTGGGCGATGGCGAGCACGCGCCGCTGCTCCTCAAAGGTCAAGGAGGCGACCTCGGTCGAATGCGCGTTGATGGTGATGGCGGAGATCCCCTTGGTCGCCGCGACGTCCCGCAGATGGACACGGAAGCTCTTTTCGTCGATGGAAAAATCATCGTTGAACGGCAGCAGCACGGCCGGAATAACGCCGTGAGGCAGGTAGCGGGCGTGACGGGGCATGGGTTAACTCCTGGGCTTTCGCCTCGCCGAGATTAGCACGCGTGCGCGGCCGAAGTCGCGGGGGACGAATGGCGGCAAGGCTGCTGGTATTAGCCATCGGTCGAGCGTAACCTCACCCCCGCACCAAAGCTGGGAGATTGCAATGAGCGGCTATCCTCGCATCGTGCGGCAGTTGTGGCTGGTGCTGGCGCTTATCCCGCTGCCGGCGTGGGGTGGCGCGGCTTTCATCTATGTAACCAACAGCGCCGGCGACAGCATTCACGTCATCGATCCCGCGACCAACAAGGTCGTGCAGGAGATCAAGGGGATCGAGGCGGCGCACGGGATTGCGCCCTCGCCCGATGGCGCGCGGGTCTATGTCAGCAACGAGACCGACAGCACGCTGGAGGTGTTCGACCGCTCGAGCGGCGCGCTGGTCAAGAAAGTGCCGCTGAGCAATCATCCGAATAACATCGCAGTCACCAAGGCCGGCGATCGCATCTTGGTCGGCATCGCGCGCGGGGCGGGCGCCGTCGACGTGATCGACGCAAACACGCTCACGCGGACCAAAAGCATCCCGGTGAACGGCAGGCTTCACAACATCTACGTGACGCCGGACGGGAAGCATCTCATCACCGGCTCGATCCCCGGCAAGCTTTTGACCGTGATCGATCTCGAGCGCGAGGTTCCGATCTGGGAGCTGCCGCTCGACAAGGGGGTGCGCCCGATGGCGATTGAAGCCGGCCCCGATGGCTCGACCAAGCGCATCTTCGTGCAACTCTCCGACACGAATGGGTTCGCTGTGGTCGATTTTGCCGCGCGCAAAGAGGTGGCGAGGATCGCGCTTCCGGAAACGGCGGTCGAATTCGAAACTGACGCCGGGCGCGCCACGGCGCCGTCCCACGGCATAGGGGTCGCGCCGGATGGCAAGACGTTGTGGGTCACCAGCATCCCCAACAACGCGGTGTTCGTCTATGCGCTCCCGGAGATTAAGCTCGTGGGCGAGGTGGCGCTGCCGGCCCTCAAGCTTGCCGGACACGGTCCTATCGCTTCGGTCCCAAACTGGGTCACCTTCACGCCGGACAGCAAGACCATCTACATCACCAATGCGGCCATAAAATCGGTGACCGCCATCGATACCGAGGACATGAAGGTAAAGGCGGTTGTTCCCGTAGGCGAGGTGCCCAAGCGCATCACCACGCTGGTGATGAAGTAATCGCTTTTCGGTGGCGGCCAGCCTCGCTACGCGAGTGGATTGATTGGGCCCGCGACAAACCCAATATGTGGCGCACGATATGACCGTGGGCGTGCGCGGTCGTTGGACGCACGCTCACAGGCCGCCGTCCGCTATTCCGGTTCCATGACGCCAAGCTCCTTGTTTCATCCCGCCGTTGCCGCGTGGTTTGACCGCACCTTCGCTGGCCCCACGGCAGCGCAGGCGCAGGCTTGGCCCGCCTTCCAAGCCGGCCGGCATGTGCTGATTGCCGCGCCGACCGGATCGGGGAAGACGCTTGCGGCCTTTCTCGCCGCCATCGACGGCCTGGTGCGGCAAGGGCTCGACGGTGGCCTCAAGGATGAAACCCAGATCGTCTATGTCTCGCCGCTCAAGGCGCTGTCCAATGATATCCAACGCAACCTAGAGGCCCCGCTGGCGGGCATCCGCGAGAGCCTCCGGGCGCAGGGCTTGCCAGAGGTGGACATCCGCACCTGGGTCCGCACGGGCGACACCCCGCCCAGTGAACGCGACCGCATGCGTCGCCGTCCGCCGCACATCGTGGTGACCACCCCGGAATCTCTCTACATCCTGCTCGGCTCGGAGTCGGGGCGCTCGATGCTGGCGACCACCCGTACCGTGATCGTCGACGAGATCCATGCGCTCGCGGCGAACAAGCGCGGCACCCACTTGGCGCTTTCACTCGAGCGGTTGGTGGCTCTCTGCGGCGATCGCCTATTGCGCGTGGGTCTGTCAGCCACGCAGCGGCCGATCGAGGCCGTTGCGCGTTTCCTGGTGGGGGCGAACAAGACGTCGGGCGTCGACTGCACCATCATCGACACCGGCCATCGCCGTGCTCGCGATCTCGCCCTCGAACTTCCGGATTTACCGCTCGAGGCGGTGATGTCGGCCGAGGTCTGGGAGCAGGTGTATCAGCGCTTGGCCCACTTGATCGAGGCACATCGCACCACGTTGATCTTCGTCAACACCCGCAGGCTGGTCGAGCGGGTGACGCGCCAGCTATCCGAGCGGATCGGCGCGGATCAAGTGACCGCGCACCACGGCAGCCTCGCCAAAGAGCAGCGCCTGGATGCCGAGCAGCGGCTCAAGCACGGCAAACTGAAAGCGCTGGTGGCGACCGCTTCCCTCGAGCTGGGCATCGACATCGGCGAGGTCGACCTGGTTTGCCAGCTCGGGTCGCCGCGCTCGATTGCGACCTTCCTGCAGCGCGTCGGGCGATCCGGACACGCCATCGACGGCACGCCTAAGGGCCGGCTGTTTCCGTTGTCGCGCGACGAGCTGGTGGAGTGCGCCGCACTGCTCGACAGCGTCCGCCGCGGCGAGCTCGACCTGGTCAGGATTCCGGAACAGCCGCTCGACGTGCTGGCTCAGCAGATCGTCGCTGAAGTTGCCGCGCGCGAATGGAACGAGGACGAATTCTATGGGCTCGTTCGGCGCGCCTCGCCCTATCGCGCGCTGCCGCGGGAGGATTTCGCTGCGGTGGTGCGAATGCTGGCGGAAGGCTTCAGCACTCGCCGCGGCCGCCGCGGCGCGCTGATCCACCACGACGGCGTCAATCGTATGCTGCGCGGGCGGCGGGGCGCGCGACTCACTGCGATCACTTCCGGAGGGACGATCCCGGATAACGCCGACTATCAAGTGCTGCTCGAGCCCGAGAACCATTTCATCGGGACCGTGAACGAAGACTTCGCGGTCGAGAGCCTGGCCGGCGACATCTTCCAGCTCGGCAACAAGAGCTATCGCATCATACGCGTCGAACGCGGCGTGGTGCGAGTCGAGGATGCCCATGGAATGCCGCCGACGATTCCGTTCTGGCTCGGAGAGGCGCCGGGCCGCAGCGATGAATTGTCGGTGGCGGTGTCGCGCTTGCGGGCGGACATCGCCGCGCGCCTGAGCAGCGGTGAAGGAGCCGAGGATATCCTGCACTGGCTCGTCGATGAGGTCGGGATCGCCCGGCCCGCGGCCGAGCAGCTGCTCGAATATCTCACCTCCGCCCATGCGGCGCTCACCTGCCTGCCGACGCAGGACACGATCGTGTTCGAGCGCTTCTTCGACGAGGCCGGCGGCATGCAGTTCGTCATCCATTCACCCAACGGCAGCCGCATCAACCGCGCCTGGGGCCTGGCGCTGCGCAAGCGTTTTTGCCGCAAATTCAATTTCGAGCTGCAGGCGGCGGCGACCGAGGACAATATCGTGCTCTCGCTGACCACCGCACACAGTTTCGAGCTTGCCGAGGTCGCGCGCTACCTCAACTCCGCGACCATCAGGCCGCTGCTCATCCAGGCGGTGCTCGATGCACCGATGTTCGTCACCCGCTGGCGCTGGGTGATCGGGGTGGCGCTCGCGCTGCCGCGGTTCCGCGGCGGCAAGAAAGTGGCGCCGCAACCCGCGCGCATGGGCGCCGAAGACCTGATCGCCGCCGTCTTTCCCGACCAGATCGCCTGCGCAGAAAACCTCACTGGCGAGCGCGAGGTTCCGGATCATCCGCTGGTGCGCCAAACCATTGCCGATTGCCTCGATGAGGCGATGGATCTCGGGGGTCTCGAACGCCTGCTCGAGCGCATCGAATCCGGCGCCATTCGCGTTGTCGCTCGCGACCTGACCGAGCCTTCGCCGCTGGCGCTCGAAGTTCTCTCGGCGCGGCCCTATGCCTATCTAGACGACGCGCCGCTGGAGGAGCGCCGGACGCAGGCCGTCATGAGCCGACGCTGGCTCTCGCCTGAGACTGCTGCCGACCTGGGCCGCCTCGATCCAGAGGCGATCGCCCGCGTTCGCGGCGAAGCGTGGCCCGATCCTTCCAATGCCGATGAGCTGCACGACGCGCTGGTGTGGCTCGGCTTCCTCGCCGTGGACGAGGCCCGCGCCGCAGTCGGCTGGATCGGCTGGTTGTCGGCGCTTGCCCGGGAGAACCGCGTGGCGCAGCTGCATGCTCCCGCGGCGACGGTGTGGATCGCGGCGGAACGCCTGCCGCAGTTGCGGGCGCTGTGGCCCGCGGCCAAGCTCGAGCCGGCGATCGCCGCTCCCGCCGCGGCTGCCGATGCGAATTGCGGGCGCGAAGCGGCGCTGGTTGAAATCGTGCGCGGCCGGCTCGAGGGCCTCGGGCCCGTGACGCGCGAAGCGCTCGCTGCTCCGCTCGGACTTGGACAGCATGAAATCGCAGCCGCGCTGGCGGCGCTCGAAGCCGAAGGCTTCGCCATGCGCGGGCGATTCACGCCGGCCGCCGCCGGCGAAGAATGGTGCGAGCGCCGCTTGCTCGCCCGCATTCACGGCTACACGGTCAAGCGCTTACGGGCAGAGATCGAGCCGGTCGCGGCGCGCGATTTCCTGCGCTTCTTGCTGAGTTGGCAGCGCGTGGCGGCCGATGCGCGCATGCAAGGGCCGGATGCCATCGATGCCGTCTTGGCGCAGCTCGAAGGATTCGAGGCGCCGGCCGCCGCCTGGGAGAGCGAGATCCTGCCAGCGCGGCTCGCCGGTTACGAGCCGCGATGGCTCGACGATTGCTGTTTGGCGGGGCGCGTCACGTGGATGCGGCTGCGACCTCGTGCCGGACGATCGGGCAATGGTGGCGACAGCCGGGCGAGTCCCCTGCGCACCACGCCGATTACGCTCGTGGCGCGCCGGCATGGCGCCCATTGGACGTCGTTGTCGCCTGATCAGGACGACGTTGAGCCCAGCTTCCGCGCCCAAGCCGTTGCCGACTACATTGAGGAGCAGGGGGCGTCGTTCTTCGACGAGTTGGTGGAAGGCACCGGCCTGCTGCGCACCCAGGTCGAGGAAGCGCTGGCCGAACTGGTCGCGCTCGGTCTCGTGAGCTCCGACAGCTTCAGCGGCTTGCGCGCACTGCTGGTGCCGTCGCCTGAGCGCAGACCGTTCGCCGGCGGTCACCGCCGTCGGCGCACGGCAAAGTTCGGGATGGAAGCGGCGGGCCGGTGGGCGCTGGCGCGCCGGGCCCGGTCGGCCATGTCGAGCCCGCCGGCGCAAGCGGCCTTTGAGCAAATCGAGCATGTGGCGCGCACCTTATTGCTGCGTTACGGCGTCGTGTTCTGGCGGCTCATCGAGCGTGAGGCGGCCTGGCTGCCGCCGTGGCGGGAACTGTTGCGCGTCTATCGCAGGCTCGAGAGCCGCGGGGACATCCGCGGCGGGCGTTTCGTCGCCGGTTTCTCCGGCGAGCAATTCGCGCTGCCGGACGCCGTCAGTATGTTACGTGAGGCACGGCGTCAGCCCGCGTCGGGCGCACTGCTCTCGCTCTCCGGCGCCGACCCGCTCAATCTCGTGGGAATTCTCACTCTGGGGCCGAAGCTCCCGGCGCTCACCGGCAATCGTCTGCTCTACCGCGATGGCCTGCCGATTGCGTTACTTGCCGCCGGCGAGGTGCAGTTTCTCGAGACGTTGGACCCGGCGAGCGAATGGGAGGCGCACAAGGCACTCTTGCGATGTGCGGAGCCGGCGCCCTCCACTGCTTCCGGGGGAGATCTGCGCGGCCGCAACGGCATCGCGTTGCGTGCGCCGCATCGTCCGGCACGACCAGCCTAAGCATAGTGCGGGCGGCGCCTGCGCGTCCGCTACAGCTTTTCCCCGTTCACCCAGTCGGCCAGGATTTTGAAGTTCGGATCATCCTGCGAGGCGAACTGGCGGCCGCCGGAGTGGAAGACGTTACCGCCGGCCTCCGGCGCGAGCGGCTGCTGCAGAAGCCGGCTCGTCGCGGGATCGCCGGGGTTCACCAGGATCGATGCCATCTCGAAGTTTTTGCGCGACTGCTCCTCGTTCCAGGTACTCGCGCCGGGTGAGAGCCGCTGCAGCCGGAACGCATTGTTGCCCTCGGCGTGGCAGACGTAGCAGCGGGTGTGGCCGTCGCGCTTTTGCAGGAATATCGGCTGCACGCGCGTCTTGAAGAACTCGTAGTCGAGCGGTGGCGCCGAGTGCGAGACCGAGGCAGCGGCGAGCACGGCGGCCGCCAGCGCGAATGTCCTGCGAGCAGCGGCCATGCCAATCCTCCCCGAGTTTCTTGTGTTTGCGCTTTGAGGCTAACGCAACTCTACAATAGATGTCACGTATCGGTCAGCCGGATGCCGCGCCGGCGGCCCACGGTCGTCGCGCAGTCCTCGTCGGTTTTGAGCCCGACGGAGCGGATGCCGTGGGCGGCGAGCTCCTCGTCGCGCTCCTCCGTATCGCCGGTGACGCCGACCGCGCCGATGACCTCGCCCGTGCCATCGCGAATCTGCAACCCGCCGCCCTCGGGAAAAATCTGCTCGCCGCTTGCCGCTGCTCGGCGCGTACTTTCACGAGCTTGGACGAGCGGCCCATGGCGAGCGCGGCGTAGGCCTTGCCGTAGGCCATCTCGAATCGGATCATCGAGCTGCCGTCCTCCTTCTTGAATGCCTTCACCTTGCATCCGGGCTCGACGACGATGACTGCGAGCGGCCGGCAATCGAGCTCGGCGCCGCGCGCCAAGATTGCGTCGATGAGGCGGTCGGCCTGCGCAAGCGTGATGGCGGTCATGGGCCCTCCAGTTTTGGGATCGATGCGCGTGCTGTTTAAGCATATGCCAGCGGCAAATGCGTGCCGAGTTTGGTTGACTCGCGATCGCAAGCTGTGACACCCGTCAGCGCGGTCGGACGCGGGGCGCGCTGGATCAGGAGGTTACGAATGACCGGGTTCTCACGTCGCGACATGCTGGGCGCCGCCGCAACCGGTGGCATGGTGGCTGCTGCAACGGGCACGGAGACTTTCGGACAGGGCCAGTCGCCGTTCGGGCCGACGCCGGCGCCGCTTGCCGGCACCGAGCTGCCATCGTTTCGTTTCCAGCTTGGCGCCGTCGCGCCCAAGACGTGGGATGGCGCCACGCCTATCGTTTCCGGCCGTTTCTACAACTTCACGCGCCGTTTGCTCCCCGCGCCTACAACCGCGAGATAATTGTGCGGAGCGTTTCCGCGTGTTTCCGTTTGTTTACGGACAACGGCACCTATGAGTCGATCTCGCTCGCCGACTGGATCGGTGCCAACCCGCACCTCCTGTTGGCGACCAATTTCGAGGTGCCGGAGAGCACGTTCAAGGACTTCCAGACCCGCAACAGGTTCCTGGCGGGATGACGTGCCGGCGCCACAGCGCAGCCGTGCTCGAGCACATTGGCTGATGGCTGAGCGTGGGCAACGATGAAGACGCCGTTGCCCAGCGTCACGTCGGTGTCCTACGCCTTCAACGTTTCCAGCACGCGCTCCGGCGTGAACGGCAGATGGCGCAGCCGCTTGCCGGTCAGCCGGTAGAATGCGTTCGAGATCGCGCCCGCGATGAAAGGATTGCCGATCTCGCCCAGCCCCGTCGGCCGGGTATCGACGTCAACAAACCTGACATGGAGCTCCTCCGGAAGGTCCGACATGCGCATCACGTTGTAGTCGTGGAAGTTCGACTGCTCCACGACGCCGTCTCGGATCGAGATGCGCTCACGCAGCACGCTCGACAAGCCATAGAGAATGCCACTCTCCACGTTCGCCTGGGCCGCGGAGGGTTGCACCACGACGCCGCCGTCGATTGCCGCCCATACCTTGTGCACCCGGATCTTGCCGCTCGCGTGGTCGAGCGAGATTTCGATGGCGCCCGCGCCAAGCGAGCCTGCACGCTCTGTGATCGAGATCCCGAGCGCCCGGCCTTCGGGGCGCTTGGCCTTGTAGTCGGACATGGCTGCTAGTGTCTCGAATACCTTACGCGCTTTGGGTGTCGCTGCCATGCGTTCCAAGCGGAATTCGATCGGATCGACGCCTTGATCGACCGCCATCTGGTCGACGAAGCTTTCGATCGCAAACGTGTTGAACACGTGACCGACCGCGCGCCAGTGCTTGAGATTGACGCCGTGCGAGACGCCGCGCCGCTCTATGGCTTGGTTGGGCACCTCGTAATACGGAATCTTGATGCCAGTGATAAGGAGAAACTCGCCATCGCCGACGACACAGTGCTTCCAGCCCGTGACCTTGCCCGCTGCATCCGTTGCCGCCTCTAGGCACTGGAAGGACTGCGGCCGGAACATGCCTTGGGCGATGTCCTCTTCCCGCGTCCATATCAGCTTGACGGGACGGCGCACCTCCTTGGCGATGCGCGCGCACTCGGCGGCATAATCACCGAGCGAACGACGGCCGAACCCGCCGCCCATGTAGCACTGGTGGAAATCCACCTGCTCAGGCGGCAGCGAAAGCGCCTTCGCCACCGCCTTGCGCGATTCGTCGGGAGCTTGGCTGCCCTCCCAGACCTCGGCCCGATCGCCGCTGTCATTGATGCGGACCACCGCGTTGAGCGGCTCCATCTGCGCGTGATAGCCGTAATCGCTGCGAAATTCGGCGCGATACGTCTTGGCCGCCGTTGCGAAAGCCGCAGTGACGTCGCCCTTCTGTTCGATCTTGACTGCTTGCGCGTTGGGATCGGCGTGGATCTTGACATAATCCTCAAGCGCCCGATCGGAGTTGAAGCCCTCGGCCTTGGCCTTGCGCCACGTCACATTCAGCGCGTCGCGGCCGGCCTTCGCGGCGGCGAAATCATCGGCCACGACGGCTAAGCCGTTGGGTAGTGGGACAACCGCGACGACACCGCGCATGCGCTTGACCTCGGCATCATTCCAGGTCTCCGGCGCGCTGCCCGATTGATCCTGCTTGCCCGGGTCCCAGATTCCGGCCTGGGCGTTGTGGACCGGCGAATGCAAGCTCGAGGCATAGACCATGCCCGGCAATTTCACGTCGATGGCGTATTGCGCGGCGCCGTTGACCTTCGAGGGGATGTCGCGCCGGGAGACAGACTTCCCGATCAGGCGGAAATCCTTGCGTGACCTGAGCTCCTTCGGATTGACCGTCGGCAGCGTCGGCGGAATCGTGCCAAAGGCGGCGATCTCGCCATAGGTCATGCGCGCTCCGTTGGCGGGGTTGATGACGATGCTCGGCTCGGTCTTGAGCGTTGCGGCGTCGACGCCCCATTTTTGCGCGGCGTTGGCGATCAGCACTTTGCGGACCTGGGCGCCGGCGATGCGCAGTTGGGTGAAATAGAGCTGCACCGCGCGGCTGCCCACGATCCACATCAGGTTTTCGGTGCCGACCGGATTCTTGTAGCCGTAAATGTTGGGGTCGGCTGGCGCCCATTCGATGGCGACCTTCGACCAATCGGCATCCATCTCCTCGGCCACGATGAGCGGCAATGAGGTCATCGAGCCCTGACCCATCTCGGCCCCGGCGCTGAGGATCGTGATGTTGCCGTCCGGTGCGATGCGCACCCATGGGCTGATGGCCGCGTTTGCTAGGGCATTCGCCTGCGCCTGCGACATCAGGCGTACGCCATCGTTTCCGACTGCAACGCAGAACGCCATTCCTCCCAAGCCGGCAATGACGCCGCGACGCGAGATATCCCGATCGATCATGGTCATGACTCAGGCCTCCCTCGCTGCCCGTTCGATGGCGGCGATGATGCGGTGATAGGTTCCGCAGCGGCAGATATTGCCGTCCATGTGGGTGACGATGTCGGCGCGGGACGGTTTCGGATTTTTAGCGAGTAGCTCGGCAGCCTTCATGATCTGTCCCGATTGGCAGTATCCGCACTGCGGGACCTCTTCGATCACCCACGCCTTTTGCAATGGATGGGAGGACGTAGGTGACAGGCCCTCGATGGTGAGCACTGTTTTGCCCGCGACCGAGCCCAAGTCGATCTGGCACGAGCGTTGCGCCGTGCCGTCGATGTGGATGGTGCAGGCGCCGCAGGCGCCCGCGCCGCAGCCGTATTTGGTACCCGTCAGGCCGATATGGTCGCGGATCGCCCACAACAGAGGCGAACTCGGGTCGGCGTCGACCGAGACCTGCCTATTGTTCAAGGTGAACGAAACCATGTCTCCTCCTCTTATTTTGGTGCTTTTCTGCACGTTGATGCCGCTCTAGGCTGGTTCATACAAACGTGCGGATGTCCTGATTGTTCAAATGATCGCTCAACGTCGAATTCATTATTCTAGCAACGCAGCCGCCCTTTCACATCGAAAATTCGACAGATGCAGCGATGCTGACGGGCCTTCGCCGCGGCCTCGCTTGGGGTCGTAGTGTCGGTCTTCCCGCCCCATATGACGCGCATGCATCAACAGACCCAAGCTTTCGCCGCCGACGCCAACCCCATGTTGGAGAATTGGTGCGATCCCTTCGGGGTTCCCGCCTTCGATCGCATCAAGCCGGAGCATTTCCGGGCAGCGTTTGCGCGGGCGTTTGCCGCGCATGCCGCCGAGATCGCTGCCATCGCTGGCAATACGGCCGCGCCGACATTCGCCAATACCATCGCCGCGCTCGAGACAAGCGGCGCGGCGCTCACGCGCACGGTCGACGTCTTCAATCTGTTGGCCGGCGCGCACAACAACGAGGAAATCCTTGCAATCGAGCGCGAGGTCGCGCCCGTCAAGGCCAAGCATTGGGACAGCATCCACATGGACGCGACCCTGTTCGGCCGTGTCGAGCGTTTGTATCGCGCACGGGATCAACTCGCGTTATCGGCCGAAGAGCGGCGCGTTCTCGAGCGTTATTATGTGAAATTCGTGCGCGCGGGCGCGGCGCTTGACGCCGCCGCCAAGGCGCGGCTCGCCGACATCAACGCGCGTCTCGCCACGCTCGGCACGGCTTTCAGCCAGAATGTGTTGGCAGACGAGCAAAGCTTTACGCTCGCCCTCGATGGTGAGGAGGACCTTGCCGGCCTTCCGGATTTCGTGCGGACGGCGGCGCGTGCGGCGGCCGAGGAACGCGGCTTTCCCGGTAAGCATGTCATCACCACCTCGCGATCGAGCATCGAGCCGTTCCTGCAATTCTCGGCCCGGCGCGAGCTGCGCGAGAAGGCGTTTCGCGCCTGGATCGCGCGCGGTGACAACGGCGGCGCAACCGACAACAAGCCGATCATCGCCGAGATGGTCTTGCTGCGCGCCGAGCGCGCGCGGCTGCTGGGCTATCCGAGTTTCGCGCACTACCGGCTGGACGACACCATGGCCAAGACGCCGGAGGCGGTGCGCGCGCTGCTCGATCGCGTCTGGGCGCCGGCACGCCGGCGCGCGAGCGCGGATCGCGATGCGTTGCAGGCACTTCTGCAGGCGGAAGGCCAGAATTTCGCGCTGGCGCCCTGGGACTGGCGCTACTACGCGGAGAAACTGCGCAAGCTGCGCTGCGACATCGACGAAGCAACTATCAAGCCGTACCTCCAGCTCGAGCAGATCATCGAGGCCGCGTTCTACGCCGCCAACCGCCTATTCGGCCTGACCTTCGCGCCGCGCGCGGACGTGCCGGTCTGGCACCCGGAGGTGCGGGTGTGGGAGGTGCGCGATGCGACGGGGCGCCATCGCGGCCTTTTCTTCGGCGATTATTTCGCGCGTCCGTCGAAGCACAGCGGCGCCTGGATGACGACGCTGCGCGACCAGGAAAAACTCAGGGGCGATATCCATCCGTTGGTCATCAACGTTATGAATTTTTCCAAAGCGCGCGCTGGGGAGCCGACGCTACTTTCCTTCGACGACGCAAAGACGCTGTTCCACGAATTCGGCCACGGATTGCACGGGCTCCTCTCCGACGTCACCTATCCGCTCATCGCGGGGACGAGCGTGCTCCATGATTGGTCGGAGCTGCCGTCGCAGCTCTACGAGCATTGGCTGGAGCGGCCAGAACTCCTGCGTCGCTTCGCCCGGCACTACCAATCGGGCGAGCCGATCCCGGAGGATCAACTGCGGCGGCTCGTTGCGGCGCGCACCTTCAATCAGGGCCAGGCGACGGTGGAATACGTGGCCTCTGCACTGGTCGATCTCGACATCCATCTTCAGCCCGGAACCGATGAAGCCTTCGACATCGCCAGCTTCGAACAAGCGGCGCTCGCGCGCATCGGGATGCCCTCGGAGATCGTCATGCGTCACCGGCCCGTCCACTTCCAGCACATATTTGCAGGGAGCGGCTACGCCGCTGCCTATTACAGCTATCTGTGGTCGGAGGTGCTCGACGCAGATGCGTTCGCGGCGTTCGAGGAGACCGGCGACGTCTTCGATCCGGCAACCGCGAAGAAGCTTCGTGATCACGTCTATGCCGCCGGAGGCTCACGCGATCCGGCCGAGCTCTACATCGCCTTTCGCGGGCGATTGCCCACGCCCGACGGCTTGCTCAAACGGCGCGGCTTGAGCGAGGCAGTCAGCCAGCCGTCGGAATGATCGAGGTTCACACTGCCGGACATCATCGTGGTGCCGTGGCTGCGCCGCACCACGCCGCCGTCGAAGCCGGGCGTGCGGTCCTCGCCGAGGGCGGTAATGCACTCGAGGCCACGGTGACAATGGCGGCGAGCATCGCCGCGGTTTACCCGCACATGGCCCAGCTGGGCGGCGACGGTATTTGGCTCATCCGTGAGCCATCCGGAAATGTGCGCGCGCTCATCGCCGCCGGGCGCGCCGGCGCCAATGCGCGGCGCGAATTCTATCGCGAGCACGAGGCGATTCCTCCGCGCGGCGCGCTCGCGGCGCTGACCACGCCCGGCGCTGTTGCGGGTTGGATGCTCGCGCTCGAGGCCGCCCAGGCTTGGGGCGGACAAATGGGGATTCGCGATCTGCTTGCGCCCGCGATTGCGCATGCAAAGGAGGGCGCGAGCGTGACGAAGAGCCACGCCCGCGTCACCTCCGAAAAACTTTCCGAGCTGGAGCATGTGCCCGGCTTTGCGCAGGTCTTTCTAATCGACGGCAAGCCGCTCAATTCAGGCGCAACGCTCAAGCAAACGGCGCTCGCCTCGACGCTCGAGCATCTCGCCCACGCCGGCCTCGACGATTTTTATCGCGGTGATGTCGGGCGCGAGATCGCGGCAGATCTCGATCGCATCGGCAGTCCGCTGACGCGCTCCGATCTGGAGCGCTGTCGCGCGAGCCTTGCCGGGCCGCTCTCGGTGATGACTGAAGACGACACCCTCTTCAATACGCCTCCGCCGACGCAGGGACTTGCCTCGTTGCTCGTCCTCGCGCTGTTCGAGCGCTTGCGCGTTCCGCAGGGCGAGGCCTTCCACCATGTGCACGGGCTCGTCGAAGCCATCAAACGAGCCTTTACCGTGCGCGACCGGGTGATCACGGATCCCGATCGTCTGCCGCATGCGGTCGATCGCTATCTCGCCGCGCCGTTTCTCGACCGCGAGGCTTTGGCAATCGATCGCCGCAAGGCCGCACCTTGGCAACCCGCCGCAGGCGCGGGCGGTACGGTCTGGATCGGCGCCGCCGATGTTTCCGGCCTCGTCGTCTCCTACCTTCAGTCACTCTACTGGGAGTTCGGCTCCGGCGTCGTGCTGCCCTCGACCGGCGTGCTGATGCAGAATCGGGGCTCGAGCTTTTCGCTCGATGCCGGAGCCTTGAACGCGCTCGAGCCAGGCAGGCTGCCGTTCCACACGCTCAATGCGGCGCTCGCGGTGCTCGCTGACGGACGCGTGATCGGCTACGGGACCATGGGCGGCGACGGCCAGCCGCAGACGCAGGCTGCGGTGTTCACGCGCCACGTGCGTTACCGGATGCCGCTTGCGCGCGCGATCGAGGCGCCGCGCTGGCTGTTGGGCCGCACCTGGGGCGCAGCCCACGGCAGTTTGCGCCTGGAATCGCGTTTCGACGACGCGCTTGTCGAGCGCCTTGCAGCAGCGGGCCACGAAGTCGACGTGCTTCCGGAGAATTATTCCGATCTCATGGGTCATGCCGGCGCGGTGGTGCTTCACCCGGACGGCACGTTTGAAGCCGGCCACGACCCGCGTGCCGACGGCGGCGCGGCGGGGGCGTAGATTTCACGTTACTTTGCACTGACTTGGTCCGTCCGCGCCTCCTTTCCGCCGCAGTCCGTGATATCGTGCCGCCAATCCGCCGGGAGGAGCTTGGCAAGCGCATCGATGATGCACCGTCCCGTCATTTGCGCTCTCGCAGCATGTGCGGCTCTCGTGATCGCGACCGCAGCTGCGCACGCGCATCCTCACATCTGGGTGACCGTCAAAAGCGAGCTCGTCTACGCACCCGACGGAACGGTGACCGGCGTTCGCCACGCCTGGACCTTCGACGACATGTTCTCCGTGTTCGCCACCCAAGGTATCGAGTCGAAGACGAAGGGCGAGTTCACCCGCGAGGAGTTGGCACCGCTTGCCGAAGTCAACGTCACTTCGCTCAAGGAATACGACTTCTTCACCTATGCCAAGGCGAACGGAAAGAAAGTCGAATTCGAGGAGCCGCCGGCGGGCTATTATCTCGATTTCGATCCTAAGGACACCGTGCTGACCCTGCATTTCACGCTCGCGTTGAAGGCACCGGTCAAGGCCAAGGACCTTTCGCTCGAGGTCTACGATCGGGAGTTCTTCGTCGACTTCAGCTTCGCCGAAAAAGATCCGGTCAAACTTGTGGGAGCGCCCGCGCACTGCAAGCTCTCGATCGGGCGGCCGCAGGAAATGAACGCCGCATTGACGCAGAGGCTGAGCCAACTCCCTGCCGACCAGCGAGATCCCTCGCTCACTATTGGTACGGAATTCGCGAACAAAATTTTTGTGAAATGCCCGTGAAAAATACCCGCGGCCGGCGACCTATCGTTCATCTTGCGTTGCTGATCGCGGTCATGGCTGTCCTGCTGTTCGCAGCCGGCGTAGTCGACGGCGCATTCGCGCAGGCGAGCCCGTTCGGCACGCCACGCGCGCCGGCGCCGGCCGCGCCCGTGGGCGGCGTGCTGGGCTGGATCTTCGCCAAGCAGGCGGAATTCTACCGCCAGTTCTCCGGCCTGATCCGCTCCGCCAAGGCCGACGGCAGCGCGGTCTGGAGCCTGGCCGGGTTGTCGTTCCTCTACGGCATCTTTCACGCCGCTGGTCCTGGTCACGGCAAGGCGGTCATCTCCTCGTATATCGTCGCCAACGACGAAACCTGGATGCGCGGCGTGGTCCTGTCGTTCGCGTCGGCGCTGTTGCAGGCGCTCGTTGCGGTGGTGGTGGTAGGGGTCGCGGCCGCGCTGCTGAGCGCGAGCGCCGCGACGATGGGACGAGCGGTGAACGCGATTGAGATCGTGAGCTATTCGCTGATCATTCTCATCGGGCTCAGATTGCTCTGGGTGAAGGGGCGCGCGTTCCTGGCGCTTCTGCGGACGCTCCACCGTCCCGCCCCCTTGAGTGCCGCCGCGACACCGCAGCCCCACGATCATCCGCATCATCACCATCATGGGCATGACCACGCGCACCACGCGCATGGCGAAGCACATCACCATGCGCACCCGCACGAAGACGCCTCGGCATGGGGCCATGCGCACGCGCCGGAGCCGGAGGAGCTCGCAGGGCCGGGAGGATGGAAGCGCGGGTTCTCCGCAATTGTCGCGGTCGGCCTGCGGCCGTGCTCTGGAGCGATCCTGGTGCTGGTGTTCGCGCTGGCGCAGGGGCTGTTCTGGACGGGAGTCATCTCCACCTTTGTCATGGCGGTGGGCACCGCTATCACGGTTGCCGCGATCGCCTCGCTGGCTGTGGCGGCCAGGGCGTGGGCCAAGCATATCGCCGAAGCGCGCTCCGGCTACGGCATGCTGGCGATGCGCGCCATTGAGGTCGGCGCGGCGGTGGTGATCATTGCCTTCGGCACATTGCTGCTCACCGGCTACATGGTGACCGAGCGGATGGTGGGGATTTAACTCGCAACCCGCTGCATCACCCGGCACCCGAAGCGTTTCATCCAGTTCTGTCGGTGCAAGTCACGGAGGGCCAAGAATGGCAGCCGAACAACTCTACACACGTTGCTGCGTCGTCGGCGGCGGGCCGTGCGGGCTCATGCTCGGCTTTCTGCTCGCCCGCGCTGGGGTCGACGTCGTCGTGCTCGAGAAACACGCCGATTTCCTGCGCGATTTCCGCGGCGACACCATTCATCCCTCGACGCTGGACGTGATGGCGGAGCTTGGCCTGCTCGATGATTTTCTCAAATTGCCGCACGAGAAAGCGCCTCAGATCGGTGCCTTGTTCGGCGGCCAGCAATACGCTTTCGCGGATTTCGGCTATTTGCCCACTCGCTGCAAGTTCATTGCGGTGATGCCGCAATGGGACTTCCTCAACTTTCTCGCCGACCGCGGCAAGCGCTACCCGTCGTTCCATCTGCGCATGCGTGCGGAGGCGGTCGATCTCATCGAGGACGGTGGCCGTGTCACAGGGGTACGCGCCAACACGCCGGATGGCGCGCTTGAGATTCGCGCGGATCTGACGGCTGGCTGCGACGGGCGGCACTCGACCGTGCGCGAGCGCGCAGGTTTCCCCGTCGATGATCTCGGCGCGCCGATGGACGTGTTGTGGTTCCGGCTGCCGAAGAAATCAAGCGATCCAGACGAAACCATGGGCCGCTTTGACACAGGGCGCATCGTGGTCATGATTAATCGCGGCGATTACTGGCAATGCGCTTCTGTCATTCGCAAGGGCGCGATCGAAGAGACCAAACGCGCCGGTTTGCCGGCCTTCCGGCAAAGCATTGTGCGGCTCGCGCCAACCTTCGCCGACCGGGTCGACGAGCTCAAGGATTGGGATCAGATCAAGCTTTTGACCGTGGCGGTCAACCGGCTTCGCCGCTGGCACCGGCCGGGGCTTCTTTGCATCGGCGATGCCGCGCACGCGATGTCCCCGATCGGCGGCGTCGGCGTCAATCTCGCGGTGCAGGACGCGGTGGCGGCGGCTAACTTGCTGTGGCAGCCGCTCAAGACCCGCACGCTACGCGAGGACGATCTCGAGCGCGTGCAAAGGCGACGCGAGTTTCCCACTCGCGTCACCCAACGGCTGCAAGTCATTGCGCAGAACAACGTGATCGACCGGGTGCTGGACCCCGGTCAGTCGCTTCCGACCCCATGGGTGTTGCGGCTTTTCTCGCACGTCCCGCCGCTGCGCGCGATCCCAGCATGGCTGGTGGGCAGGGGCGTGCGGCCGGAGCACGTGCACACGCCCGAGGCCCCGGCCTGATGAGGCTCGCGCAGCCGCAGCGCGTGAGCCTTATCCCCCCAGGTCCTGCGGCTTGAGCGTGATCGGCGTGCCGTGCGGGGTGCGTTCCGCCGCGCGACCCCAGGCGTCGCGATAGCGCGCGAGCATCTGGCCATCCGCCACGCCTTTCGCAGCGACGATGCGCTCCAGTGCATTGAGCCAATGCCGGTAATAGGTCTCGCCAGTATCGGGATCGCCGGCGGCCTGGGCGCGCTTGATCTCCTCCGCCAGCATCTCGGCCCACTCCGGCCACGTGAACAGCCCGCGCGCATGCAAGGCGACCGCCATCGCGAAGGCTTGCGCCTCCCACGGCTCGCGGAACACGGGACCTTCCGCATCGCGCGGAATGCTCGGCACGGCATCGGTGGCGCGGCGGGCGAGGGTGGGGTCGATGCCGCTCATTCACGCCGGCTCGAGATAGGGTTCGAACGCATCGATTGAGACCTTGAGGGTCGGGTCGGCGTCCGGTCCCCACAGCTCCTTGGCTTCGAAGGCGACCGTGTAGAGCCACTGGGGGTTGTCGCCCTTGTCGATCGCCATCGTGTCGGGAAAGACATTACAGCCGTGTACCAGTTCGATCACGCCGGTGCGCCCGCGCGCGTAGCGCGGCAACCTTGTGTGTGTGGGTGGATGGATGTTCTTGGTGCGCACACGATCTCCCGGCCGGAAACGGGCCGGGGCCTGTGCCTGCCGGTAGAACGAGCCGCGCGTCATCCCTTCCTTGCCATCCTTGACCAGGTCCGGCGTGAGCTTGCGCGCGAACGGCTTGCCGCCGCGCAATGCGTGGCCCGCCGAAAGCTCGTCCGCACCGGCGTAACCGCGCTCGACGAGGTTGCGCTCCATGGCCAGCGCCCAGCGCTGGTAATAGGACGCGGAAAGATAGGTGCGTGGCGGGAGCTGCTCTTGCGCGAAGCGGGACGCATCGATGGGCCACGCCCCGGCATAGCCGAGCGAGCGTTGCATCGCCAGCACGCGGCCTTCCCACGGGGCATGAAAGACCGGTTCGTTCGACTCGGGCTCGACCCGTCCGAAGCCGTCCATCCCGCCCATGTCGTGAACACCGTCCATCACGCCACCTCCTCGGGCCGCTTGGGAAGCCCGGTGCCGATCATGGCATCGCGCGTGATGAGCTGAGCAAGCCGCTCCTCGCTCCAGCCCTCGGTGCCCCGCGGGCGCATCGGCAACACGAGGAAGCGTGTTTCCGCAGTCGAGTCCCACACGCGGATCTCGGTGCTGGCCGGCAGCTTGATCCCGAACTCGGCGAGCACGCCGCGCGGATCCTTCACCGCGCGCGAGCGGTAGGGTGCCGATTTGTACCAAACCGGAGGCAGGCCGAGCACATCCCACGGATAGCAAGAGCACAGCGTGCAAACGACCATGTTGTGCCGCGCGGGGGTATTCTCGACCGCGACAAGATGGTCGCCGACCCGGCTCTCGTGACCGAGCGCGCGCACGGCCTTGGAACCGTCGTCGAGCAATGCGCGCTTGAACGCCGGATCGCGCCAGGCCTTGGCGACCACGCGCGCGCCAGTGTGCGGACCGATCTTGGTCTCATAGGCTTCGATGATGAGATCGAGCGCGGCCAGATCGATGTAGCCCTTCTCGGTCAGGACGGTCTCCAGCGCGCGTACGCGCAGCTGCGTCTCGGAGAGCTCGGAGCTGCCCTCATGCTGGTCGTGCTCGGTCATAGCAATCCTTGAATATTCCATCCGGCGGCTGATGCAGTATCCTCCCCACTGGGAGCCAAGTCGAGGGCGGCGCTGGCGTGCAATGCGCCGTGTAGAAACGAGGGTCAATGACTGCCGCCGAACTTTTCGATATCAAGGGCCGCGTGGCGCTCGTCACCGGCGCCTCGAGCGGGCTGGGCTTGCGCTTTGCGGAGGTGCTGGCGGCAGAGGGTGCGCCGGTGGCGCTGGTCGCGCGCCGCGCCGATCGCCTCACCGCTCTCCGGGCTCGCATCGAGAAGGCGGGCGGCCGCGCCATCGCGATTGCCGCCGACGTGACCGATCGCAATGTCATGCTCCGCGCGTTCGACGAGGCCGAGAAGGCCTTCGGTACCGTCACCATCCTCGTCAATAATGCCGGCGTCGCGCATTCCGGCCGCGCGGTGGAGCTTTCGGAGAAGGAATGGCGGCATGTGGTCAGCACCGATCTCGACGCCGTGTTCTTCTGGGCCCAGGAGGCAGCGCGACGGATGCTCGCTGCCGGCAAGACCGGCGCCATCGTCAATGTCGCCTCGGTGCTCGGCTTCGGAGTCGCCAAAGGCACGGCCGCTTATGCGGTGGCAAAAGCCGGGGTCGTCCAACTCACCAAGGCGCTCGGGCTTGAGCTTGCCTTCAAGGGCGTGCGCGTGAATGCCATCGCGCCCGGCTGGATCGTGACCGATATGAATCGCGAGTATCTCATGAGCGAGCAGGGCGCCGCGATCAAGCGCGAGATCCCCGTGGGCCGGTTCGGCGAGGAGCGCGATCTCGACGGCGCGCTGCTTTTGCTTGTCTCCGATGCGGGCCGCTTCATCGCGGGCACGACCATCGTCGTCGACGGCGGGCAGATGGTGGCGCTGCGAGGCTGAGCGAACATACGTTAACCGAGGACGCTGGGCATGGACTTCACTCTTCCCCCCGAGATCGAGGACATCCGTTTGCGCACGGGCCGCTTCGTCGAGGAGCACGTGCTGCCGCTCGAAGCCGATCCCGGCAATTATGACGATCACGAGAACATCCGCCTCGACGTGCTGCGCGCCGTGCAGGCCAAAGCCAAGACGGAAGGCCTGTGGGCGCCGCAGGCGCCCAAGGAGTACGGCGGCATGGGGCTGCCCGTCATGGGCTGGGCCGCCGTGTACGAAGAGGCCAACCGCTCGATTTTCGGTCCGCTCGCGTTCAATTGTGCGGCGCCCGACGACGGCAACATGAACCTGCTCGCGCGTGCGGGCACGCCGGCGCAGAAGAACAAATGGCTCAAACCTATCGTCGAGGGAAAGGTGCGCTCCTCCTTCGCGATGACCGAGCCTGCGCCCGGCGGCGGCTCAGATCCCGGCATGATCCGCACCCGTGCGGAGAAGAAAGGCGGCGGCTGGGTGATCCACGGCCACAAATGGTTCATCACCGGCGCCGGGGTCGCCGACCATTTCATCCTCATTGCGCGCACGTCGGAGGACCAGCGGCGCGGGCTCACCGCCTTCCTCTATCACCGCGATCAGCCGGGCTGGCGCATCCTGCGCCGCATTCCCATCATGGGGCCGGAGGAGCACGGCGGCCACTGCGAGCTCGTATTCGAAGGCCTCGAAGTGCCGGATGAAAACGTGCTGATGAAGGTTGGCGACGGGTTGCGGGTCACTCAGATCAGGCTTGGGCCCGCGCGGCTCACGCACTGTATGCGCTGGCTCGGGCTCGCCAAGCGTTCGATGGAGATCGCGCAGGCCTATGTCGCCCAGCGCGAAGGCTTCGGTACGCGCCTTGCCGACCGCGAGAGCGTGCAGATCAAGCTCGGCGAGGTGGCGCAGCAAATCCAGGTCGGGCGTCTTTTGGTGATGCATGCCGCATGGAAGCTCGACCAGGGCGATCACGCGCGCAAGGAAGTCTCGATGGCCAAAGTGCACGTCGCCGACACGCTGCATCGGGCGGCCGATGTCGCCATTCAGCTCAACGGCGCGCGCGGCTACTCCAAAGACACGATTCTCGAATGGGTCTACCGCTATGCTCGGCAGGCGCGCCTCGTCGATGGGGCATCGGAGGTGCACAATATGGTGCTCGCGCGCTTCATGCGAGAGGAGGGCCGCGATTTTTGGCGCTGGAGCGCGGGCAATCGGGTGTGACGCGCCGCCCGCCACCCGCGCCATCTGGGCGTCCCGGCCGTCTTGCCGCCGTCATTGCGCGTCGAGTTCGGCCGCGGTCTGCAGCGGCTTCTGCTCCATGACGGCGATCGCGATGAAGGCAATCAACATACTCGCCGCCGCCACCACGAACAATCGGCCGAACGCCTCGGCCGGATTCGCCGCGCCAAAAGCGGTGCCAAGTGATTGGCCCGTCGGTGAACCGGCCAAGACGATGGCGCCGCACACCGCGATCAGCATGGTTGCGAATAGGTTTCTGCTGAAATTCATGGTTCCGATCGAAATGCCGAGCTGATGGCGCGGCACCACGTTTTGCAGGGCGACCGCCGTGAGCGATGGCACCGGCCCGAAGCCGACGCCGATGGCGATCAATGTCAACTCGAAAGACGCCATGCTGTGCGCCTGCCATGCCAACGCGGCAGTGGCCGCGGTCGACAGCACCAGCCCGATCATCGGTAGGAGCTTGTAGTGGCGCACGCGCCCAAGCACCTGTCCGGCGAGACCGGCGCTGGCGTTGAGCGCAAGCATCAGGACGACCAGGCTCAATCCCGCTTGGCTCGCTGAAAGGCCCATCACGCCTTGCAGGTACATCGGTAGAAAGACGTTGAGCCCTATGATCGAGCCCCAGCCAAAGGCGTTGGCGATGATCGCGCAGCGCACGATCCGATTCTTGAGAATCGAAATCGGGATGAGCGGCTCCGGCGCCGTGAGCAAGCGCAGGACGAACAGGGCACCGACGATCAGCGCAACCGCAAACAGCCCGACAATCGGCGGCGACGTCCACGCATAGCGCACGCCGGCGAGGTTCAGTGCCAGCATGAATGCGACACTGGCGACTACGATCAGCGCCGCGCCGGAAATGTCCAAGCGATGTGGCCGCTCGTAGCGGGGCAGGCGGCGCAACAGTGACGTGGCGATGGCCAACGCCGCTAATCCCATGGGGATGTTGATCCAGAAGATGACCGACCAATGCAGGTGCTCCGCGATCAAGCCGCCGAGGAGGGGGCCGCAGCCGCCGGCGGTCGTGTAGGTCACCGCGAAGTAGCCATAGTACCGGCCGCGTTCCTTGGGCGAGACCAGGTCACCGAGCACGATCATGCCCATGGACGAGAGCCCGCCGCCGCCCAACCCGTGCAGCACGCGGCCGAAAATCAAGAGCAGCATGTTTGGGGCCAGCGCGCAGGCGAGCGAACCGGCCATGTAGGTCGCAATCGCGATGCGAAGCGTGAAGCGGCGGCCGTGAATGTCGGCGATCTTCCCGTAGAGCGGAATGACCGCCGTCGATGCGAGTAGATAGGCCGTGATCAGCCAAGGTAGGCTGCGCATGTCGTCGAAGTCGCGTCCGATCGTGGGTAGCGCGGTCGCCAGGATGGTCTGGTCGAGCGATCCCATGAACGTCGGCAGCAGCACGCCAAGCACGATCAGCAAGGCCTGGCGGTGCGTGAGGGCATCGCCCTCACGGCGGGTGGCGTAGGCATCCATCGGCTGGAATTTCAGGTCCCGGAACTGCACGCGGTTGTAAAGCACGTCCGGTGGTTCGGCCAGCAGCACCTGGCGCGCCTCCAACCCGCCCTGCGACATCGGAACCGCAACCTGTGCTGCAGTGCGCCAAAGTGCGCCTGCCGGAGCAGCGCCGACATTTCCTTTCCGGCGCGGGCGCCGGCGCGAAATTGCCAGTCCGCTCTTATTCTTGGCATTGCTGCCGCGCGGCCGTGGACTATATGTGTTCACCGACCCTAGCGCGCGTATCGTCGCGAGGGCACACTGCCCGGGGAGGCGCGCGATGGCGCTCAACCAAATCACGCTCGACGACAAATACGATCTCACCAAGAGCCGCATCTTCGTCACCGGCTTCCAAGCGATCGTTCGACTCTGCCTGATGCAGAAGGAGCGCGACCGCCGCGCTGGACTCAATACTGCGGGGTATGTCACGGGCTATCGCGGTTCCCCTCTCGGCACGCTCGACCAGCAGTTCATCCGCGCGCAGCGCTCGCTCGATAAATACGACATCCGTTTCCAGGCCGGCCTCAACGAGGACATCGCCGCCACCGCGATATGGGGCTCGCAGCAGGCTGAACTCCGCGGCGAGGGCAAGTTCGATGGCGTGTTCGGCCTCTGGTACGGCAAAGGCCCTGGGGTCGACCGCACCGGCGACGTCTTTCGCCACGCCAATTTCGCCGGCACTTCCAAGCACGGCGGCGTGCTGGCGCTGATGGGCGATGATCACACCGCCGAATCATCGACCACGGCGCACCAATCCGAATATCACTTCATCGACGTGATGATCCCGATCCTCAATCCCGCGGGGGTTCAGGAGATTCTTGACTACGGCCTCTACGGCTGGGCGATGTCGCGCTTCTGCGGCACCTGGGTCGCGCTCAAGTCCATGCACGAGACCGTCGAATCGACCGCTGTCATCGACGGAAGCCGGGAGCGGGTCAACATCGTCATTCCCGAGGACTTCGTCACGCCCGAAGGCGGGCTCAACATCCGCCTGCGCGATACCATTCTCGGCCAGGAGGCGCGGCTGCACGACTACAAGCGCGACGCCATGCTCGCCTTCGTGCGCGCGAACAAGCTCAACAAGTACATCACCTCGGGCGGCCGGCGGCCGAAAATCGGCATCATCACGGTGGGCAAGAGCTATCTCGACGTGCGTCAGGCGCTCGACGAGCTCGGGATCGATGAAGTCAGGTGCAACGATCTCGGTATTCGTCTCTACAAGATCGCATGCCCCTGGCCGATCAGCCAGCAAGACCTCAAAACATTCGCCGACGGCCTCGAGCTCATCATCGTGGTCGAAGAAAAGCGGTCGCTCATCGAGGTGCAGGTGCGCGAAGAGCTCTACGGCACGGCGAAGCAGCCGGTGTGCATCGGCAAGAAGGATGAGCAGGGCAAATGGCTGTTCCCGGTCAAGGGCGCGCTCGATCCCAACGAGGTCGCGATCTGCATCGGCGAGCGCATCCTGCAAAGGGTCGGTCCCAATGAGGAGATCGCCGCGCGCGTTGCAGCGCTCAAGGGCGCGCAACGGATTCTCGCCGAGACGTACGACGTCGCAGTGCGCACTCCCTACTTCTGCTCGGGTTGTCCGCACAATTCATCGACGGTCGTGCCCGAAGGCATGCGCGCCTATGCCGGCATCGGTTGCCATTACATGGCGCAGTGGATGGATCGGTCGACCTTGGGCTACACGCAGATGGGCGGGGAAGGCGCAAACTGGATCGGCGAAGCGCCGTTCTCGAAGCGCCCGCATGTGTTTCAGAATCTCGGCGACGGTACCTACAACCACTCCGGTTACATGGCGATCCGCGCCGCCATCGCCGCGGGCGTGAACATCACCTACAAGATCCTGTTCAATGACGCCGTCGCCATGACCGGCGGCCAGCCCAATGAGGGCGGCCTCACGGTGCCGCAAATTGCGCGTCAGGTGGCGGCCGAAGGCGCGCGACGCGTGGTGGTGGTCACGGACGAGCCGTGGAAGTACGCCAAGAGCGAGGAGTGGCCGCGCGGACTGACCGTCCATCACCGCGATGAGCTGATCCCGATCCAGCAGCAGCTTGCGGCGATTCCCGGCGTCACCGTGCTGATCTATGACCAGACTTGCGCGGCCGAGAAACGCCGCCGTAGGAAGCGCGGGCGCTTCCCCGATCCGGACAAGCGGGTGATCATCAACGAGCTCGTCTGTGAAGGCTGCGGCGATTGCGGCGTCAAATCGAACTGCGTCTCGGTGCAGCCGCTGGAGACCGAGTGGGGCCGCAAGCGCACCATCGACCAGTCGAGCTGCAACAAGGATTTTTCCTGCGTGAAGGGGTTCTGCCCGTCATTCGTGACCGTGCACGGAGCCAAGCTCAAGCGCGGCACGGGTATTGCCGGCGCGCAGGCGCTCGCTCCGCTGCCGGATCCCAAGCTGCCGGCGATCGCAAAGACCTACGACATCATCGTCACCGGCGTTGGCGGCACCGGCGTCGTCACCATCGGCGGCATTCTCGGCATGGCGGCCCATCTCGAGGGCAAAGGGGTGGGAATCCTCGACATGGCTGGCCTCGCGCAGAAGGGCGGCGCGGTCTACAGCCACATTCGCATTGCCGAGCGTGCGGAGGACATCCACGCCATCCGCATCGCGGCGGGCGGCGCCGATCTCGTCCTCGGCGGCGACATCGTGGTGGCCGGCAACAAGAAGGTGCTCGCCGCGGTGAAGCACGGAACGACCGAGATGGTCATCAACCTTGCCGAGGTCCTGCCCGGCGATTTCACGCGCAACGCCGACTTTTCGCTGCCGACCGAGCGGCTCAAGCGCGCCATTCTCGCCGATGCCGGGGCCGAGAAGACGCACTTCATCGACGCGACGCGGGCTGCGACCGCGCTCCTCGGCAACAGCATCGGCAGCAACATCTTTCTCGTTGGCTACGCCTATCAACTCGGCGCGATCCCGCTCTCGGCCGCCTCGATCATGCAAGCGATCGAGCTCAACGGTGAAGCCGTGGAAATGAACCAGGCCGCATTCCATTGCGGACGGCGCGCCGCCTGGGAGCCGGCGGCAGTCGAGGCTCTGATCGAGCCGGCACCGGAAGCGCTCAGCGATGCGCGCACACTCTCGCGCGCTTTCGAGGAGATGGTGGCGCGGCGCGTCGCCTATCTCACGGCCTATCAGAACTCCGCTTACGCGGCTCGCTACCGCCGTTGGGTCGAAGAGACGAAAACGGTCGAGGCCGCGCGCACCCCGGACAAGGGCGACCTGGCCGAGGCGGTGGGCCGTTACCTGTTCAAGCTCATGGCTTACAAGGATGAATACGAGGTAGCCCGCCTCTATGCCGATGGGTCATTCGCAAAGCAGGTGAAGAGCGAGCTCGGCGGGGAGCATCTGCGTCTCTACGTGCATCTTGCGCCGCCGCTTCTTGCCCGCGCCGATAAGGTTACCGGCGAGCCGAAAAAACTGGCCTTCGGGCCGTGGATCTTCCCGCTGTTCCAGCTGCTGGCGAAATTCAAATTCCTGCGCGGCACCGCCTTGGATCCGTTCGGCTACACGCTCGAGCGCAAGTGCGAACGCGCGCTCGTGCGCGAGTACGAACTGATGCTCGAAGAGGTGCTGGCGCGACTAAGCGCCGAGAACCATCACATCGCGGTGGCTCTTGCCGCAATTCCGGAAAAAATCCGCGGCTTCGGCCACATCAAGATGCGTTATCTCAAGGCCGCCAAAGCCGAGGAAGCCGCGCTCATCGATCAGCTGCGCGCAGGCCCGGCACCGCTGCTCAAGGCGGCGGAATATCCGCAGCAGGCGCACACGCGCTTCCGGAGGGCAGACCAAGTGCGGGCTTGACCTGCGCTCAAGCCCATTTTCTTATGCGGCGACAACGGCCTGCCGGCAAACGGCAGGGAGGGGCCTGGCGGCCCGCGGGATTTGACGCGGTAAAGGGAGGATTGCCGTGGCGACCGAAGCCGCAGACACGTTCCCCAAGCTCTTGATCCGCAACGCTCGCCTTTATGCGGGCCGCCCGGCCTATCGGCACAAGGACCTCGGGATCTGGCAGGTGTGGACCTGGGCGCACGTGCTCGAGGAGGTGCGCGCGTTTTCGCTCGGTCTGCAGGAGCTCGGTCTCAAGCGGGGCGACAAGACCGCGATCATCGGCTCCAACCGGCCGCGCCTCTACTGGGCGATGTGCGCCGCGCAGGCGCTGGGCGCCGTTCCGGTACCGATCTATTCCGATTCCGTCGCCGAGGAGATGGCCTACATCCTCGATCATGCCGAGGTGACCATCGCGGTGGTCGAAGACCAGGAGCAAGTCGACAAGCTAATTTCAATAAGTGCTCGCCTGCCGCGGCTGTCGCTTGTCGTCTACGACGAGCCGCGGGGGCTGCGCGACTACGATCACACGCGGCTCAAGTCGATCGCCGACGTGCAGAAGCTCGGCCGCGATCTTTTGGCCGCCGACACGGCCGCACTGGCGAGCGAAGCGAGCGGCCAGCGCGGCGACTCTATGGTGCGCGCGCCGGACACTCCCCCTGAACCAGGCTCGTCGGTGCGCGCCGCGCAGCGGTGGGAGGCGGCCGTCGCCGCGGGGAGCGGGCCGGATCTCGCCATCATGCTCTATACCTCCGGCACGACCGGACAGTCGAAGGGCGTCATGCTGACGTTCGACAATCTCATCGTCTCGGCGATCAACGGCAATCGATTCGACGATCTCGGTCCCGACGAACAGGTCGTCGCCTATCTTCCCCTCGCCTGGGTCGGGGACCACGTGTTCTCCTATGCCCAGCCCTTCACCGCGGGCTTTTGCGTGAACTGCCCGGAGAGCCCGGAAACAGTGGGCGAAGACCGCCGCGAAATCGGAACCACCTACGCCTTCGCGCCGCCGCGCGTCTACGAAAATCTCATTACGCTGACGATGGTGCGTATGGAGGATGCGGGCCGGTTGAAGCGCGCCATGTTCCGCTATTTCATCGCCGTGGCGCGGCGCTGGGGCGAGAAAATCCTCAACCGGGAGAAGGTGCCGCTGCACGCGCGGCTGTTGTACTGGCTGGGAGAGCGCCTGGTGTACGGGCCGCTCAAGAACCGGCTCGGCGTGTCGCGCATCCGCCTCGCCTATACCGCAGGCGAGGCGATCGGCCCGGAAATCTTCCGCTTTTGGCGCTCGCTCGGCGTCAACCTCAAGCAGCTCTACGGCCAGACCGAGGCGTCGGTCTACATCACTGCGCAGCCGGACGGCGAGATTTATGCCGACACCGTGGGCAAGCCGAACATCGGCGTCGATATCAAGATCGCGGAGAACGGCGAAGTGCTGTTCAAGTCGCCCGGCGTGTTCGCAGGCTACTACAAGGACCCGCAGAAGACCGCGGAGACCAAGACGCCCGATGGGTGGGTGCATACGGGCGATGCCGGATTCATCGATGACAAGACCGGTCATCTCAAAATCATCGACCGAGCCAAAGATGTCGGACGCCTCAACGACGGCTCGTTGCTCGCGCCGAAATACATCGAGAACAAGCTCAAGTTCTATCCAAACATCCGCGAAGCCGTGGTCTACGGCGACAAGCGCGATTTTGTCTGCGCCATGCTGAACATCGATCTGACCGCAGTCGGGAACTGGGCCGAGCGCAACAATATCGTTTATGGTTCGTACCAGGAGTTGGCCGGACATCCGCGCGTTTACGACATGCTCGCCGAGCATGTGGAGGAGGTGAACCGCTCGTTGGCGGAGGAGAAGGCTATGGCCGGCGCTCAGATTCGCCGCTTCCTGATCTTGCACAAAGAGCTCGACGCCGACGACGGCGAAGTCACGCGCACGCAGAAGGTGCGCCGCGGCTTCGTCGCCGAACGCTACGAGCCGCTCATCACGGCGCTCTACAGCGGGGCGCGCGAGGCCGACATCTCGACCGAGGTGACGTTCGAGGATGGCCGCAAGGGCACGCTCTCCGCCTCCGTCAAGATTCGCGACGTGGCGACCGTGCCGGTACTGGCGATGGAGAAGGCAGCGTGATCGTGTGCGGGGCCACGGCATGAGGGCGCCGAGCGGGCCGAATATCGTCGCCGGTGAGGTGCTGCTCGCGGTCGAGGAGGTCTCGCTCGCCTTCGGCGGGGTCAAGGCGATCAGCGGCGTTTCCTTCGACATCCGCAAAGGCGAGATCCGCGCCATCATCGGCCCCAATGGCGCCGGCAAAACCTCGCTGCTCAACGTCATCAACGGCTTCTATCATCCGCAGCAGGGCCGCATCATCTTCAAGGGAAGGCGGCGATCGGCCATGCGGCCCTACGAGGCCGCGCTGGGCGGGATTGCGCGCACGTTTCAGAACGTGGCGCTGTTCAAGGGCATGAGCGCGCTCGACAACATCATGGCCGGGCGCACGCTGAAGATGCGCCGCGGGTTCTTCTGGCAGCTGATACGGATCGGCCCGGCGCTCGCGGAAGAGGTCGAGCAGCGCCGGCGCGTCGAAGAGATCATCGACTTTCTCAAGATCAAGCATATCCGCAAGATCCAGGTCGGCAAACTGCCCTACGGTCTGCAGAAGCGGGTGGAGCTCGGCCGCGCGCTCGCCATGGAGCCGGATCTCCTCCTGCTCGATGAGCCGATGGGCGGGATGAATCTCGAGGAGAAGGAGGACATGTGCCGCTTCATCCTCGACGTCAACGCGCATTACGGCACCACCATCGCGCTGGTCGAGCACGACATGGGAGTGGTGATGGATCTATCCGATCGCGTGCTCGTACTCGATCACGGCGTCAAGATCGCCGACGGCAAGCCGGCCGAGGTGCAGGCCGATCGCGCCGTCATCGACGCCTATCTCGGCCTCGCTCATTGAGGACGTGATGCTCGGCCCCGTGCTCGAAACGCTGATCGGCGGCCTCATGACTGGGGTGCTCTACTCCTTGGTCGCGCTCGGCTTCGTGCTCATCTTCAAGGCGTCGGGCGTATTCAACTTCGCGCAGGGGGCGATGGTGCTGTTCGCCGCGCTGTCGTTTGCGCGGCTGTCCGAGTTCATGCCGCTGGTACTCGCGTTCGCGCTCTCGATTCTGATCATGATTGCGCTCGCCTACGTGATCGAATTCTTGGTCCTGCGCCGCCTCGTCAACCAGGAAGGCATCATCCTGTTCATGGCGACGCTGGGGATCGCCTACTTTCTCGAGGGTTTTGGGCAAAGCCTCTGGGGCAGCGATATCTACAAGATCGGGCTGGGACTGCCGACCAATCCGATCTTCATTTTGGAGTCCGTCTTCCCCGGCGGGTTGTTGATCGACCCGGTCGAGCTCATTGCCGCGAGCATCTGCGCCGTGATGGTGCTCGTGCTGGCGGTGTTCTTTCAGGTGACGCGGGTCGGCCGAGCGCTGCGGGCGGTCGCGGACGATCACCAGGCCGCGCAATCCGTCGGCATTCCGCTCAATCGGATCTGGCTCATCGTATGGGCGGTGGCCGGGCTGGTCGCTCTCGTGGCCGGCATGATGTGGGGCGCCAAGCTGGGCGTGCAGTTTTCCCTTTCGCTGATCGCGCTCAAGGCGCTGCCCGTGCTCATTCTCGGCGGCTTCACCTCGATCCCGGGCGCGATCGTCGGTGGGCTGATCATCGGGGCTGGCGAAAAGCTCGCCGAGGTGTTGCTCGGCCCGGTGCTGATCCGCACCTTCGATCTCGCCGGCGGCGGCATCGAGAACTGGTTCGCCTACGTGCTCGCGCTGACCTTCCTGCTGTTCCGTCCCCAGGGGCTGTTCGGCGAGCGTATCATCGAGCGGGTGTGACGCCGTGCTTTACCGCGAAGTCGGCCAGTACAAGACGTCCTACGAGGCCGATCAGGCGATCTTTCCGATCGCGCAGGATCGCTGGTTCGTCGTCGCCCTCGTCGCGTTCGGCTTTCTCGTGGTGCCGCTGTTTGCCGGCCAATACCTCTACACCGAGGTGCTCATCCCGGTGCTCATCCTCTCGATCGCCGCGATCGGGCTCAACATCCTCACCGGCTATTGCGGGCAGCTCTCGCTCGGCTCCGGCGGCTTCATGGCGGTGGGTGCCTACGCCGCCTACAATCTCGCACTGCGGCTGCCGCAGACCAACATCATCCTGGTGTTTTTGTTCGCCGGCGTCATGGCGATGCTGGTCGGTCTTCTGTTCGGCCTGCCGTCGCTGCGCATCAAGGGGTTTTACCTCGCGGTTGCGACGCTCGCCTCCCAGTTCTTCCTCGAATGGGCCTTCGCGCGCGTCAAATGGTTCACCAACTACGCCCCGTCCGGCTCGGTCGCGGTCGGCCGGATTGAGCTGTTCGGCATTCCGATCGACACGCCCGCCAAGACCTACATCTTCGTGCTGGCGATGACCGTGGTGCTCGCGCTCGCCGCCAAGAATCTGGTGCGCGGCCGGCTCGGCCGCATGTGGATGGCCATTCGCGACATGGACATCGCGGCGGAGATCATCGGTATCCGGCCGCTGCACGCCAAGCTCTCCGCGTTTGCGGTGTCGTCGTTCTATATCGGGATTGCGGGCGCGCTGTGGGGGTTTCTGCGGCTCGGTTCGTGGGAGCCGCTCGCGTTCGACGTGAACCGCTCATTCCAGGTGCTGTTCATGATCATCATCGGCGGGCTCGGCACCATCCTGGGTTCTTTCCTCGGCGCCGCTTTCATCGTGCTCATTCCCATTTTTCTCAACCAGCTGCCGGCATGGCTCGGGATTTCGATGTCGACCGCCGCAATCTCCCATATCGAGTTCATGTTATTTGGGGCAATTATCGTTTTCTTTCTGATTGCCGAGCCGCACGGCCTCGCCCGGCTCTGGGCGATCGGCAAGGAGAAGCTTCGGCTGTGGCCATTCCCGTATTGAGGCCGCGACAATTCGCGGGCACACTCGCCCCCAGCGGCGGGGTAGAACCCCGAATGGCCGGCCGGCGACGGCCCGGCGCGTCAATGGAGGAATGCCTATGACTGGCAAGACAAAGCATGCCGGCATTGCGCTGGCGGCGCTCTTGGGCGGCCTGGCAATGGCCGCGCCGGCGCTGGCGCAGAACGAGCAGTTCATCCCCATGCTGGTGTATCGGACCGGCGCCTACGCGCCGAACGGCGTCCCGTTCGCCAACGGCCTCGCCGACTACTACAACCTCGTCAACGAACGCGACGGCGGCATCAATGGCGTCAAGATCGTATTCGAGGAGTGCGACACCGGCTATGCCACCGACCGTGGCGTGGAATGCTACGAGCGCCTCAAGGGCAAAGGCCCCACCGGCGCCGCCTACGTCATCCCGCTCTCCACCGGCATCACCTTCGCGCTCACGGAGAAGGCGCCGACCGACAAGATACCGATCATCTCCATGGGCTACGGCCGTTCGGAGTCGCGCGACGGCTCGGTATTCCAGTGGAATTTCCCGCTGCTCGGCACCTATTGGACGGCGGCCGACATTATTCTCCACTTTATCGCCGATCAGGAGCGCGGCTGGGACAAGATGAAGGGCAAGCGGATTGCTCTCGTCTACCACGACTCGCCCTATGGCAAGGAGCCGATCGCGCTCCTGCAAAAGCGCGCGCAGATGCATGGCTTCGAGACCATGTTTCTGCCCGTGACCCATCCCGGCGTGGAGCAGAAGGCGACGTGGCTGCAGATCCGGCAAAACCGTCCGGACTACGTGCTGCTCTGGGGCTGGGGCGTGATGAATTCGACCGCCATCAAGGAGGCGGTCGCCGTCGGCTATCCGCGCGAGAAGATGTACGGTGTGTGGTGGTCCGGCGCCGAGCAGGACGTTCGCCCGGCCGAAGAGGGTGCCAAGGGATATAACTCCGCCGCCCTTCAGCACACCGCAGGTCAATTCCAGTTGCACCAGGACCTGAAGAAGTATCTCTACGACAAGGGGAAGGGTTTCGCCGCCAAATGGGATGAGACCGGGGAGATCCTGTTCATCCGTGGACTCATCAACGCCATGCTCGGCGTGGAAGCGATCCGCACCGCGCAGGAGAAGTTCGGCAAGAAGCCGATGACCGGCGAGCAGGTCAGGTGGGGTCTGGAAAACCTGAACATCACCGCAGAGCGATTGAAGCAGCTCGGGTTCGAGAACGAGCTGCAACCGATCAAGGTCTCGTGCGAAGACCATGAGGGAACGCGAGTTGGCCGCATCCAGACTTGGGACGGCAAGAAATGGAATGTGTCGTCGGATTGGATCACGTCCGACGATTCCGTCATCAAGCCGATGGTCAAGGAGGCGGCGGCTAAGTACGCGGCGGAAAAGAACATCAGGCCCGGGTGTCTCGTGACCAACTGATGTCGGTTGGCTCCGATCGCAACGTGCAGGGGGCGGCTGCGCCGCCCCCTCTCGGCGTGGGCAGGGAGGCAGATCGCGTCGCCGCAACAGCCGCCGCGGCGCCGATCCTTTCCGTCAATAATATCGAGGTGGTCTACGATCACGTTATCCTCGTGCTCAAGGGAGTGTCGCTGACGGTTCCCAAGGGCGAGATTGTCGCGCTCCTCGGCGCCAACGGCGCCGGCAAGTCGACCACGCTCAAGGCCATTTCCAATCTCCTCTCCGCCGAACGCGGGGAAGTGACCAAAGGCTCCATCATCTTCGACGACGAAGAGGTGCATGCGCGCTCCCCCAACGAGCTAGTGCGCCGCGGCTGTATCCAGGTCATGGAGGGGCGCCATTGCTTTGCGCACCTGTCGGTTGAAGAGAACCTCTTGACCGGCGCGTTCACGCGCGGCGGCGCCGCCGCCGCCATCCGGCACGACCTCGACCTCGTCTATGCCTATTTCCCGCGGCTCAAGGCGCGGCGCGGCGCGATCGCCGGCTACATCTCCGGCGGTGAGCAGCAGATGTGCGCGATCGGACGCGCGCTGATGTCGCGGCCGAAGATGATTCTCTTGGACGAGCCTTCGATGGGGCTTGCGCCGCAGCTCGTGGAGGAGATTTTCAAGATCGTCGGCGACCTCAACGCGAAGGAGGGGGTGTCGTTTCTGCTTGCCGAGCAGAACACCCGCATGGCGTTGAAATACGCCCGCTACGGCTACGTGCTGGAAAGCGGCCGCGTGGTGCTCGACGGCGATGCCAAGGCCTTGGGCGAGAACGAGGACGTGAAGGAATTCTACCTCGGCATGGCGGAAGGCCGCCGCAAGTCGTTCCGCGAGGGCAAGCACTACCGGCGGCGCAAGCGCTGGCTCGCTTAGCTTGACGTTGTCACAAGCCTTGACGTGACGCACGAGGGGTGAGTGCGAGGTCATGCGTTACGAGCACTACGACTCGCTCGAGATGCGCGATCCTGATGCGCGCGAGCGTGATTTTTTCAGCCGGCTGCCGGATCTCCTTGCGCTCGCCATGCGTGCCCCGGGATGGGCGAGCCGGCTTGCCGGCATCGATCCTAATGCCGTGACCTCGCGCGCCGCGCTCGCCAAGCTGCCGCTGTTGCGCAAATCCGACCTGGTCGCGCGCCAGAAGGAGGCGCCGCCCTTCGGCGGCCTCAATATCACGGCGCCTGAGCGCCTTCGGCGGTTGTTGATGTCGCCGGGGCCGATCTTCGAGCCGGAGGGCAGAGCCAAGGATTTCTGGGGAGCGGCGCGCGCGCTTTTCGCCGCGGGCTTCCGCTCGGGCGACATCGTGCACAATTGCTTTTCTTATCATCTCACTCCGGGCGGGTTCATCATGGAATCGGGCGCGCATGCGCTCGGTTGCGCCGTCGTTGCCGCGGGCACAGGCAACACCGAGCAGCAGCTAGAGGCAATCGCGCATTTCAAGCCGAGCGGCTATGTCGGCACGCCGGACTTCCTGAAGATTTTGCTCGATGCCGCGGCGAAAGGGGGCAAGGACGCCTCCTCGCTGAGGCGAGCGCTCGTGTCGGGCGCGGCGTTGCCCGGCTCCCTGCGCCAGGAATTAACGACGCGCGGCCTCGCAGTGTGCCAGTGCTACGCCACTGCCGATCTCGGCGTCATCGCCTACGAGACCGAGGCGCGTGAAGGCATGATCGTCAATGAGACGCTGCTGGTCGAGATCGTGCGGCCCGGCACCGGCGATCCTGCCGCTGCCGGCGAAGTCGGCGAAGTGGTCGTCACCTCGTTGAATCCCGACTATCCGATGATCCGCTTCGCGACGGGTGACCTTTCGATGGCGATGGCGGGCCGTTCGCCCTGCGGACGCACCAATATGCGCCTTGCCGGCTGGATGGGCCGCGCCGACCAGACCACCAAGGTCAAGGGCATGTTCGTGCATCCCGGGCAGCTCGCGCAAATCGGCAAGCGCCACGCCGAACTCGGCCGCTTGCGGCTCGTGGTTGCGCGCGCGGGCGAGCAGGACGTCATGACGTTGATGGCGGAATGCGCCGCGCCGGCCGCGGACTTGCAAGAGGCGGTCGTCGCGACGTTGCGCGCGGTGACGAAGCTCGGCGGCGAGGTGAAGCTCGTTGCCGCGGGAAGCCTACCCAACGATGGCAAGGTGATCGCGGACGAGCGGCCGGTGGGGTGACTCTCAGTGTGCGGAGGTTTCCGCTCGTCCGCACGCGAGCAGCGACCTAGCGCCTGGGCGTCGGGCGCCGATATCGCGTATGCTCCCTCGCAATGAACGAAGCCTCCTCTCCCGCGACCGCCCAAGCTGCCAGGGCCGATCCCGCATTGATCGCGGCCAAGATCGGCGTGCTGCTGGTTAATCTAGGCACGCCCGAGGCCGCCGATGCCGCCTCCGTGCGCCGTTACCTGAAGGAATTTCTCAGCGATCCACGGGTGATCGAGGATCAGGGGCCGCTGTGGCAGCTCGTCTTCAACAGCGTGATCCTGCCGGTGCGGCCACGCAAAAAGGCGCGCGACTACGCAAAAATCTGGAACCACGAACGCAACGAATCCCCGCTCAAGACCATCACCCGCTCGCAGGCCGTAAAACTTGCCCGCGCGCTCGAGCCGCTGGGCAAGCAGCTCGTGGTCGAGTGGGCCATGCGTTACGGCCATCCATCTATCGCTTCCAAGCTCGGCGAGCTCGTCGCGCAAGCCTGCGAGCGCATTCTCGTCATCCCGCTCTACCCTCAGTACTGCGCGGCAACGACGGCGACCGCGTGTGATGAAGTTTTTCGCGCTCTCGCGCGCATGCGCTACCAGCCCGCGGTGCGGATCGCGCCGCCCTATTACAACGACCCGGTTTATCTCGAGGCGCTGGGATCCTCTACGGGGGCGGAGCTCTCGCAACTTCCCTTCAAGCCGGACGTGATCCTCGCCTCCTTCCACGGCGTGCCGAAGGCCTATGTGGACAATGGCGATCCCTATTATGCGCAGTGCGTGGAGACCACCCGGCTTCTGCGCGAGCGGCTCAATCTCGACGAGTCGAAATTGATCATGACGTTTCAGTCGCGCTTCGGCCGTGGCAAATGGCTCGAGCCGGCGACCAATCGCACCATCAGGAAGCTTGCCAAGGACGGCGTGAAGAATCTCGCGGTGCTCACGCCGGGGTTCGCGGCCGATTGCCTGGAAACCCTCGACGAGATCGCGATCGAGACCGCGCGTCTGTTCAAGAAATACGGCGGCGAAAATTTCGCGGCGCTGCCCTGCCTCAATGACAGCGCGCCCGGCATGCTGGTGATCTGGCAGATGGCGCTGCGCGAGCTCAAGGGCTGGGTGTGAAGGGAGAATGGAGCACGGGCGTGTTGCCCCGCTCCAAGCCCATCGCTGGCTCTATCTGTGGTATGGCTTCGCACGCCGAGTCTAACGTCGCTAAGACGTGACTGTCGATGCCTCGACCCTGGTCGGAACAGCGAAAGAAGCGCCTGTCGTCGATGCACGCCGCCGGCCGTCGCGCTGACGAGATCGCGAAGGCGCTCGGATTGCGGCGCGAGCAGGTCGTCGCCCGGCTCAAGCTCATCGCCAGCTGGGAACGCAACCGCGCAACTTTTGCCAAGGCATTGCAGAAGCGGGCGCAGGCGCGCCTGGCGCGCAGTCGAAAGGCAATCGCGGGCATGACGAGGGAAATCGCCAGCGGTGTACCGCGCAATCGGGCAATAGCAAAGGCCTATAACGCCGGTGCGACCTGGCGGGAGATCGGCGTACATTTCGGCATCAGCGCGGAGGCTGCGAGCGCCGCAGCGCGGAGATCTCGCCGGGACCGGCGCTCGGCGAAGACGCGGAAGGGCGGGCGACCCCCGCGCGCTCGAGCACGCAAGCGCTGACGCGCGCAGGTCCCTCGCGCTTGCACAATGGCTACGGCGGTTGCCGATGGGAGGGCAGGGTGCGTTCACGCAACTTGCGGGAGGAGGAATCGCGTCATGCGCGGGCTTGACGCGCGCATCCATCTTCTTCGCGAAAAATTTCTACAAAGAGAACTGCCGGGCCCGTTACGCCACTCCGGCACGCAGCAGGTCATGGAAATGCACGACGCCGACAGGGCGCCCGCCATCGACCACGATCAGCTGCGTTTTCTTGGTCGAATTGAGCAGCTCGAGGGCTTCGCTTACGAGCTGATCGGGCCGCACGGTCATCGGCTGCGACGTCATCACCTGCTCGACCTTGAGATCGAGCAGGTTGGCGCTCATGTTCCGGCGCAAATCTCCATCCGTTATGATGCCTACGAGCAGGCCATGAGCGTCGGTGATGGCGACGCAGCCGAACGTCTTGACCGTCATCTCGGCAATCGCCTCCGACATGCGGGCTCCGACCGCGGCGAGCGGGATCTCGCTGCCGGTATGCATGATGTCGCGCACGAACTTGAGCATCGCCCCGAGGCGGCCGCCGGGGTGCAATCTGCTGAAGTCGACCGCAGTGAACCCTCGGCTCTCCAACAGGGCAATCGCCAGCGCGTCGCCGAGCGCCGCCTGCATCAGCGTCGAGGTCGTGGGCGCGAGGTTGTGCGGGCAGGCCTCCCGTGCCTGCGGTATCGCAAGCACTACGTCGGCCGCTCGGCCGAGGGTGCTGTCGCTGACCGCGGTGATGGCAATGAGCCCGATGCGGAAGCGGCGTGAGTAGTCGATGAGATGCTTGAGCTCGGCCGTCTCTCCCGACCAGGACAGCGCCATGATCACGTCGTCGGGCGTGATCATGCCGAGATCGCCATGGCTCGCTTCGCTGGGGTGGACGAAAAAGGCGGGCGTGCCGGTGGACGCGAAAGTCGCCGCGACTTTTCGGGCAACGTGCCCGGATTTGCCCATGCCGGTCACGATCAAGCGCCCTTGCGCGCCAGAGATCAAATCCACGGCGGCTATGAAGGCGCGGCCGAGCCCATCGTGGATGGCGGCGGCGAGCGTGGTGAGCCCGGTCGCTTCGACGTCGAGCGTTCGCACCGCCGAGGTGATCAGCTCGCCGGTGCGGGCGCTCATATGTCGTTTAGTGCTCAGCGCCTTGGGCATCGAGATCCGACAATGTGCAAAGGTGGGCGATCTGGCCCCCAGCCCAGATACTATATCTGCTTTGTCTTGGTTAGCCAAAGCATAACGCGGGACCCTATCCATCGCCGAGCAGGCGTTTGAGCTCGGCGCGCATGCCCGGTGCAATGTCGTCGCGTTCGAGCGCGTAAGCGATATTGGCCGCGAGAAAACCCACCTTCGAGCCGCAATCGAAGGCTCTGCCTTCGAATTCCAGTCCGTAAAATGGTTGCGTTCGCGCGAGTTCGATCATTGCATCGGTGAGCTGGATTTCGTCGCCGGCGCCGCGCCGCTCCGCGGCAAGGACGCCGAAAATCTCGGGCTGCAAGATGTAACGGCCGGTGATGATGAGGTCCGAGGGCGCTTTGTCGCGCGCCGGTTTCTCGACCATTTGCGTCACCGAGAACAGCCCGCCTTTGCGATCGCCGATCCCAACGACGCCATACATGTGCAGGCGTTCGGCCGGCATCTTCTCCACCGCAATGATGTTTGCGCTGTCGGGGAGGTCGCGCCCCGCGTCGATCATCTGAGCGAGGCAGCCGCGGTTGTGCTGTACCAGCACGTCAGGGAGCAACAGTGCGAACGGCTCGTGCCCCACGAGCTCGCGTGCGCACCAGACCGCATGGCCGAGCCCCAGGGGCACTTGTTGGCGCGTGAAGCTCGCGGTTCCCGGCGCCGGCACGTCGCGCGCTAGGACCTCGAGCTCGTCGCGGCGCTGGCGTTCGGTGAGCGTGTGCTCGAGCTCGAATTGGCGGTCGAAATGATCCTCGATAACGGCCTTGTTGCGGCCGGTCACGAAGATGAAGTGCTCGATCCCTGCTTCGCGCGCCTCGTCGACCACGTGCTGGATCAGCGGCCGGTCGACCACCGGCAGCATCTCCTTCGGCATCGCCTTGGTGGCCGGCAGAAATCGGGTGCCAAGCCCTGCGACGGGGAAAACGGCTTTGCGGATCGGTCTCATGATGTCGCTTCGATTGTAGTCGGAAGCCGCTCCATCTGTCTCGGTATTGCCGAAGTTTGGACGTGCAATGGCAGCTCCGCTCGCAGGCAATAAGTCCCAATCCGTGCTGTGGCGGCAAGAGGCCCGCGGCTATAATCCTCGGTCCCAGCTGAACAACGCTTAGGAAGCTCGCAACTTTGCACGAATTCTCTGTCGATCCGATACGCAACATCACGAGCCGAATTGGATGGCCAAGATTTGCGCCACCAATAATCTTCAGTATGGCCGTTTTGGCGGGTGCGGTTTGTGCGACCCCCGCTTTTCCCGAGGGCTTTGACATTCGCACTCTGTTCAATCCGCCCGCACCGAGCACCAGCGCAGCGCCTGCGCCCGCGAGTACCGCCGGCACGCAGGAATGGAGCGGCGAATCGGGCGCCTCCAATCACCCACTCATGACCGCGCAAGCGATACGGGCCGCCGCCGCCAATTTCCGCAACTGTCTCGCCGGCCTGTGGCCGCAGGCCGAGCGCCGCGGCGTTTCGCGATCGGTTTTCGAGGCGAGCCTTGCCGGGCTGACGCCCGATTTGCGCATCATGGATCTGCTCGATGCCCAGCCGGAGTTCACCAAATCCGTCTGGGACTATCTCGACATCCTGGTGAACGAAGATCGCGTGCAGAACGGCAAGGCGATTCTCACCAAGTACCGCGGCACGTTCGATGCAGTTGAGAAGGCGTACGGAGTCGATCGCCACTTCATCGCCGCTATCTGGGGCGTGGAATCCAATTACGGAACGCAGATCGGCGAGCGCTTGGTCATCCGTTCAACGGCGACGCTTGCCTGTATCGGGCGTCGGCAGGATTATTTCCGCGAGGAATTGCTCTCGGCATTGGAAATTCTCTCGCGCGGCGATGTGACGCCTGAGCATCTCAAGGGCTCGTGGGCGGGCGCGTTCGGCCCAACCCAGTTCATGCCGACCTCGTTCAAGCGCTACGCCGTGGACTTCGACGGCGACGGCCGTCGCGACGTCGTCGACTCGATGCCGGATGTGGTGGCCTCCACCGCGAACAATCTCAAGAAGGATGGTTGGGTCACCGGTCAAACCTGGGGCTACGAGGTCGTGGTGCCGAAAGGCTTCAATTTCCTGCTCGCCGATCGCTCGCGCGTCATGGCGGTGCAGGAATGGGAGCGATTGGGCATCCGGCGCGCCGGGGGCAAGCCTTTCCCGCGCGCGCAGGATCGCGCCTATTTGCTGGTGCCGGCAGGTGCGCAAGGTCCCGCTTTCCTGATGCTGCAGAATTTTAGCGTCATCATGAAATACAACCCGGCCGAGGCTTACGCGCTCGCCATCGGCCATCTCGCGGACCGGCTGCGCGGCGGGGAACCTTTCGTGCGGCCTTGGCCGCGGCACGAACGCGTGCTGACGCGGGAGGAACGTTACGAGTTGCAGCAGCACCTGGCCGCGCGCGGTTACGACGTGGGCGAGCCTGACGGCCGCCTCGGCGGCAAAACCCGCAGCGCGCTGCGCCACTTCCAATCCGCGGGCGGAGAGGTGCCCGACGGGTTCGCTTCGGCCACGGTCCTGGAGCGGCTGCGCAGCCGGTAGCCCACCTTCAAGTTGACGTTTTTTGGTGATATTCCAAGTCAAATGGCGCGGCTATTCCCGCGTCACGATCCTGGGCAGGTGAGCATGGGTCTATCCCGCGTGTCCCGAGTGTGTGTGGCCGCCGCGGTAGCCGGCATTACGCTCGCGCTGCTGTTGCCTGCGCAGGCGCAGTTCTGGGATTGGGGCGGTCGTCCACAGCGCCAGCAGCAATGGAACAATAACTGGGGCGGATGGGGGGGCGGCGGCTGGAACGACCGCCGCTACGATGAGCGGCGCTATTACGATCCCTATCGGCAGGAACGCGAGGCGCCCGTCGATTATTCGCGCGCGCCGCCGTCGTCACAGAAGAAGCCCGAGGCGACGACCTCGATTGTCGTCATGGGCGACGCCAATGCGGATTGGCTGGCCTATGGGCTCGAGGATGCATTTTCGGAAAATCCGGAGGTCGCGGTCGTACGCAAGCATCGCACCGATTCCGGTCTGATCCGCTATGACCAGCGCCGCGACCTCGAATGGCCGCAAGTGGCGCGCGAGATTATCGCGGCCGAGAAACCGAAGTTCATCGTTGTGATGCTCGGAAACAACGATCGTCAGACGATCCGCGAAAAGGCCCCGCCTGCCGCGCGCCCGGGTACGCCCAAGCCGAATGCGCAGGCGGGCCAGCCCGCCCCCTCGGCGACGCCGCCGATCCCGGCGCCCCCACCCGACCCAGAGCAACAACCGCCCGCGCCCGCTGAAGCCGCCGAGCACGCGAACATGACGCCCGAGCAGGCGCGTCAAGCCTCCTACGGCCCCTGGGAGTTCCACACGGAGAAATGGGAGCTTGCCTATGTCAGGCGCATCGACGCCATGATCGCAGCGCTCAAAAGTGCCGGCGTTCCGGTGCTGTGGGTCGGTTTGCCCTCGCAACGCAACACTAAGACCAGCGCGGATTCTTTGTACCTGAACGAGCTCTACCGCGGCCGGGCCGAGAAGGCGGGAATCATATACGTCGACATCTGGGACGGTTTCGTCGACGAGGGCGGCCGTTACTCGCAACAGGGACCGGATTATGAAGGGCAGATACGCCGGTTACGCTCCGGCGACGGCGTCTACTACACCAAGTTCGGCGCTCGCAAGCTCGCCCATTATGTGGAGCGCGAAATCCAGCGCAGCATGACCAACCGGAGCATGCCGGTGGCGTTGCCGGCGCCGACGGATTCCGGTTCGCAGGCCGCCAAGCCGGGCGCCCCGGCCCAGCGGCCCGCGGCCGGGCCGGTGGTGCCGCTGACCGCCATGCAAGTGGCGCCGGAGGAGCTGATTGGTGGCGGCCGTGCCTCGGCGGCTGACGCAAACGCCTCGCGCGTGCTGACCAAAGGTGAACCCATCGCGGCCCCGAGCGGACGCGCCGACGACTTCAGCTGGCCGCGCGGCAGTGCGCTCAAAGTTCAGCCAACAGCTCCCGATAACACTGGGAGCCCTGCCGCCCCGGTGATGGCGCCGGATGACGCGAGCGCCCCAGCGAAAGGCGCATCCGGAAAAGGCGCAGCGACGGCCGATTCCGGCCAGGTCGGCGCGACGGCGGAGCAGAAGCCGGCAGCGCAGCGCCGCCCGCGCCGGAGTAACCCTCATGCGCAGCGGCCGTTCTTTTTTCCAAACTTCTTTCGCTAGAACGTGAGTGCGGCGCGGCACTACGAGCTCGGCGCCCGCAAACCCTCATCGCGGTAAGGTCGTCGATCCCATCAAGAACTTGTCGACCGCATGCGCCGCTTGGCGGCCCTCGCGAATAGCCCAGACCACGAGCGACTGGCCGCGCCGCATATCGCCGGCGGCGAATATTTTCGGATTGGAGCTCTGGTAGAGCACAGTATCGGCTTTGACGTTGCCGCGCTGGTCGAGCTCGAGCCCGAGCTCTTCGATCATGCCTTTGTGCACGGGATGCACGAAGCCCATGGCGAGCAGCACGAGATCAGCGTCGACTTCGAACTCGGTGCCCGCGATGGGCTTGATCTTCTCGTCGACGCGCACGCAATGCAATTTCTTCACCGCCCCAGCCTCGCCGGAAAATTTGGTGGTCAGCACGGCGAAATCGCGCTTCACCCCTTCCTCATGACTCGATGACGTACGCAGTTTCAGCGGCCAGTCGGGCCAGGTCAGCATTTTGTTCTCGCGCAACGGCGGCTGCGGCAGAATCTCGAAATTCGTGACCGAGCGCGCGCCTTGGCGGAACGCGGTGCCGATGCAGTCAGAGCCGGTGTCGCCGCCACCGATGACGACCACGTGCTTGTCAGCGGCGAGGATCGGCTCGTCCTCCTGCGGTTCGCCGCTCACGCGGCGGTTCTGCTGCGGCAGGAAGTCCATGGCGAAATGGATGCCCTTGAGCTCGCGGCCGGGGATCGGCAGATCGCGCGCGTCTTCCGCCCCGCCAGCCAGCACGAGCGCATCGTAGTCGCGGAGCAAAGCCTCGGCGGGCACGTTCACACCGACATGGGCGTTGTAGTGGAAGGTCACTCCTTCCGCCTCCATCTGCGCGGCGCGCCGCGCGACGATGTGCTTCTCCATCTTGAAATCGGGGATGCCGTAGGTCAGCAAGCCGCCAGCCTTGGCGAGCTTCTCGAATACGTGCACGTCGTGGCCGACGCGGGCGAGTTGCTGGGCACACGCCATCCCCGCCGGCCCCGAGCCGACGATCGCAATCTTTTTCCCGGTCTTGAGCGCCGGCGGTTCCGGCTTGACCCATCCCTGCTCGAAGGCACGATCGGTGATCGCACATTCGATGGTTTTGATGGTGACCGGGTTGTCCTCGATGTTCAGCGTGCAGGCGGCCTCGCACGGCGCGGGGCAGATGCGGCCGGTCACTTCGGGAAAATTATTGGTGGAATGGAGGTTGCGCGCCGCTTCCTCCCATTCGCCGCGATAGACGAGATCGTTCCAATCCGGAATCTGATTGTTGACCGGGCAACCGGTGTGGCAATAAGGGATCCCGCAATCCATGCAGCGTGCGGCTTGCTTTTTGTTCTCCGCCTCCGGCAACGGGTGGATGAACTCGCGCCAATGCTTTATGCGCTGCTCGACCGGCTCGTAATGGCGGTCCTCGCGCTCGTATTCCAGGAAACCGGTGATCTTGCCCATTCGCGCTCAGGCGGCGGATGACGCTATTCCGCCGCTTCCACGATCCGCTCCCGTTGCAGCTCGGCGAGGGCGCGCCGGTACTCGACCGGCATCACTTTGCGGAACATCGGGCAATATTTCTTCCACTCGGCCAGGATCCTCTCCGCGACTGTCGAGCCGGTGAAACGCGCGTGCCGCGTGATCAGGAGGTTGAGGCGCTCCAGATCATGTTGGGTCATATCGTCCATGACGTCGACGCGGCCGTGCGACCCCAGATCATGGGCTTGATGATAGATGCGCTCGCTGGCCTCTTCCTCCTCCGGCAGCGGTTCGAGCTCGACCATGGCGAGGTTGCAGCGCGAAGGGAAGCTGCCGTCCTCGTCCAGCACATAGGCGATGCCGCCGGACATCCCGGCAGCGAAATTGCGTCCGGTGGGGCCGAGCACGACCACGATGCCGCCGGTCATGTATTCGCAGCAATGGTCGCCGGCGCCCTCGATCACGGCGACGGCCCCGGAATTGCGCACGGCAAATCGCTCACCAGCCACGCCCCGGAAATAGCATTCGCCTTCGATGGCCCCGTAGAGCACGGTATTGCCAACGATGATCGATGCCTCCGGCACGATGCCGGCGTCGGCGCTCGGGCGTGCGATGATGCGCCCACCCGAGAGCCCCTTGCCGACATAATCGTTGGCGTCCCCTTCGAGCACGAAGGTGACTCCGCGCGCGAGCCACGCTCCGAAGCTCTGCCCGGCGGTGCCTGTGAACTTCACGCTGATGATATCGTCGGGCAACCCCTCGTGCCCGTATCGCTTGGCGATCTCGCCCGAAAGCATGGCCCCGACCGCGCGATCGGTGTTCTTGATGGCGCTTTCGATCCGCACCGGCACACCCTGATCGAGCGCACTCTGCGCCTGCGCGATCAGCCTGCGATCGAGGATGTCATGGATCCTATGGTCCTGCGGCTCGCAATTGTAAATCGCCACGCCTCGCGGGGCCTGCGGCTTCACGAATAGCCTGGAGAAGTCGAGCCCCTTGGCCTTCCAATGCGCGACAACCTGGCGCCTGTCGAGCATCTGCATCTGCCCGATCATCTCGTTGAAGGTACGATAGCCCAGTTGAGCCATCAGCTCGCGCACCTCCTCGGCGACGAAGAAGAAATAATTGATCACGTGCTCGGGCGCACCCTTGAAGCGCTTGCGCAGCACGGGATCCTGAGTAGCCACGCCCACCGGGCAGGTATTGAGATGACATACGCGCATCATGATGCAGCCGGCTGCGATCAAGGGGGCGGTCGAGAAGCCAAATTCGTCGGCGCCGAGCAGCGCGCCGACCACGACGTCTCGCCCTGTGCGCATGCCTCCATCGACCTGGACGGAGATGCGTCCGCGCAGCCGGTTCGTCACCAGCGTCTGGTGTGTCTCGGCGAGCCCGATCTCCCAGGGCGAGCCGGCGTGCTTGATCGATGTGAGCGGCGAAGCGCCGGTGCCGCCTTCGAAGCCGGCGATGGTTACGTGATCGGCGCGCGCCTTGGAAACGCCCGCCGCGACGGTACCCACGCCGACCTCGGAGACGAGTTTCACCGATACCAGCCCGTCCGGATTGACGTTTTTGAGATCGAAGATCAGCTGGGCCAGGTCCTCGATTGAATAGATGTCGTGGTGCGGCGGCGGTGAGATCAGCCCGACGCCGGGAGTGGAGTGACGCACCTTGGCGATGATCTTGTCGACTTTGTGCCCGGGGAGTTGGCCCCCTTCGCCGGGTTTGGCCCCTTGTGCCATCTTGATCTGCATCATGTCGGAATTGATGAGATATTCCGTCGTCACGCCGAACCGACCGGAGGCGACCTGCTTGATGGCCGAGCGCATGGAATCGCCGTTCGGCAACGGCTTGAAGCGATCCGCCTCCTCGCCGCCTTCGCCGGTATTGGATTTTCCACCGATGCGATTCATGGCGATGGCGAGCGTGGTATGCGCCTCGCGCGAGATCGAGCCGAACGACATTGCGCCGGTGGAGAAGCGCCGCACGATATGCGCCGCAGGCTCGACGTCCTCCATCGGCACCGGTTTACGTCCGTCCTCTTCCGCAGGTTTAAGCCGGAAAAGACCGCGGATGGTGAGCAGCCGCTCTGACTGTTCGTTGCAGACCCTGGCGTAGGAGCGATACGCGTCGGGAATATTGCCGCGCACCGCGTGCTGAAGCGCGGAGATGGTGGCGGCGGTCCACGCATGGTCCTCGCCGCGCACTCGGAATTGGTACTCGCCGCCGACATCGAGCGCGTCGCGATAGATCGGCGCATCGCTGAAGGCTTCGCGGTGCCGCCGCACCGATTCTTCGGCGATCTCGGCGAGCGCGACCCCTTCGATCCGGGTCGCAGTGCCGGTGAAGTACTCGGCGACGAACTCCGACTTGAGGCCGACAGCATCGAAAATCTGCGCGCCGCAATACGACTGGTATGTGGAGATACCCATCTTGGACATCACCTTGAGAATGCCCTTGTCGATCGATTTGATATATCGCTTGACGATCTCCTTCTCATCGAGCTTTTGCGGCAGGTTGTCTTTCATCGCGCGCAACGTCTCGAAGGCGAGATAAGGATTGATCGCCTCCGCGCCGTAGCCGGCGAGACAGCAGAAGTGATGCACTTCTCGAGGTTCACCCGATTCGACCACGAGGCCCACGGAGGTGCGCAGGCCCTGCCGGATCAGGTGATGATGAACGGCCGCGCAGGCGAGCAGCGAAGGCATCGGAACATGGTCAGGGCCCGCGCGGCGATCAGAGAGGATGATAATGTTGATGCCTTCGCGCACGACCGCCTCGGCACGCACGCAGAGCGTATCGAGCGCGTCCTTCAAACCGGCGGCGCCATGCTCGGCCGGCCAGGTGGTGTCGAGCGTGTGCGATTTGAAGTGGCCGTCGCCGACCTCGGATATGGCGCGGATCTTCTCGAGATCCGCGTCCGTGAGAATCGGCTGACGCACCTCGAGGCGCTTGAGACGCGAGGTGCCCTCGAGATCGAACAAGTTTGGGCGCGGCCCGATGATCGAGACTAGGCTCATGACCAATTCTTCGCGAATCGGATCGATCGGCGGATTGGTCACCTGCGCGAAGTTCTGCTTGAAATAGGTGAACAGCAGCTTGGGCTTGTCGGACAGCGCCGAGATTGGCGTGTCGTTGCCCATCGAGCCGACTGCCTCCTCGCCCTGGATCGCCATCGGCGACATCAGCATGCGCAAGTCTTCCTGCGTGTAGCCGAAGGCCTGCTGGCGATCGAGCAGCGTGAGGTTCGATAATGCCGCCTGGCTCGGCGCGGGCGGCAGATCCTCGAGCACGATCTGTGTGCGCTCGAGCCACTCCCCGTAGGGATGGCTCTTGGCCAACGTCGCCTTGAGCTCTTCGTCAGGGATGAGCCGGCCTTCGTCGAGATCGACGAGCAGCATCTTGCCGGGCTGTAGGCGCCATTTGGTGACGATGTCCTTTTCCGGGATCGGCAGCACGCCCACCTCGGAGGCCATGATGATGCGCTCGTCGCGCGTGACGAAGTAACGCGCAGGGCGCAATCCGTTGCGATCGAGGGTCGCGCCAATTTGCCGCCCATTGGTGAAGGCGATCGCGGCGGGACCGTCCCAGGGCTCCATCAGCGCGGCGTTGTACTCGTAGAAGGCGCGTCGCTCCTCGTCCATGAGCGGATTTCCCGCCCACGCCTCTGGGATCATCATCATGACCGCGTGCGCGAGCGGATAGCCGCCTTGAACGAGAAATTCGAGCGCGTTGTCGAAGCAAGCGGTATCGGACTGACCCTCGTACGAGATCGGCCACAGCTTGTTGATGTCCTCGCCCAACAGGTCAGAGGATACGGACGCTTGGCGCGCTGCCATCCAATTGACATTGCCGCGTAACGTGTTGATCTCTCCGTTGTGCGCGATCATCCGGTAGGGGTGCGCGAGCGACCACGTTGGGAATGTGTTGGTGGAGAAGCGCTGGTGCACGAGCGCGAGCGCGCTGTCGAAATCTTTATCGTGCAGATCGGGATAATAGGTGCAGAGTTGATCGGCGAGGAACATGCCCTTGTAGATGACGGTGCGGCAGGAGATGGATACCGGGTAATAACCGGAAAGTCTGCGCTCCTTGCGTGTATAGATCGCGTTCGAAATTGACTTGCGCAGGATGTAGAGGCGCCGCTCGAACTCGGCCTCAGTCTTGATCTTCTTGCCGCGACCGATGAAGACCTGCAAATATACGGGCTCGGTCGGCTTTACCGATTCGCCGAGCGTCGAATTGTCAGTGGGCACCTGGCGCCAGCCCAAGAGCGTCATGCCCTCGCGGGTGATCATCTGGGAGTAGATGTCGCAGATCACCCGCCGCCAGTCCGGATCGCGCGGCATGAACAGCGCGCCGACCGCATATTCGCCGGCCTTAGGCAGGCGAAAGCCGAGACGGTCCGCCTTCTTGACGAAGAACTTGTGCGGGATCTGTACCAGAATGCCCGCGCCGTCGCCGGCGCGCGGATCGGCGCCAACCGCCCCGCGGTGTTCGAGATTGCCGAGGATGGCGAGCGCATCCTCGATCAGCTTGTGCGATTTCCTGCCCTTGATGTCGGCAATGAAACCGACGCCGCAGGAGTCCTTCTCGAGCGCGGGATCGTAAAGCCCACGCGCGGCTGGCAGACCCGCGGTATTGCCCCGGCGGACCCTAAGCTGTCGTTGCGCAGTCCCCTGACCCTGACCTACTCCCGTTGCGCGCTGGCGTGCCGCGCCCATTGTCGTCCTCGCGTCTCAACCTTGGCACACCGCTGGTGTGTCTCTTGGCGCATCGTTCGCTCCCGCAACGCCGATCGGCGTCACGGCCTCAAGGGTACCGCTGGTCATTGGCGGCCTTTTCGCTATCGCGCTTGGCTGAGGCGCCTGGCCGCTCGTGTTAGGCAGTCCCGCGAACGTGCGATGGCCCGCTTCTCTCACCGTCCGGTGTGGGCCATATGACAAACCCGCCGAAAACGTCGGACGGCCCCAACTGGGACAGCAATGCTGACCTAGTTTACCCTGCCAAATTCTAATCATGAAGGCAAGGGTTCGCCTATCGAGAAAATCATCTTAGGCGCGAAAGTTTCCCGGGGGGCGCGAAAACTCCGCCACAGGTTTTGCGCTCGGCATTCCGGCGCGACTTGCGTTCCGCTGGGGACTGTAACTTTGCGCTTGGCTTGCCGCGCAGCATACTACGACTGAAAGCGGCCAGAACGCGCACGGCCATATCCGGCGCGGCGCGCGCCGGGAAACGCATGAACTTCGCAAGTGACAACGCGGCCGGCATCGCGCCGGAAATCCTCGCGGCAATTTCACAGGCCAATGAAGGCGCGGCACTCGCCTACGGATGTGATGCCTGGACGCGGCGAGTCGAGGAGAAGCTGGCCGGCATTTTTGAGCAGGAGGTCGCGGTTTTCCTGGTGCCGAGCGGAACCGCGGCCAACGCGCTCGCACTCGCGCATCTGACGGAGCCCTGGGGGGCCGTGCTCTGCCATCAGGAGGCGCATATCGCCACGGACGAATGCGGCGCGCCTGAATTTTATGGCGGCGGAATGAAACTCATAGGTCTACCGGGCGAAGCGGGTAAGATCGCGCCTGAAACGTTGCAGCGCGCGCTCTGCGCCGGGTCATGGGGCGGTCCGCATCATGTCAGCCCTAGCGTGCTGTCGCTCTCGCAGGCGACTGAAGCGGGGACGATCTATCGGCCGGACGAAATCCGCGAGCTTGCCGAGGTCGCGCACGCGCGCGGAATGTCAGTGCACGTGGACGGTGCGCGTCTCGGCAACGCGCTAGCGCGCCTCAACGCCTCGCCGGCGCAAGCAACCTGGATGGCGGGCGTCGACGTTCTCTCGTTAGGAGCCACCAAGGGCGGCGCATTGGCCGCGGAAGCCGTGATATTTTTCGATCCGCACCGGGCCGCAGGCATGCCGGAGCGGCGTAAGCGCGGCGGGCATCTTATCTCCAAACATCGTTTCCTTGCCGCCCAAATTGAGGCTTATCTCGCCGACGATTTGTGGCTCAAGCTTGCGCGGCATGCCAACGCGATGGCCGATCGGCTCGCAGCCGGACTTGCCGCTGCGCGGCTCGTCCCAGCGTGGCCGGTGGAGGCCAACGAGATATTCGTCGCGTTGCCGATGCAGGTGGACCAGCGGCTCAGGGCCGCCGGCGCGAGCTATCATCCGTGGACGACGGGTTCCCTGCCGAAGGACATTGCAGTGGATGGCGACGCCATCCTCGTGCGCCTCGTCACCTCGTTTGCGACCCGCGCCGAGGAGGTGGATCGATTTGTGGCGCTCGCCAATACGTCTTGATGCCATGTCCACGTCAAAGCTACGCCCCATTCCAAGCTATCGTAGCGGGCAGATAGTGAATGGGCCGGATCGTTTGGCTCGAACGCCGGTAATCGGGGGACCGAATGGTGAAACACCGAGTTCTACTTTGCGCGAGTCTTGCGGCACTGACGCTGCTGGGATCGCGACCGGGATTGACGCAGGCGCTTGCCACTCCATACCCAGGCACCATTTACCCCGGCGATGGGGCGTTGCCGTCCTATGAGATCGTGACCATCGTGCGCTCGACTGGGCTTGAGCCGCATGGGCGGCCTGTGCGCAAGGGTCCGGTCTATACCGTGCGGGCCCTCGATGCCGCGGGCGAAGAGGCGCGAGTCGTCGTCGATGCCTATGGTGGCCGCATCGTCAAGGTCATACCGCTGGCGGAGCCCCGTTACGCCATGCCGCTGATGCGGCCACCGTTTGGGCCCGCGCCGCGACCGATGGCCATGATCCCCGATGGCGGCTTTGACGATTTCACGCCTGCTGGTCCCGGCGCTCGGGCATTGCCGCCGGGCTCTCCGGGAGCGGCGGCGCGCGATACCGCCGCGCAGGCGACGCCACCGCTGCCACGACCCCGGCCAAAGCTTGCGTCGAGCGACTCGCCCGCGCCAGCACCTGCGGCCCAGTACGAATACGATGAGTGACGCCAAAACCGAGAGCGCCCCAGAAACCGGGGCGCTCCCTTGGATCGAATTAACGGCTTAGGCAGCCTTGGCTTCGACCACCTTGGTCTCGCCGGCGCCGATCGGGATCTGGCGCGGCTTTTTCGCCTCGGGGATTTCGCGCACGAGATCGACGTGCAGGAGCCCGTTCTCGAGGGTCGCACCCTTGACCTGGACATAATCGGCGAGCTGGAAGACGCGCTCGAACGCACGCGCTGCGATGCCCTGATAGAGCACCTCACCGCCGTTCTTCTCGTCCTTCGTCTGTTTCTCGCCTTTGATCGTCAGCGTGTTCTCCTTCGCTTCGATCGAAAGTTCGTTTTCGCCGAAGCCCGCCACAGCAAGCGAAATGCGGTAGGCGTTGTCGCCGGTCCGTTCGATGTTGTAGGGCGGATAACCCGGAGCAGCTTCGAAGCCGTCCAGCATGGAGAACAGCCGGTCGAAACCGACGGTCGAACGATAGAGGGGAGCAAGATCGAAAGTTCGCATGGCATAACCTCGTTAGTTGAGCGAAATGCGGATGGTCCGCCCAGTGGGCCGGACCGATTCTGCTTCAGGCGCAGCCCTAGAGAGGCCTGCGCAACACGCATATGGGGAGGGTTACGCGCAACCGCAAGAGCGCTAACGGCTTGACCGAGCGTGAATTTTCCTGAAGTTCCCGCAACGCGGCGAGCCTTGGTCTGCTGCCTGTCTGGGGCAGATTGAGACCACCCCATGCCCTGCTATTGCTATAAGGCGACCGCGCGAGCCTCCCATTCCATGACCCTCGTTTCGATCCCCGCCAATCCGGTGCCCGACGACGTCGTCACCGGAACTCTCAACACGCCGGACGGGGTCGCGTTGCGTTTTGCGCGGTGGGCTCCGCCGCGGGGACGCAAAGGGACCGTCTGCTTGTTTCAGGGTCGGTCGGAATTCATCGAGAAATATTTCGAGACCGTGCGCGATCTGCGCGCACGAGGTTTCGCAGTAGCCACGCTCGATTGGCGCGGACAAGGATTGTCGGACCGCACACTGCGCAACCCGCGCAAAGGCTATGTGCGGAACTTCGCTCAATACCAGATCGATCTCGAGACTTTTATCAACGAGGTCGTGCTTCCAGACTGCCCGCCGCCGCTGTTTGCGCTTGCTCAGTCCATGGGCGCGACGATCTTGCTGCGCGCTGCCCATGCCGGCCATCGCTGGTTCGACCGCATGGTTCTGCTGGCACCGATGATCGCGTTGCCAGGAATGCGCCGGTCCGGGGGGAACCGCATCATAGTCCAGGCTCTGCGCTCGATCGGCCTGGGCTCACTCTACGTTCCGGGCGGCAGTGCCGCGGCAATCATGCAGCGTCCGTTCAAAGGCAACCTGCTCAGCTCCGACCCAGTGCGCTACGCCCGCAATGTTGCGGCCATCGAGGCAGAGCCGGCGCTCGCGGTCGGTTCGCCGACGGTGGCTTGGTGCGATGCCGCCTTTCGCGTCATGGCAGAGTTGTCCGAACCCGGCTATGCGGGACACATCCGGCAGCCGATCCTCATCATCGCCGCAGGAATGGACGGAATCGTTTCGACGCCGGCCATCGCCGAGTTTGCGCTAAGGCTGCGCGCGGGCTCGCATCTAATTGTGCCAGGCGCGCGCCACGAGCTGTTGATGGAGCAGGATCGGTTTCGCGTGCAGACGTTGGCGGCGTTCGATGCATTCGTGCCGGGCACGCCGCTATTCAAGTGACGCGGTGTTAGTTATTCCTCTCCCAGCACCTCGATCGCCGCGGCGTGCACGCGCTTGTCGCCCGCCGCGATGATGCGTCCGCCCGCGTGCGGCGCGCTGCCTTCCCAGGTGGTGATCACGCCTCCCGCGCCCAAGATGATCGGCACCAGGGGAAGCACGTCATACGGCTTAAGCTCCGTCTCGATCACCAGATCGACATGGCCCGCCGCCAGCATGCAATAGGCGTAGCAATCGCCTCCGTAGCGTGACAGCCGCACGGATTTCTCAACCCGCCTGAACAGTTCGCGATCGTCTGCATTCATCAGCAGCGGGCTCGTGGTGAACAAAACCGCGCTGGCGAGATCGGGGCATGTGCGCACCCGCAGGTCTCGTTTTCCGTTGGGACCGCGATAATGCGCGCGTCCGCCATCGCCGCTGAATCGCTCGCGGGTGAACGGTTGATTCATCATCCCGAACACCGGCTCGCCCGATCGCAGCAACGCGATCAGCGTGCCCCACGCCGGCATGCCGGAAATGAAAGACTTCGTCCCATCGATCGGATCGAGCACCCAGACATATTCCGCGTCGGGTCGTTCCTTGCCGAATTCCTCACCAATGATGCCATGGTCCGGGAACATGCGGCGAATGAGCGCGCGCATTGCCGTTTCGGCCGCGTGGTCGGCAGCGGTGACGGGATCGAATCCGCCCGAGCGACCCTTGTCCTCGATGCTCAGCGCCGTGCGGAAGAATGGCAGGATGGTCTCGCCCGACACCGACGCGAGCTCGTCGACGAAAGCGGAGAAGTCGATCGCCGTCATTTGCGCCCCTCCCAGCGACCGCCACCCGCGGCTCTTCCTATTGGCACAGATTTGACCTGAGGCGTGGCCTTAGTGACTGGGCGCGCTTAGGTTTTTGACCTGCAAGTGCCTCAGCCTCTGCATTGCGGGAAGGCCACCTATGCCCAGAGAACGGTTCTACCCTCGTTTTCCCCTTGCTATTTGTGCGCTGCACTGTATGTTGTTGCGGTGCGGTAGCGCCTCGCGTTACCGCCGCCCTCCTTGGGCGTTTCCTCCCTAGACTTGGGCCGCTTGCAGTCGCAAGCGGCCCTTTTTTGCCGCCATCGTGAACCAGCGGTTATTCGGCTGCCGCGCGGTAGGGCCGCAGCTCTTGGACCGGGATCGCCGCGAGCGCTTCCGCGAGCATCTCAAGGTCTGCGGCCAGCCTGCCGAAGGAGGCCGAGCGTTCGAAACGCCGCTCGTCCATGTAAAGCGCGCGGTTGAGCTCGAGCTGAATGGCATGCAGGCCGGCAGCCGGATTGCCGTAATGCTCGGTGATGAACCCGCCCGCATAAGGCTTGTTGCGGCTCACCGAATAGCCTTGCGCGCGCAGCGTCGATTCGACGGTCTCGGCGACCGCAGCAACGCAACTCGTGCCATACCGATCACCCAGCACGACGTCGGCGCGCGGACGCTCGTCCTTGGTGCCGGCGCTCGATGGCATGGAATGACAGTCGATCAGGATCGCGGCTCCGAAATCCCTATGGACGCGGGTGAACAAACGGCGCAGCGCGCGATGGTAAGGCTTGTACAATCCCTCGATGCGCCTAATCGCATCATCCACCGGAATGCGCTGGCAATAGATTTCTTGGGCATCGCCAACCACCCTCGCAACCGTGCCCAAACCTCCGGCGACGCGCATCGAGCGGGTATTGGCGAATGACGGCAGCCGCCCTTCGAACATGCGGGGATCGAGTTCATAGGGTTCGCGATTCACGTCGATATAGCAGCGGGGAAAGTGCGCCCGCATCAGCGGATAGCCCCGCCGCACGACGCCTATGTTGAGTTCATCGACAAAGCTGTCCTCTGAGCGCCGCAGCGTCGCGAGCTCGAGGCGTGAGGCGGTGAGGAACGCGCGCGGATACACGCATCCGCTGTGCGGCGAGTTGAACACGACCGGCCCTCGCCACTCGGCCGGTTCGAAGATCTCAAAGGGAGGGTCGAGCTCGTCTTTCACGTCGGACATGACAAACGGGTGGGTTTAACCTGGGAGGCAACGACCACCCATGCTTTTGGCACCACTATGGCGGGAAACGGGGTATTGTCCATGGCCTAAAACCCAGGGGCAGGTTGGAGTTAGCCTTGGGTCAACCTTGCCGACAATCCCGGGTGCGGTTTCACTCGTTGTTTACCCGCCATCCCGCTTTATGGGTGGGGGAAGAATATCAAAAGGGCAGGCGTTACCTCATTGTTTTGAGTGGGCGGGGCCATGGCGAAGATCATTCTTGCCGAGGACGATAGTGATATGCGGCGCTTTCTGGTGAAAGCGCTGCAGAACGCCGGTTACGACGTGATCTCGTTTGACAATGGGCTGTCGGCTTATCAGAGGCTACGGGAAGAGCCGTTCGAGCTTCTGCTGACAGATATCGTGATGCCCGAGATGGACGGCATCGAACTGGCGCGCCGCGCCAGCGAACTCGATCCCGACATCAAGATCATGTTCATCACCGGCTTTGCGGCGGTGGCGCTGAATTCCGATACGGCGGCGCCGCGAAACGCCAAAGTCCTGTCGAAGCCAGTGCATTTGCGCGAGCTTGTGAACGAAGTCCAGAAGATGCTCGCCGCTTGAGACGCGCGCGGTCCTTGCTTCGTCGCAAAGCAGCCGATATGACGAGGGGCGGCTCGGGCGCGTAGCTCAGCGGAAGAGCACTACCTTGACATGGTAGGGGTCACAGGTTCGATCCCTGTCGCGCCCACCATTCGATACTTCGGCTGCCGCAGAACCACTTACGTTTCGCAAGCTCTGACCTGCGTCGCACGTCGGGATTCCCGACAGCGCCGCCTGAGACTGCTTTCTCTTGGACTGCAGGTCGTGTAGCCTTTGCTCCGGCCGCTTCAAGTGGGCGATGCCGACGTCTCCGGGCGCATGTCTCAATAATTTTTTGCTTCCCGGTACTCCGAACATGCGCCCTGCAGATCGTGCGCGCGAGGGCAACGTCATGCAGCCGCTTCGTCGTCGCTTTCTGAGCCTCGCCTGCGCCGCCGCGGCGTTGCCCGTCGCCACGATTGCGGCGGCGCAAAATTATCCGACGCGGCCCGTGCGGATCATCGTGCCGTTCGCGGCCGGCGGTCCCGCTACCGTGCTGGCGCACGTCATCGCGCAGCCGCTGACGGAGACCTTCGGCCAATCCTTCTACGTGGAAAATCTGCCGACCGGTGCCAGCAATGTCGGCACCGCCACGGCCGCCAAAGCGCCTCCGGACGGCTATACCTTGCTCATCGTGACCCCGAGCTTCGTGATTAATCCCAGCCTCTATCCCAGGCTGACCTATGATCCGATCAGAGATTTCAAGCCGGTCATGTTGGCGGTGACTTCGCCCCACGTCTTGATCGTCAATCCGGCCTTCCCGGCGAACAGCCTGCAAGAACTCATCGCGCTAGCGAAGGCAAATCCCGGCAAATACAGCTACGCGTCCGCCGGTACGGGCCAGTCAGCACAGCTGGCGGCCGAATTGTTCAAGCTCGCGTTCGGGCTGGACATCGTGCACGTGCCGTTCAACGGTGGTGCTCCGGCGATGAATTCGACCATCGGGGGACATACGCCGATGGCGTTCAACGCGTTGCCGTCGGCGGCAGCGCTCATCAAGGAAGGCAAGCTGCGTGCGCTCGCGGTGACGAGCGGCGCGCGCGCCCCGGAATTTCCCGATGTGCCGACGCTCGCCGAGGCGGGCGCCCCCGGCCAGGAGTCGCTGTTCTTCCAGGGCATCGTCGCTCCGGCTGGGACACCAAAGGAGATCGTCGACCAGCTCTATCGCGAGATCGATAAAATTCTCGCGCGGCCCGAGGTGAAAGAACGCCTGGCCGCGATCGGCTTTGCCGTCACGGCCAGCTCACCCGAAGAATTCCAAGCCCAGATCAAGTCGGAAACGGCACGATGGGCGAAGGTCATTCGCGACGCAAACATCAAAACAATCGAATAATGCGGGGGACGCGCCATGAAGGGAGTGACGGATTCGAGCGCGCTCTACGAGGTCGAGCGTCGCGCCTATCATGCGGTGCGTCCAGGATTTCGCATCGCCGAGCTTCAGATCAGCCCCGCGCAAAAGGGTGCCCTGGCACTATCATAACAACGTCCACGACACGTTCTACGTCGTGACGGGAGCCATTCGCATCTTCCTCCAGGATCCAAAAGAAGAAGTACGGCTGACGCCTGGACAGACCTATTCGGTGTCGCCGAAGCGCCCGCACCTTGTTACGAACGCCGGTGACACGTCGGCTGTGTTTCTCGTCCTGCAAGGCATCGGGGAATACGATTTTGTCCCGCTGACCTGAACGACGGGCTCTCTTGTCCGCCATGCCCGCGCTTGTCGCCGGCATCCGCGTCTTTATCTGTGCTCAAATTGAAGACGTGCATGGCCGGGACGAGCCCGGCCATGACGAAGTTCTAGGTCCGATATGATCGGAACGTCGGCTAATTGGCGGCAAAGCAGTAGAACAAGCCGTTGCCTCCGGTGCCTCTCAGATCGTTCTGGCTACAGCCGCCCTCGGGCCCGCGCGAGGGGTGCGACGAATTCCACGATTTAGATACGGCGTCGTCGCGCAAACCCCTGCGGTCGATGTGGCCGACCATCGCCGCGCCTTGGGTGCTGCTCGTCCAGTTGCGGCAGGTTCTATCCTCGCCGCCCGGAAACGCGCGTCCGTCCGTCTGCGAGCCGGTCAGAACGTCGTGGTAATTGGGCGTATAGCCCATGCCGGCGACCATGGTGCCCCGCTCGGTCAGCGACGTCTGCATGCCGAGCTTGTTGGTGTCGCCGTGCAGATCGTCGACGTTTTGGGCGACAACCTCGCTTTTGAAATTCTGCCAGGGGCCGTGTCCGATGCGGTCGCGGGCATTGACTGCTTGCGCGCCGTCCGTTGCCTGGCTGCTGAGATAGGCGCGCCACGTCTTGCCGCCCGCACCCGCGCCTTGCGCGAGCGTCTGGCAGTGCCGATCAGCCCCTTCCAAGCCGCCAAGGTCTGCGCCCTTGCCCGGCCCGTTGCTGGTGACGAAGAAGGTCATGTTCGGCGATTGCGGCGGGGGCTGTTGCGCCTGGCTCGCTGTGCAAGCCAGGGACACGGCCGCAACCGATGCAACAATCGCGAGGCACTTGGTCTTGGACATTTTTGCCCTCCCGTTCGAGCTGGTGATCGACTTCCAACGCACCTGGCAAGAAACCTAGCAATGAAAATCCCATCGCGCCAATGGCCGTGCGCCACGCCCAATGCCCTCCGTCGCCGCCATCCTTTGACCGGCTCCGGCTTTATGCTCACATTGGTTCGCAAACGAAATAAACACCGAAAGTCCGCGGCTATTCCCGCGGTTGACGGCGTAATACGCTTTCGCGGGTGGTGATTTCAATCGCGGAGAAACCAGCGTGATCATCGATTGGCATTCGCACATCTATACGCCGGAGGAGGCGGCCGACGATCGTGGCGCCGCCGATGGCAAGAGCGGGCCGAAATGGGGCGAAGGCGGCTGCCCTATGGTGCTCGAGAACTTCCTCGATGCTCATTACAAGAACGGCATCGATATCAGCGTGGTGACCAACGCCGCGCATTATCTGCGCGGCAAGGCCACACATGAAGAACTGCCGGCGGTGCAGAAGTGGAGCGATTATGCCGCCGAGGTTCAAGAGAAATACAAGGGCACGCTCTACTCCTTCGCCACCATCCTGCCCTGCGGGGGCCCTCCCTTCATCAAGGAGGCCGAACGCGCGATCCGCGAGCTTGGACTCAAGGGCATCTTCATTCATTCCAGCCACAAGGGCCATTATCCAGACGACGACGAAGCACGCCCGTTTTGGGAACTGGTGCAGGACCTCGACGTGCCGGTGATGATTCATCCGCCGCATCTCGGCTTCGGGGAGGAGCGGATGAAAGAATATCGCCTCGCCTCCAGCATCGGACGCCCGTTCGATCTTTGCTTGGCGCTCGCACGGCTGATCGTGCGCGGCATCCTGGAAGACTTTCCGCGTATGAGAATCGTGGCCTCGCACGGCGGCGGCGGTATCTGCGAGACCATCAGTCGGATGGACTACGCCTACGAATTGCAGGACGAGGCGTTTTTTCTCGGCTCGTACGCCCCGATGAAGATCAAGCACCCACCGAGCTACTATCTCAAGAGGATGTACCTCGACACCGTCACCTACAACCTGCCGGCAGTGAAGATGGTGCTCGACTGGATCGGCTCCCAGCGCGTCATCTACGGCAGCGACGCGCCGCCGCTGACCTCGCTCAAACCGCGCGCGATCAAGCTGATCAATGACCTCGACATCACCGAAGGAGAGCGCGATGCGATCTTCTTCGCCAATGCCGCCGGGCTGCTGAAGCTGCCAGTCGGCCCATCAGGCAAGGTCGCGTGAGCAACCGCACCGGACGAATGTTTGCAGCGTCCGCTGCATGAGGGCCTGTTGACGAGCCGACGGCGCATGCCTACGTTCCGCGCAACTTTGTGAAACGGCGCGAGCCGTGCGGGTGCGCGCGAGGGTGAAATCATGAAAGTCCGCAATTCGCTGAAATCGCTGCGCAGCCGCCATCGCAGCAATCGTCTCGTCAGGCGCAAGGGTCGGGTCTACGTGATCAACAAGGTCCAGCGCCGCTTCAAGGCCCGCCAGGGCTGAGTGCGCTTCGCGAGGCAAATGCTTGGGGCCTGCGGGCCCTTCGCGGCTGCCCTGACCAAATCTCGTCTTTATCGCCCCGGGATGCGGCATTACACTTTATCTATGAGCCGGCGATTCCTAGCCCTGTTCGCGACAGTGGCGCTTGCAGCGTGGACGTTGCCGGCGCTGGCCCAATCGATCGATCCCGAGCCGCTCAAACCGATCGAGCCGCCGGGCGCGTTGCCGCGGGCCCAACGCGGCGACAAGACGCAAAACCTCGACCGGCTGTTCGCGGCGCTCAAAGTCGCGCCTGACGACGAGAGCGCCAAATACATAGAGAACCGCATCTGGGCGATTTGGCTCGCCTCCAGCAGCGATACCGCCAACCTGCTGATGGGTCGCGCCAAAACTGCGACCGACAGCAAAGATTTCGACCTTGCGATCAGGCTGCTAAACGCCATCATCGACATCCGGCCGGATTTCACCGAGGCCTGGAACCGGCGTGCAACCGTCTACTATACGAAAAAGGACTTTGGCCGCGCGCTTGCCGATATCCATGAAGTGCTGGCGCGCGAGCCGCGCCATTTCGGTGCCCTTTCGGGCCTCGGCATCATCCTGCAGGAGCTTGGCGACGACAAAGGCGCCCTTGATGCGTTCCGCCGTGCACTTGCAATCCATCCGCACCTTGAGCGGATACCTGAGCTAGTGCAGAAGCTGAGCGAAAAAATAGAGGGCCGCGAAATCTGAATCAGAATTTGATGAGGCTCAATAGTCGGACCGGTTTTCCTGATTACTGAGCATCGATCCTGATCACTGGTTGCCGGCCTCGGCGCCTACGAACGCGATGCGCAACATGTTTGTCGCGCCCGGCGTTCCAAGTGGGACTCCGGCGACGATGATCACGCGCTGACCGACATTGGCGAATCCGTCCCCGCAGGCCAGCCGGCACGCGCGCTCCACCATATCGTCGAGATCGTGGGCGTCCTCTGCGACGATGCAGTGCACGCCCCAAACCAGTGAGAGGCGGCGGCCGGTCGACAGTCTCGGGGAGATCGCCACAATCGGCGGCTTCGGCCGCTCGCGAGCGACGCGCAACCCAGTGGAGCCCGAACTCGTCCAGCAGACAATGGCGGAAAGCTCGAGCGTCTCGGCGATTTGGCGCGCTGCCGCGGCGATCGCGTCGGCACCCGTCGCCTCCGGCTCTGTGCGCTGGGCATGAATGATGGTGCGATAAATCGGGTCGCCTTCCACTTCCTCGGCAGTGCGGTTCATGGTGGCGACCGCCTCGATCGGATATTGCCCGGCCGCCGATTCAGCCGAGAGCATGATGGCGTCCGCTCCCTCGAAGATGGCCGTTGCGACGTCCGAGACTTCGGCCCGGGTCGGGACGGGACTCGTGATCATGGATTCGAGCATCTGGGTCGCAATGACGACCGGCTTGCCGGCGCGACGGGCGGTACGCGTCATCTGCTTTTGCAGCCCGGGCACCTTTTCGACCGGCATCTCGACGCCGAGATCCCCGCGCGCCACCATCAATGCGTCGGCAAGATCCATGATCTCGCCAAGGCGATTGATTGCCTGCGGCTTCTCGATCTTAGCCATGACTGCAGCCCGACCGCGTGTGATCTTCTTCGCCTCGGCGATGTCGTCGGGTCGCTGGATGAAGGAGAGCGCAACCCAATCGACGCCGGCGTCGAGGCCGGCGTCGAGATCGGAGCGATCCTTTTCCGTCAGCGCCGAGAACGGCACGGTGGTGTCGGGCACGCTGACGCCTTTGCGGTCGGACAGTTTTCCGCCGACCTCGACGCGCGTGAGAATGCGGCGGCTGTCTGCCTCAATGACGACGAGCCGCACCTTGCCGTCATCGAGGAGAAGCGTGTGGCCCGGCTCGATGGCGGCAAAGATTTCGGGATGCGGCAGGTGCACGCGGTTGGCATCACCAGGAGCGGGATCAGCGTCGAGCGCGAAGGTTTCGCCTTTGGTTAGCGTCGCTGGATTGGCCGCGAAGCTGCCGACCCGGAGCTTTGGGCCCTGCAGATCGAGCAGAATCCCGATTGGGCGACCGTGCTCGGTCTCCACCTCCCGGATAGCGGCCGTGAGCTCGCGCATGCGCGCATGCGTGGTATGGCTCATATTGATGCGAAACACGTCAGCGCCTGCCTCGAACAGGCTGGCGATCACGCTTCGGTCTGAGGAGGCGGGGCCGAGGGTGGCGACGATCTTGGTCCGGCGCAGACGTCGCATCAGTTGCGGCTTCGGGACGGAGGCGTCGGGGCGCCCGGCCGGCCTGCCGTCGGAGGAGTCTGCAGCATCGGCACGCGCGATTGGAGGGGCTGCATCGGTGTTTGGTCGGCCGATTCGGTAAGCTGGACTGTCCAAGAGGGTTGGTCGCCGGTGTCGACTTCGAAAAAGCCGGTGCGGTCATAACCGCGCGCCAAGCAATCCTCAGTGCCGCGGATCGTGAACTCCTTTTCCCGCGTGCACATGAAGGCCTGGCCGGACCATTCGCCGCCGCGATCATAGTCGACGGCGTAGATATAATAGAAGCGAGCGACCAGGGCACCTCGCAGTACCGTCTCGCAGCTACGCGCGGAAATGTTCCACCAGCCCTCCGTGGTCCAGCCGTCGTTCTCCTTATAGCCGATGGCGATGCCGACCCGGTTGCCGGTGTTATTGCAGAGGCGGAAATCGGCCCTCGCTGGAGAGCCGGGCCACGCGAATGCCACGAGAGCCAGCGCGGCAGCAGCAAGCGCACGGGCGACCCTCCGCCGAGCGACGGGCCTGCGCTGAAGTCCAGTTCTCGTGAATCGGTGTGTCATGTCGCCCGCACGCAAGCCCACTTGACGGCTTACATACCGATATCGCGTGAAGTGTTAAGTACTGTCAACGAGGATCGCCCGGAAGTCATTCACGTTGGTCAGCGTCGGCCCCGGCGTTAGCAGATCCCCAAGCTTCTCAAAGAATTCCGTCGAATTATTGTTGCGCAGAAACGCGGCCGGATCGAGGCCTAGATCAGCCGCGCGAACGAGAGTCGTGCCATCGATGAAGGCACCCGCAGGATCCTCTCGCCGACCTCCTCCGCCATCGGTGCCATCGGTGTCGCCGGCCAGTGCCGCGATGCCTGCGGCCCGAGCGAGCGCCACGGCCAGCGCCAGCGCATATTCCTGGTTGGGTCCCCCGCGGCCGCGGCCGCGCAGCGTCACGGTAAGTTCCCCGCCCGATAAGATCACGGCGCGTCGTCCCTTCTCTTTGAGATCGAGGGCAAGTCGTGCCTGCGTGAGGGCGACTTCGCGCGCCTCGCCCTCGATCGCGGTGCCCAGCAGGATGCAGTCGTATCCGGCGGCTCGCGCGGCGCGTTCCACCCCGCGAAAAACGTCGGCGGGCCGCACCGCCAGTTCGAAGGAGGTGTCGATGAAGACCGGATCACCAGTCTTGGGCGTCTCGTTTGCAGGGTCGCCCAGCGCCTGCGCCACTACCCGCGGCACGGTGAGGCCACGGCGCGCCAGGATGGCCCGAGCATCGGCGAGCGTAGTCGGATCTGGCACCGTGGGGCCGGAGCCGATCACAGCGGGGTCATCTCCCGGCACATCGGAAATGGCGACGGCAACAAGCGGCGCGGGAAACGCACGTTGTGCAAGCCGTCCGCCTTTGATGCGTGAGAGGTGCTTGCGAACGGTGTTGATCTCGACAATCGACGCGCCTGAAGCAAGAAGCGCACGCGTGACTGCTTGCTTGTCCGCGAGTGAAAGGTCGGCAGCTGGAGCGACCCAGTTTGCCGAGGCGCCGCCCGAAATTAGGACCAGCACCAGATCTTCCGGCCCGGCGGATTCCGCCAAGGCGAGCGCCTCGATCGTCGCGGCAAGACCTGCGGCATCGGGCAGCGGATGGCCGGCCTCGACGACGCGTACGAATCCGGTGGGGCAACCATAGCCGCGACGGGTCACCGCCAGGCCACTGATGCGGCCTGGTGGCATGCCGCGCTCCTCGACGTAGTGACGCTCCGCGACTTGCGCCATGGAACCGGCGGCCTTGCCGGCCGCCAAAATGATCAGCCGTCCGGAAGGGGGTGCCGGCAAATGCGGCCGCAAGCAGCCCTCGGGGTGCGCGGCGGCCACTGCCGTGCGGAACAGCCCCTCGAGAAAAAGCCGTCTCGATTCCATCGAGGCTCAAGCTCGCGCGCGGCTCGCGCGGCAAAATTCGACCTCTCGTCCGCTGCGCGGCTGCTTCATCGTGATTCTCGCGAAATAGCTACACACGTGGCGACATAAGCATCGTGCGGTCATCGGGTGCAACCCGCGCTGGAAAGCGGCTCGCTGCGTCACTATTCTTAGGGTAGAAGCTTCAAGGCCTCGGAGACTTCTTCCGAACGAAAGGACACAACGATGGCGCTTGATGATAAAACCCGCACCGAGCTCGAGGCAGCCGCATTTCGGCGGCTCGTGGAGCATTTGCGCACGCGCACTGACGTGCAGAACATCGCTCTGATGAATCTTGCCGGCTTCTGCCGCAATTGCTTGTCGAACTGGATGAAAGACGCCGCCGATGCGCGCGGCGTGCCGATGTCGAAGGACGAGAGCCGCGAACGGATCTACGGCATGCCGTACGAGGAATGGAAGGCCAAGCACCAGAAAGAGGCCTCCGAGGGCCAGAAGGCGGCGTTCGAGCAGGCGGCCCGCAAGCACTAAATTCTTCCCTGTGTACTCCGGGGATGATCCTCCTCTTGCCTTGACCTCGGCCGTCGCGCTCCCGAAAGCTCGTTGCGCCTTGGGGGTAATGGAGGAGGGTTCAATGACCACTGCCGCGGTTGTAGACCCGCCGGCCGGCCGCTTTGCGAAAGATCATCTGAAGGCTTTCGTAGAGCGCGTCGAACGGCTGGAGGAGGAGAAAAAAGCGATCGGCGACGATATCAGGGACGTTTACGCCGAGGCCAAGGCCAACGGCTTCGACGTCAAAGCGTTGCGCACGATCGTGCGGCTGCGCAAGCAGGATGCCGATGAGCGGCGTGAGCAAGAGGCCATTCTCGAGACCTACATGCATGCACTCGGGATGTTGAATTAGGCTCTGCGGGCAAACGCGCTTGCTTCAAATGCGGTTCGCCGCAAGTCGGGTTTCCCCGGCTTGCGGCGTCGCGCCCCAACAATCCCCCCGTAATTGAACTATCGCAGTGATGCCGTCCGCGGCGGACTGAACGTGACCGTCCGCGTGAAGCCTACCGCGCTGCCGCTGAACATTTCACTGCTCATGCCGCGATATGGATCGTCCGAGAAGGTCGCCATCATGGTCGCGGCCGGTTTGTGCAGGTAAGGGCCGAGAGCGCGGAAATCCGGCACGCCATACACGGTGGTCTTCATGAAACTCTGCGCGCTTGGGCTAACGATCATGGCGCGCATCCACGGATCGTTGAAGCGATCTCCCACTCGCACCACGACGGCGCCTTTGGTTTTGGGGGGCGCAATCGAGGGAGAATCGTCGCTGTGCCTGACCGCGATCAGCGTTTCCGATGGCACGGCGGCCGTCGGGCGCGTAGTTCCCCCGCCTACCGGCAGCGTCCGGGTGGCGGTGATCGGATTCGGTTGCGCCGCATAGGCGAGAGCATTTGCCATAGGCTCGTTGTCGGCGCGCTCGACGAGCGGCCACGGAGCTGCGGCGGCGCTGGTGATTGCACGCCGCGGCGTGGGAGTCGCCGTGGCGCGCTGAGCGCTCATGGGCGGAGTATCCGTTGCCTCGACGCTCGGCAGTCCCTGCCAATAGCCGCGCTCGGTGATGATCTCGTTCGAGGAGACGGCCGTGTTCGTGATACTCGCGCGTGCGATCAGGACTGCCGCTTGGAGCGGCTCCCCGGACTGCACTGCGCCGGACGCGATCTCGTAGGCCGCCGGTGTGAAAGCAGGCTCGGAAGCCGCAGAGGCGAGCTGGTACGCCGGTGCCGGCTTGGCCACGGCTGCCGGCTGCTCCATCGACTTGGCGGGTTTGGACGGCGGGAACGGAACGAATGCAAGTTTTTCGCTGCGCGATTCGGGCGCGGCAGCGATCGCAGCCGGCTTGTCCGATCGCGCTTCGGGCGTGGTGGCCGGCTTGAGCGCCGTCGCCGCGACTTTGACCGGTGCAGGTGCCGTCTCGTTTGTGTCCTCACGCCCGCCGCCGAACAGCCTGGCGAGTAAGCCCGGCATTCGGCTGCGTTGCGTCGTGTCGGAGGCTGATTGGCTGTGGAGCTGCCCCTTCGCCAACACGCTCGCGAGCTGTGCCTCCGGCATGCGCGGCCAATGCCGCACGCTGCCCGTGTCCATGTGGACGAAGGGAGCACCGGATGTCGGGTAAAAGCCAACGCCACCACGTTGCGCTCGCAGGCCCGCTTCGCGCAACTGCTCGAGCGGCACGCCCGGGATGTAAAAATCGATTGCTTTGCCCAGCATGTGCTGGCTGAACTGGGCGACCCCGCTCGAGCGCCGCCGCAACATCGAGTTGGTTTCGGGCGAGCGGTATCCGCAGACGACCCAGATCGCCTCTTTGGCGCCGACCTCGCGGTGCACTTCCCAGAGCACGTCGATCAGATGAGGATCCATCGCGATCGATTTTGATTCGCGCCAGTCGCGCATCAGGTTATTGATCTTCCTGAGCGCCTCTTCGTCGTATCGGCCGTTCACTTTGTAGGCGACGGTCAATTCCTCATCGGTGTGAATATGGTGGAACGAGATCGTCCGCGTCTCGCCTTGAGCGACTGCGTTCTGCAGGTTCTTGCTTCCGAACAAGACGAGAAGCGCGGCGATACTGCAGCAGTAGCCCGCCCGGGCGGAACGCAAGGACTTCCTCTGCGCGAGTTTGACCGTCACGTGTCAACCCTTAAGCGGCGTCAGCGGGCTCCTCCGCGGCGAGCGCCGCGGGCGAGAAGCTCCGTCAATCGGCGCGGCGGCTGGCCGCGACGACGACGGCTGACGAACTGCTCATTAGGGAAGGGTTAACGGACCCATCCCCCCCGATAACCGGCGAGCGTGACAGGCGACTATGGCAAAAAATTGCCGCGGTTAACCGTGCCGAAGACTCGGGCCCGACACGCAATCAAACGCGCCACGGCAACGGACAACCTCGAACGGGCTCAGCGGGTGATGCCGCGCGGCGGCACTGGCCTTGCCTGCATCGGTCGGCCAAAGCCGAACAGCGCCTCGAAGAACGAGACGGTGCGTGGCGCGGCCACCGAGCGGCGTTGACCGGTTGCCGCAGCCTCCTGCTCGCGCTTGCGCTCCTGCGCCGGCTCGATAATGCCGCGCTCGGTCTTGATCGCCGCGATCGTGCGACTGTCGATATTGTAGATATCGCGCCGGATTTGCAGCTTGCCGGCTTCGTCAATGAATGCGTTCTGGTACGTCAACAGGACCCAAATCTGCGCCGGCAGCTGGATGTCCTGCTCGCCCGTGCCGAACATCCGCTTGACCTTATCCGCCGTCCAGCTCTCGTTGGGACGCGCAATGTTGAGTAGGACCTCGGCATATTTGGCCGGATCCTGTACCCGCATGCAGCCATGGCTGTACGCGCGCACATCATGCGCGAACAGATGCTTGTCCGGCGTGTCGTGCTGATAGACCAGGAACCGATTGGGGAAATTGAATCGTATGCGTCCGAGCGCATTCGCCTCTCCGGGCGGCTGATAGATGTGAATGCTGCCGTCCCGGTTATAGGTTACTCGCAACCCCATCCGCTCGAGCGCCGCAGGGTCGCGTTGCAGCCAGGGCAAATATTCATTGTTCACGATCGAGGGCGGCACATTCCAGGTCGGATTGATTGTGATGAACTTCATCGTCTCGCTGAGCAATGGCGTCGGCATGTCCTGCTTGCCGATGACGATTCGGGTGCTCCAGATCTGGGTGGCATTGTGAATCACGCGTAACGTGAAGTCCGGCAGATTGACGATGACCGAGGCGGCGCCCAGGTCTCGCGGATACCAGCGCCAGCGCTCCATGTTGGAGATTATGGTTTCGATCTGCCTGTCGCGGGCCGAACCGTTGAGCTCCTTGATCGTCCGCGCATCGAGGTTCCCGGTGACCGGCAGTTCGTTCGCGTGCTGGAATTTCTTTACCGCCTCGGCAATCTTGGCATCGTATCTGAGGTCGGAAGCGTCGCCGACAAGCCCGAGTCTTTCCCGCAGCATCGGCACGCGCGGATCTTCCATTGGCAGTTTCGCATTAAGCTTGAGCAACTGGCCGTCCGCGATTTCCTTCGCGGGCGGGACTTTGGTGCGCATCTGCGCGAGCATGGCCTTGAGCTGCTTGTAACCCTCATGCGGTGGGCTGAAATCATCGAGCGCGGTGCCGGTATTGGCGGCATTACCGATTTTCGCAAGCACCTCCGCTGGATCCGGCGGTGCTTGCGGCAACTCGATGTTCTGGCTGACCCGGGTATAGGGAAACCGCCCGGCCTGCAGGTGGCGGGCATAGGTGAGCACGGTCTGGGTGAGCTTGAGTTCCGCCTCGGCCAATGCATCCGGGCTTAAGCCCGCAAACGCCGGCGTATTGTAATCGTTGACGTCGAGCCCGTCGGCATCCGCGCCCTTGAGCCGTGCAATGACTGCGCGGGCTCGGGCATTCTCGACACCTTTATCCAGCCACAAAGGGGCAAGGTGGCGAGCCTGGTAGAACGATTCGACTGCGGCGCGTTCTCGCTTATTGGCGAAGATTTTGTCGCTCTTGGCCGCGAGCAGGTCGCGTATCTTCTCCGCAACCGCGCGGTCGGCGGGATCAAGGCTTGCCAGCGGATCGGGCGCTGCCGTCTGCTCGCTCGCGATGGCGGCTGGGGCCGCGCCCGTTTCCGATGTGCCCGCGCTCGGCGCAGCCGGAGCCCCCGACAGTGCAGCTGCACCCGCCACGGCCGCAGCTTCAGCAGGCGTAGCCGCAGGCTCGCTCGGGGTTGGCACCCGTCCCGATTCCGAAAGGGGCTGCCCGGCCGGCGCTACTGCAGCTGGCGCTGTTGCCGGTGCGCCCGCGTCTTGCGCAGCGGCGCCGATCGGTGCCGCAAGCATCAACGCCAGAGCGGTGCTCGCCAAAACGCGCTCGTAACGAGGACCACTCATTCGGACATTCTCCCAATTCCAAAGACCCAGGCCAGGCCGCTATTCGAATCCGCTTGCCGCGATCCAGATGCGAAGCTCGCCTGGATTCGCCCATTCAGCAATTCATTGCGTAGGAATTTGGACGATTTTGGCGCGCTGTCACCCGCCGACAACCCGCGCCCCAGGGTTTTTATCGACTGGTGTAACCGGATTGCAACGGTTTGCGCGTCCGCGGGATTGCGGTCAGGCGAATCGACACGATGGCGGACGGGTGAGGCGGTTTGAGCGCAACCGCCGCGCGGCCTTCGCTCGAGGGTGGCGGGGCTGACCCCTCTTCGGGTTGCGAAAACACTGCTCTCAGTAAGGCTCTCGGTCCGGTTCGATAGCCGTTGACCGGCAGCGGTATCGCACCGTATCCATATTTTCCGCTCCCTCTCGTCGTCACCCGATCGCCGCTCTCCGTCGTAACCTGATATGCCCACACGAGTTAAACGCGCCTCCGCGCATCGAGCGGCCAAAAGTTCTGGCGTGCCCAGCTTGGGCTCGTTGCCAGAATGGAATCTCGCCGACCTCTATGCGGGGCTTGATGATCCGCGGATAAAGCGCGATCTCGATCGCGGCGCGGCGGAAAGCCTCGCTTTCGAGCGCGATTATAAAGGCAAGCTCGCCACACTGGCCGACGCACCGAAGGCCGGAGCGGCCCTGGCCGAGGCGATAAAGCGCTATGAGGCCCTGGATGACCTTCTCGGGCGGCTCACGTCCTATGCCGGGCTGGTGCACGCAGGCGACACCGCCGATCCCGCGCGCGGCAAATTCTACGCCGATGTGCAGGAACGCGTCACGGCCGTCTCGACGCATCTTTTGTTCTTCACGCTCGAGCTCAATCGGCTCGATGACGCCAAGCTCGAGGTCGCCATGCAACACGACCTGCTGGCGCATTATCGGCCGTGGATCGAAGATATCCGTAGGGAAAAGCCTTATCAGCTCGAGGACCGCATCGAGCAGCTCTTTCATGAAAAATCGGTGACAGGCTATTCTGCATGGACTCGTCTGTTCGACGAGACCATCGCCGGCCTTCGCTTCAAGGTCGGCCCCAAGGTGCTCGCGATCGAGCCGACGCTCAATTTGCTGCAGGACCCAAGGGGAGCGACGCGCAAGGCGGCCGCACAGGCGCTCGCCAAGACCTTCGGCGAGCACCTGCGCAGCTTCGCGCTGATCACCAACGTCCTCGCGAAGGACAAAGAGATCTCCGATCGCTGGCGCGGGTTTGCCGACGTGGCGGACGCTCGGCACTTGTCCAATCGGGTTGAGCCCGAAGTGGTGCAGGCCCTGGTCCAAGCGGTGCGGGTCGCCTATCCGCGGCTCTCGCACCGTTATTACGCGCTCAAGGCGAGCTGGTTTGGAAAGAAACGGCTGTCGCACTGGGATCGCAACGCGCCGCTGCCAGCCGTTGCGGCCCGCACCATCGGCTGGAACGAGGCACAGGCGACCGTGCTCGAGGCCTATGGCGCATTCTCGCCGAAGATGGCGGCGATCGCGGAACGCTTCTTCAAGAACGATTGGATCGACGCGCCGATACGACCAGGCAAGTCGCCCGGCGCGTTCTCGCATCCGACCGTCCCTTCGGCGCATCCCTACGTGCTGCTCAACTACCAAGGCCGACCGCGCGATGTCATGACGCTCGCGCACGAGCTAGGACACGGGGTTCATCAGGTGTTGGCGGCGCCGAAAGGCGCGCTAATGGCCCCCACTCCGCTCACGCTTGCCGAGACCGCGAGCGTCTTCGGCGAAATGCTCACGTTCAAGAAGCTCCTCGCCCAGGCCGACCGCAAACAGCGCAAGACCATGCTCGCCGCCAAGGTCGAGGACATGATCAACACGGTAGTGCGCCAGATCGCGTTCTATACGTTCGAGCGCCATATCCACACGGAACGCCGCAGCGGTGAACTCACTGTCGAGCGTCTCAACGCGCTCTGGCTCGAGGTACAGCGGGAGAGTCTCGGAGAAGCAATCGAGCTCAAGAGCGGCTATCAGACGTTCTGGGCCTATATTTCGCACTTTGTGCACTCCCCGTTCTACGTTTACGCCTATGCCTTCGGTGACTGCCTGGTGAACTCGCTCTACGCGGTCTATGAGAGGGCGGCGGAAGGGTTTGCCGAGCGCTATCTCGAAATGCTCGCTGCCGGCGGCACCAAACACCATTCCGAGCTGCTCGCACCCTTCGGCCTAGACGCCCGCGATCCAGCATTCTGGCAGGGCGGACTCGGCGTCATCGAACGCATGATCGATGAGCTGGAGGAGCTGGGCTGACGCGGAATGCAAGACGAGCCATGAAGAACGACGGCGTCCCGCAGCAGCTCGCAGCTCGTGATTTTGCGGCTTAGCCGTCCTATGTTGGGCTCGTAGAACTTTCCGTGCTCATGGCCGACCGCGAAGCCAATCGTTTCTCCGCCCGCGCTGCCCGTTATGCGCGCGTCGGCACCAACATGAGCGGAGTTGCGGCGCGCATCGCCGGGGCGCGGTTGTTCGGCATCACGCTCGATCGCGGCAAGAATGCAATCGAGCTCGCGGCGGCGCTTGGCGGGCTCAAGGGTCCGATCATGAAGGTGGCCCAGCTCATGGCCACCATCCCCGACGCGCTGCCGCCGGAATACGCCGCCGAACTCATCAAGCTGCAAAGCGAGGCGCCCCCCATGGGTTGGGCCTTCGTCAAGCGCCGCATGGCCGCAGAGCTGGGCGTCGACTGGCAGAAGAAATTCTCAAAGTTCGAGCATCATCCCGCCGCCGCCGCTTCGCTCGGGCAGGTGCATCGCGCGCGCGCCCACGACGGCGCCGAACTTGCCTGCAAGCTGCAATATCCGGACATGCAGTCGGCGGTTGAGGCCGATTTGCGACAGCTGCAGCTGGTTTTCGCCATTCACCGGCGCATGGATCCGGTTATCGACACGACCGAGATCGCCAAGGAGATCGGCGCGCGCATCCGCGAAGAGCTCGACTATCATCGCGAAGCAAAGCACGTCGTGCTCTACCGCAGGATGCTCGACGGTACCGACAAGATCCGCGTGCCGCAGGTATGGCCGGAGCTCTCGACCGGTCGGCTCCTCACTCTCGACTGGCTCGAAGGGCGCCGTCTGCTCGACCACACGAAGGCTGACCTCGCCACCCGTAACCGGCTCGGCACCGCGATGTTCACGGCGTGGTGGTGGCCCTTCAGCCGCTTCGGCGTGATCCACGGGGATCCGCATCTCGGCAATTACACGGTATTTGAGGCAGGCGGCCGACCTCACGGCATTAATCTCCTGGACTACGGATGCATTCGCATCTTCGCGCCGAAATTCGTCGGCGGCGTGGTGGATCTTTACAATGGGCTGCTCAGACAAGACGCCGATCTCATCGTACACGCCTATGAGACATGGGGCTTCAAACGGCTCAATCGGGAATTGATCGACGTGTTGAATATCTGGGCGCGCTTCATCTATGGGCCGTTACTGGACGATCGGGTGCGCAGCCTTGCCGACGGCGTGAAACCGTCTGAATACGGCCGGCGCGAGGCGTTTCGCGTGCACCAAGCGCTCAAGCAGAAAGGCCCCGTGACAGTGCCGCGCGAATTCGTCTTCATGGACCGGGCTGCGATTGGGCTCGGCGCGGTCTTTCTGCATCTGCGCGCCGAGCTCAATTTCCACAAGCTGTTCAACCAGGCTATCGGGGATTTTTCGATCCGCCGCGTTGCCCAACGTCAGGCCACCGCACTCGCGGCGGTGGCGCTCGATCAGCCGGCGTTGGAGCGTTGAACACCGGGGCTGCGGCGCGACGCTCGATGCGCCGTCGAACGGTGCGGCCCACGGATTGCGCCGTTGCCCTGAAGGGTCAATTGCGCTAATCCCCGCTTGCCTGACAGAGCGCAATCATGGAGAAGCCAATGGCCGAGCATGGACAGGTCGAATATGCGACGGCGCAGGGCAATGATCTCCCCGCACACGTGGCAATGTACGACCGTTTCGTCCATTGGATCGTGGTCGGTGGCTCTCATGTCGCCAACATCGTTCTGGGATTGGCAATCGGTGGCGTCGCCGGGCACTGGCTGGTTGCCTTCGCGATCTTTGTGATCGCGACCATTGTCGCCTTCCATGGATTTTTGAGTGGGGCGCGGATGCCCAGCGTCGTCATGGTCATCATTTCGCTGATCACGCTCGCACTCACCTCTGGTGGCTAAGCGGGCTGGGCATTGCCGGTTCACGAGGAGGCGGGTGAATGCGCATTGCCGTAGCGCGAGAGATCGACGCGACCGAAAACCGGGTCGCCGCCACGCCGGAAACAGTCAAGAAGATGAAAGCACTCGGCGCCGATGTCGCCGTCGAGCCGAACGCCGGAACGAAATCCGGCATTCCCGATGCCGAATTTGCCGCAGCCGGCGCAATCGTGACGAACGAGCCCATCAAGGATGCCGACGTAGTGCTCAAGGTGCGCCGGCCGGCCGCATCCGAGCTGACCCGCTACAAGAAGGGCGCGCTCGTGATTGCGATGATGGATCCTTATGGCGAGGACGCCGCGCTCAAGGCGATGGCCGATGCCGGAATCATCGCATTCGCGATGGAGCTGTTGCCGCGCATTACCCGCGCGCAGGTCATGGACGTGCTTTCAAGCCAAGCCAATCTTGCCGGCTACCGCGCGGTGATCGACGCCGCGGCCGAATACGGTCGCGCATTGCCGATGATGATGACGGCGGCTGGCACCGTGCCCGCGGCCAAGGTCTTCGTCATGGGTGCAGGTGTTGCCGGCCTGCAGGCGATCGCGACTGCGCGCCGACTGGGCGCCATCGTCACCGCGACCGACGTGCGGCCCGCAGCGAAGGAACAGGTGGAGAGCCTCGGCGCCAAGTTCATCGCGGTTGAAGATGAGGAATTCAAGCAGGCCGAGACCGCGGGCGGCTATGCCAAAGAGATGTCGAAAGAGTATCAGGCTAAGCAGGCTGCGCTGGTCTCCGAGCACATCAAGAAGCAGGATATCGTGATCACGACGGCGCTGATCCCTGGCCGGTTGGCGCCGCGGCTGATTTCCAGGGACATGGTCGCCGCCATGCGGCCGGGGTCGGTGATCGTCGATCTCGCGGTGGAGCGCGGCGGCAACTGCGAGCTCGCCAGGGCCGGCGAAGTCGTGGAAAGCGGGGGCGTGAAGATCATCGGCCACCCCAACGTGCCGAGCCGCATCGCCGCGTCCGCGTCGAGCCTTTACGCCAGGAATCTTTTCGCCTTCCTGGAGATCCTGGTGGACAAGAACGCGAGAGCGTTGGCGATCAATTGGGATGACGAGATCATCAAAGCGACGGCGCTCACTCGCGACGGGGCGGTCGTTCATCCAGGCTTTGCACCCAAGAGTGCAGCGTGACGCCACGCTGCCAAAAATGCGTAAAGGGAGTCGGCGCATCACGCCCTTGAGCTGCGAAGCGTTCGAGCAAGGAGATTGCAATGCTGATCATTTCAACTGGCGTCGTCGCAGCGGTTGATGCGTCTCGAGACGCGGCGCGCGACCTCACGTTTGCCCAGCTCGACATCATCGCCGCGGCCTCCGGCGGAGCCCTGCACGCTGCCAGCGGCGGGACCGTCGATCCATTCATGTTCCGCTTCTCGATCTTCGTGCTCGCAATCTTCGTCGGCTATTACGTCGTGTGGTCGGTGACACCGGCATTGCACACGCCGTTGATGTCGGTGACGAACGCGATTTCGTCGGTCATCATCGTGGGTGCGTTGCTCGCCGTAGGCGTCGCCCTCGTAGCCAATGACGCGGGCCCGATCTGGGCGCGCGTTCTTGGCTTCATCGCGCTCACATTCGCGTCGGTCAACATCTTCGGCGGGTTTTTGGTCACGCAACGCATGCTCGGCATGTACCAGAAGAAAAAGAAGTGACCGGGCCGGAGTTACCAAATGTCCGCTGATCTCGTCGCGCTGCTTTATCTCCTCGCCGGCGTTCTTTTCATTCTAGCGCTGCGCGGGCTGTCCAGCCCCGAGACCAGCCGGCACGGCAACCTATTCGGCATGGTCGGCATGGCGATTGCGATCGTCACGACGCTCGCGTCCCATCCTCCCGCGGGCCTCGGCGCCTGGGGGCTTGTCGCGCTTGGACTCACAATCGGCGGCAGCACCGGTGCGGTGGTCGCGCGCCGTGTGCCCATGACCGCCATGCCGGAATTGGTAGCAGCGTTCCATTCCTTGGTCGGGATGGCGGCGGTGCTGGTGGCGGCAGGGGCGCTCTATGCGCCGGCCGCGTTCGACATCGGCACCGTCGGCGCGATCCATACATCGAGCCTCATCGAAATGTCGCTCGGCGTCGCAATCGGTGCCGTGACGTTCACGGGTTCGGTGATTGCCTTCCTGAAATTGTCGGGCCGCATGAGCGGCGCGCCCATTATCCTTCCCGCGCGCCATGCCATCAACATCGCACTGGCGCTCGCCATCGTGGCGCTGATTGCCTTTTTCGCGCACGCGGAGAGCCATGTCGCTTTCTGGCTGCTGGCCTTCGCCGCCTTCGCTTTCGGTGCGCTCATCATCATCCCGATCGGCGGCGCCGACATGCCGGTAGTGATCTCGATGCTCAATTCCTATTCCGGCTGGGCCGCCGCCGGCATCGGTTTCACGCTCGGCAATTCTGCGCTCATCATCATCGGCGCCCTCGTCGGCTCGTCGGGCGCGATCCTGTCCTACATCATGTGCAAAGCCATGAACCGCAGCTTCATCTCCGTCATTCTGGGCGGCTTCGGCGGCGAGGTCGCGGAACCCGCGGCGGGAAAGGAGCAGCGGCCGGTGAAACAGGGCTCTGCCGAGGATGCGGCCTTCGTGCTCAAGAATGCCGGCAAGGTGATCATCGTGCCGGGCTACGGAATGGCTGTGGCGCAGGCGCAGCACGCGTTGCGCGAGATGGCCGACCGCCTCAAGCATGAGGGCGTCGAGATCAGATACGCCATCCATCCCGTTGCCGGCCGCATGCCGGGTCACATGAATGTGCTGCTGGCCGAAGCGAATGTCCCCTACGATGAAGTGTTCGAGCTCGAAGACATCAATTCGGAATTCGCCCAGGCGGACGTAGCCTTTGTAATCGGGGCGAACGACGTGACCAATCCGGCGGCGAAGGAGGATCCCTCCTCGCCGATTTATGGCATGCCGGTATTGGAAGTGTGGAAGGCGGGCACCGTGATGTTTTCCAAGCGCTCGCTGTCGTCCGGTTACGCCGGCATCGACAACACGCTGTTCTATCGCGACAACACCATGATGCTGTTCGGCGACGCCAAGAAAATGACGGAAGAGATCGTCAAATCGCTATAAGCCTTAATAAGCCAATCGGCCGCGCAGCTCCTCGAATGGCACCATCACATGGCTGCGATAAGCAGGGCGGGCTCGCAGCGCGCCGTACCAGCGCTCAACGTTTGGCACGTCGGGCCGCGCGATGTCGATGTTGAAATATCGATTCAGGGTAGTCCCGATCGGAATGTCTGCAAGCGAGAGATGTTGGCCGAGCAGAAACTAGCGGTCGCCCAGAATCGAGTCGAGCAATCAAAAATGCTGCCCGCAGCGCCGGACCTTTGCGTCGACCGCGGCCATGTTTCGCTCAGAGGCGGGAGTGCGGTAGTAACCCCAGAAGACGCCGATGAGGAAATCCGGCTGGAGCGTGGTCTGTGACCAGTCCATCCAGCGGTCGGACAGAGAGCGGTGAGCGGCGTCGTCGCTCCAGAACGTGCCGCGCCCATAACAGGCTGCAAGATAGCGAAGGATCGGTTGCGATTCTCAAACAATCGTGCCCTCGTCATCGATGACCGGAACACGGCCGTGTGGGTTCATCGCGCGGAATTCCGGGGTATCGAGGCCGCCGTGAGATCCGCCTTGTTCTATATGTCTATGGGCGAGACCCAGCTCCGCGACAAGCCACATCACTTTCTGCACGTTGAAGGAACTTTTGCGGCCATAGACGGTAAGCATACCGAGCCAGCCTTTACTGCGCAGACTGGACGCAAAGACGCAAAGCCCTCATCTTTGATCTGCCTGGCTTGCATCGCCGCGCATTCCCTCGAGCAGGCCCTGAAGACTGCGCCGCAAGCCGTGCATCTGATCGATCAGGTGCAAGATGACGGAGATGCCTTCATCATTGACACCGAAGTCCTCGCGCAGGTCGCGAATGAGTTGCGCGCGCGCCAGATCGATGTCGGAGAACATCAGCTCCGGCTCGGTCTGCGGCGGCACGAGCCAACCGTCTGCGATCCAGGCCTCCAACACATGGTATTCAACGCGGGTCCGAATCAGAAATTCCTGGGCCGAGATCATTCAAACCTCCAGATGCCGGCGAGGATTTTGGTTTTGTCCCGCTGGCCAGCGCCGTGCGAATTCCTCGAGCTCCGAATCGACCTGCTGCGGCAGCACGATCTTCAGCGTCACGTATTCGTCCCCGTGACTCTTATCGCTGCGCCGCGCGCCCTTGCCCCTGAGTCTCAGTACGGTCCCGGTGTTCGCGCCTTTGGGGACGGTCATGCGTACCGGGCCCGTGGGTGTGGGAACATCAAGCTTTGCTCCGAGCACCGCTTCGGGCAGGCTAATCGGCAACTCGAGGTGGATATCGTCGCCCTTTCGGGCGAAGAACTTGTGCGGCTCTACCTCGATCTCAACCAGCGCGTCCCCGGGCGGTCCGCCGCCGAGTCCCACTCCGCCCTTCCCGCGTAGCCTTAGAACCTGCTTGTCGCGCGTGCCGGCGGGGATGACCACATCGAGCGTGCCGCCATCAGGCAGCGTGATGCGTTTGGTTGCGCCGTTCAATGCCTCGAGGAATTCGACCGGCAGCCGATAAAGCGCGTCCTGGCCGCGCAGCCGAATGCGCGTCTCGCCGCCTCTCCCGAATATATTCCTGAGGATGTCCCCCGACTCCATGAAATCGGCGAAGCCGCCCTCGGTGCTGTAACTGTGTTGCTCGGCGCCGGGGCCATGGAAGTCGCGATAATAGCGCTCCCGCGGCCGCTCTTGTCCGGCGGCGTCGATCTCCCCCCGATCGAAGCGCGCACGCTTCTCGGCATCTCCCAACAGATCATAGGCTGCAGCGACCTGTTTGAACTTTTCCTCCGCTTGCCGATCGCCGGGATTGAGGTCGGGGTGCAGTTTTTTTGCCAGCTCACGATAAGTCTTGCGGATCTCGTCCTGCGTTGCCTCCCGCTTAACGCCCAGGACAGCGTAGGGGTCCTCGCTCACGTCACGCTCCTCGCTTGACCGACGTTAGGGAACGCGAGCCGATGCCGGAAATCAAGGAGCGCCGAGGCGCGGCGACAGCGCGCCGCGAATGACCGGTAGTGGTATCAGGGCCTCTCGATACGTAGAATTTGAGACCTCGACCTCCGACTTGCCGGAGCACGACCGCGGCTGACATTCGGAATGGCAAAAATGTTCGTTGGCGTGCCGAAGGAAATCAAGGATAGCGAATATCGCGTCGGTCTGGTGCCGTCGGCGGTGCGCGAACTGACCAGGAGCAGTCACCGCGTCCTGGTCGAAGCGAACGCCGGATTGGGAGCCGGCCTCACCGATGCCAATTATCGCTCGGTGGGCGCCGAAATCGTGCCGGATGCCGACCAGATCTATGCCCGCAGCGAGCTGATCGTGAAGGTCAAGGAGCCGCTGGCATCTGAGCGCAAGAAGCTCAGAGCCGGGCAGGTGCTTTTCACCTATCTGCATCTGGCAGCCGACCCGCAACAAACCGCCGACCTCATGGGATCCGGCGTCATTGCCATCGCCTACGAGACCGTTACCTCCGCGCAGGGCACGCTGCCGCTGCTCACGCCAATGTCGGAGGTCGCCGGTCGCATGGCACCACACGTCGGCGCGCGTTGCCTTGAGAAGGAGAACGGCGGCCGCGGCGTGCTGCTCGGCGGCGTTCCTGGTGTTCCGCCGGCGGACGTTGCAATCCTCGGCGCGGGCGTCGCGGGCAGTCACGCCGCTCTGATCAGCGCGGGAATGGGCGCGACGGTGACCGTCATCGATCGCAACCCGGACGTGCTGCGGCGCGTCGCGACCCAACTTGGCGCCCGGGTGCGCACCGTCTTCTCCACCAGCGACGCCATCGAGACGCTATGCCGCCGCGCGGATCTGGTGATCGCCTCGGTCCTCATCCCTGGCGCCGCGGCACCGAAATTGATCACCGCCGAGACGGTGAAAGCCATGAAGCCCGGCTCCGTCATCGTCGACATCGCCATCGACCAAGGCGGCTGTTCGGAGACGTCGCGGCCGACGACGCACTCAGCGCCGACTTACATCCTTCACGACGTCGTGCACTACTGCGTGACCAACATGCCGGGCGCGGTCGCGCGAACGTCGACTTTCGCGCTCAACAACGTGACGCTGCCGTTCGTGCTGGCACTCGCGGGCAAAGGCTACCGACGGGCACTCGGTGAAGATGAGTATCTGCGCAACGGGCTCAACGTGTACGAAGGGATGGTTACCCATCGGGCCGTTGCCGAAGCGCTAAAGTTGAAGTTTACGCCGCCACAGGCCGCGCTGCGCCTCTGATTCCGACGCGTCACGACGCGAGCGCGCCCGAGTTCGCTCCGATAAATGGGTCTGAGGAGGTTTGACAAACATGTGTAAAGCCGCCGTGCTATGAGAAGGAATGAGCACTCTCAAGTGGTTCATGCTCTACGCGATCCTCGGATATGGTGCCCTCGTGGCGCTGCTCTATTTCACCCAGCGCGCGATCCAGTACTTTCCCGAGCGCTTTCGGACCGCCCCTGCCGCCGCGGGTCTGCCGCAGGCGCAAGAGGTGCTGCTCGAGACCAGCGACGGCGAGCGCGTGATCGCCTGGCACGTGCCGCCGCGCGGGAACAAGCCCGTGGTGCTCTATTTCCACGGCAATGGCGGTTCGCTGCGAATGCGCGTGGATCGCTTCCGTGACCTCACCGAGGACGGCACCGGGCTGGTCGCGCTGAGCTATCGCGGCTATGGCGGCTCGAGCGGGGCGCCCACCGAAGCGGGCCTCGTGAGCGACGCGTTGGCGGCCTATGCGTTCACAACTGCACGCTACCCAGCCGAGCGCATCGTGCTCTGGGGCGAATCGCTCGGCTCCGGAGTTGCGGTCGCGCTCGCCTCGCAAATGCCGGTCGCGTACGTGATCCTGCAGTCTCCTTTTACCTCGGCCGCCGACGTCGGCGGGCACAGATATTGGTTCGTGCCGGTGCGGTTGTTGATGAAAGATCAGTTCCGCTCGGATCTGCGCGTCGGCAAGATCACGGCGCCAGTGCTGATATTGCACGGCGATCGCGACGACGTTGTGCCGATCGCGTTGGCGGAGCGGCTCTATGCATTGATCAACGCACCGAAGCGATTCGTGCGGTTTGCCGGGATCGGGCACGAGGACTTAGGCGTGCAGGCCGTCGAGGCGGCAAAACAGTTCATCGGCGAGCGGTGACGCACGATGCCGTCTTCGTGGGTATGATGACACTCGTTCGCTGGGTGGTCTTGTGGCCCGCCGGCCACACACGCGAAAATTCGCAGTCTGTTTCGACCTTAGCGGTGCATGGGCGCGTGCGCCTAACCAAAAGACATCCTAGGATCGATTGGGGAGAGGCGTGTCCGCGCCGGTCGCGGAGATACGAAATGGCCGAGTACGTATCCATCTACGGCATCTGGGTCGTTGCGGCATTCATCGCGCTCGAAAGCGTGGGGATTCCGCTGCCTGCCGAGGCCGCTTTGATCGCGGCCGGATTTTTTGCCGCCAGGACTCCTGGGCTCGATATTTGGTCATTGATCACCGCGGGAATCGTTGCAGCTATCGTTGGCGAGATCGTCGGCTTTTGGGTCGGCAGACGATTCGGTCATCAGCTGTTGGTGCGATATGGCACGCGCCTTGGACTGACCGAAGGCCGGATCAGGATCGGCCAATGGCTCTTTGTGCGATACGGCGGCAGGTTCGTGTTTATTGCTCGATTTTTGCCGTTTCTGCGCAACATCGCGGCCGTGCTTGCCGGTACGAATGCCATGACGCAGCGGAGTTTCTATTTCGCCAGCGCGACGGCGGCCGCGGCCTGGATCATATGTTACGGTCTTGCTGCCTATAGCTTCGGCGAGGCATTCGCGCATGTGGCTTCACCGGCGGCAATCTGCTTGGGCCTCGCCGCGGCGCTGATTGTGCTCGCCGCGCCGGCGCTGATGCTGCGATACGAGAAGCGCCTCCTGGCAAAGGCCGAGTATGGATTGTCGACCCAGCTGCGATCTTCTGCGGCGTGATGGCTTTCAATGGCCTGACTGCGCCGCGCGGCCTTACACTTGCAGATACCGCTGCGCGATGCTCGGGTCGGCCGCCAATGTTGCCGATGTGCCCGTCCACACCACCTGTCCCTTTTCGATGATGGCGTGCCGCTCGGCGAGCCTTACAAGCGCCTCGAAATGCTTGTCGACGATGAGAACGGCCTGGCCCTCCTCTTTCAAGCGCGCAAGCGTTGTCCAGATTTGTAGCCGCAGCAGTGGGGCTAAGCCCTCGGTAGCCTCGTTCTCCGTTCGCAATTGCTGAGGAATTGGACGACTGGCTTGGGTCCGTCGGGCGCATGGCGAACTCAACCTCGATCATCAGAATTTCTCGGGCCGGCCCAAAATTTCATGCGTTGCGCCTGTACGACCGGCGACCCATCAAGGGTCGCAAACGGAATGCCCCATGCGTTCACTCCACCTTGCGGGCTGGCTGGCTGCTGGCGTCGTTATTTTTACTGCGACGCCAAATGCTGCTCAGCAGATATGCAAGCCTGCTTTGGCAGTGACGGAGGCTAGCATCTCCGAGGCGCGAAACCGGCAAAGAACATGGACTGGCGTTCTGAGCGTCGACGCATCGCCTTGTTCAAGCGTGTCGGGCGAATTCGAAATAGAGTTTACCCGCCGGAAGGAAAACGCGCCTGATTTACGGTTCGTCGAGCGGTTCACGTGGACATCAGCACAAACCAAGGTCTCGCTCGACATTTCGTGGGACGAGTGGGCGCAAGACTATCGCCTTAGTCGCATCGCGCCCTGTCCATGCCGTAAGTGATGCCTGCGCGACATTTGCAACAACGATCTGCTGCGATAATAGATCGCAACCCGACGCGGTCGCCGTCATTCTTCGGTGCTTCTTGGCTCTCAGTCGCGGCCAACAATCGAGAGCGTCGACGCCGCCCAGCGAGGCTCAATCGTGGACGCTGAAACGTCCATGTCGCGCGCTGGACATCAGCCGAGCGAATTGAGCCTGGCTGATATGAACCAGGGTCGTGTGATCGCCGCCCTCGAGATAGACGTCGGGCTGCTTCTGAATGCTCTCATCGACAATCACGTCGAGATCGTAGCATTCGCCGATTGCAGGAACCGCCCCGATCGCGCAGTCCGGGAACAGCCGCTTGATCTCGGTCTCCTCGGCCAACCGCACATCGTCCCCGATTTGCTGCCGCAGATCCGGCAGGCGGATGTGGTGTGAGGCTGGTAGAACCGCCAGCATGTAGCCGCCGTCTCGGCGCAGCACGATCGCCTTGGCGAGACGGTCGCCGGAGACATGGCAGGCTTGGGCGGTGCGCGTCGACGACATCGTCGGGTCGTGCGTGATCACTTCGTAAGTGACGTTCTGATCGAGATGCTTTTGCAATGTGGGGGCGAGAGCCATGGCTACCCTCCATCGATGGGCATGCGATGGGGCTCGCTCGCACACGTGAGGGGCCTACCTGCAGCCCGACGATCACATGCGCGGGCGCGCGGTGTCAGGAAAGCTTAGGCCCGATTCCGAGGCGGCTCAATGCCTCGAACTGCGCTTCGAGCGACGGAAATTTGGCGGCTCGCCCTCATGCCGCAGGCCGCGGCGCGGCCTTCTCGGGCCGGCTTTTCGTTCTGCCCCACAGCTCCTTACTCGCCAGCCGTGCGCCCTTAACCAGTGCCTCGAGTTTTGCCCACATGATCTGCGGGTGCACGCGCGCGAAATACGTCACCTGCGCGAAGCCGCAGTCCGTGCTCGCGATCACGTTCTCGCGCCCGACGAGTCGCGCCAGGCGGACGATGCGTTCCGCGACCAGCTCCGGGTGTTCCACGATGTTGGTGGCATGGCTGATCACGCCCGGGATCAGCACGGTGTCCTGCGGCAGTTTTAGATGCTCCCACAACCGCCATTCGTGCTCGTGCCGTGGATTGGCAAGCTCGACGGAATAGCCGCCGGCGCGCACCTGCAAAACGAGATCGGCGATGTCCTTGAAGGGAACGTCGGAGCTGTGCGGCCCCGGCCAGCTGCCCCAGCAGACGTGATATCGGATGTTTTCGCGCGGAAGCCCCTTGATCGCATGGTGGATGATCTCGATTTGGCGGGCGAGCCAGCTGCGGTACTGCTGCAGCGTGTTGGGCGGCACCATCCGATCGTAGCTTACGGCGGCGCGCGCATCGTCGAGTTGCACCAGCAAACCGGCATCAATGATCGTCTTGTACTCGGTGTGCATCGCCTCGGCGATCGCCTGCTGGAGATCATCGTCGCTCGCGTAATATTCGTTCTTGCGATCGGGAATGACGCTCGTCGGCGCCGCCACCGGCAAGAATGCTTCCACCACTTCGACGCCGTGAAGCGCATCCTTGAAGTTGTCGATGTCCTGCTGCAGTTCCGCCTGACCGGCATAGGTGATCGGCGCTACCACCACCGAGTCCATGACGGTTTCGACCTTGTCGCGCGCATCGAGTTCCGCGTAGAACTCCGCAAAACGGGTCCGATCGACGCCGCGGGTGAACGGGTTGCCGCCGGTAAATGGCCGCCGCTCGAAGCCGTCGAGGCGGAACAGCGCGTATTGCGCCCAGCTGATCGCCTTGCCGAACTCGCCGTCGCTAATGACGTCGATGCCGATCTCGGCCTGCTTGCGCACGACCTCGGCAACGGATGCTTTGAGGCATTTCGCATAGGCAGTCCTGTCGAAGTGCTGGCCGGCCTCTTTGGCGGCGAGAAACTCGCGCAGCGCCGCGGGACGAATGAGGCTGCCGACATGGGTGGTAAGAATCCGATCCGTGCTGCGTCGCATCGCGTTCCTCCGCCTTTCGTGCCCGGCGCTGATGGATCCAGCGTACCGCGCAGGCGCCGAAAACGACAGCGCGGGCCCGAAGACCCGCGCTGTCTCTTATTGCGTGTCGGCGGCGGCCGGCCAAGAATTAATCAGAAGCTCGGTCGCCGTGGCGGACGTGTCGCACCGCCTGCGGTGGGGGCGGGCCTTTGCTTCATGGGTAGCAAGCCCTCGCGCTGCATGCGCTTGCGCGCGAGCTTGCGCGCCCGGCGGATCGCTTCCGCCTTTTCGCGCGCCTTCTTTTCGGAGGGTTTTTCATAATGGCCGCGAAGCTTCATTTCGCGGAAGATCCCCTCGCGCTGCATCTTCTTCTTCAGCGCCTTGAGGGCCTGGTCGACGTTGTTGTCACGGACGAGAACCTGCACGCAGCGTTCCTTTGCTTCCGATATGCCTAATGTACCGGAGCCCGCCGATCGCCACCGAAGCGCGACCGCGCGGGCTCTCCATGACGTGGGCGTGTACCAGAATCAGCGTGAAGAGTCCATCGCCGTGCTCACGTCTCGCCATCCTCGGGCGTCTCCGGGACCGATTCGCTCTGGCGCTGGCGCCAGGCTTCGAGGCGCTTGGCCAACTCGCCGTCGCCAAGCGCAAGGACGCTCGCGGCGAGGAGCGCCGCGTTGATGGCGCCCGCGCGCCCGATGGCGAGCGTTCCGACGGGGACGCCGGGCGGCATCTGCACGATCGAATAGAGCGAATCGACGCCTGAGAGTGCCTTCGATTCGATCGGCACCCCCAACACTGGAAGTGGGGTCAGCGCCGCGGTCACACCGGGTAGGTGCGCCGCGCCGCCCGCGCCGGCGATGATGATCTTGAACCCCTGCGCCTTGGCGGATTTGGTGAAGGCGTGGTGCCGCTCGGGCGTGCGGTGCGCGGAGATGATTTTCGCTTCGTAGCCGATGCCCAGCGCATCGAGCGTCTCGGCCGCATGCTTCATGGTCGGCCAGTCGGACTGGCTGCCCATGATGATCGCAACTGGCTTCCCCGCCATCGCCCCCTCGACACGGCCGAAAAGGAAGCGGGCGATTATAGGGACGGTCCTCGGGGTGGCAAGGCGGCGGCACAGGGCGCGGGGAATTCAGACGCACGCGTTATCCCCGTAGAAACCGGCCATTTACCCTGCATGACACCCTTGCGCGGGGAGGCAGGAGCGCAGCCTCAGTTTCGCCAATGATGTAAGCGATTGCTGCGGTGCAAATACGGGGTCGGGGGACTTCCTGTCATGCGCCGAGCCAACGGCCAGCTCCAGTGCAATTGTCGCTTCCACGCGAGCCGATACTGCTGCCTGCGCGCAGGCTTTAGCGGCGCGTCCATGACATCTCGCACGAGCGTGGCTCATGCACCCAAGAAGAGCTCTCGATGAACGCGAGCCGCCTCACTGCCATCGGCCTCGTTGCGGCCGCCGGGCTTTGGATCGCATCCGGACACTTTCTTCCGCACCAGACTGCGGAGAGCCGCGCGGGTTTGCCCGTGGCCGACGGCGAAGCCAAGAAGCCTTTCCGCGTTGCGGTGGCGATGACGAGCGTCATTCCGCACAGCCGCAAGCTCACGATTGCGGGACGCACCGAGGCCGACAAGAGGGTCACCGTGACGGCGCGCACCGGCGGTGTGCTGACCGATCTCAAGGTGAAACGCGGGATGTCCGTGCAAAAGGGTGAGATCATTGCCGTCCTGTCCGACGAGGCGCGCGAAGCGCAGGTGGCGCAAGCGCAGGCCGTGGTGACGCAGAAACGCACGGAGCTCGAGGCCAAACGGACGCTCATTCTCAGCGGCACGCTGCCGCGCCTCCAGCTCGTCGATCTCGAGGCGCAGCTCAAGTCTGCGGAGGCTGCGCTCGCCGCCGCGCAAGCCGAACAGGACCGCGGCGTGGTGCGCGCGCCATGGTCGGCTGTCGTGCATGACGTTGCCGTCGAGGTCGGGCAGGCCGCGTTCTCCATGGCCGGGCGCGAAATCGCCTCGCTGGTTGCGCTCGATCCGATGTTGGCCGTGGTGGAAGTGGCCGAGCGCCAGCTCGCCGGCATCAAGGTGGGCGCCGTGGTCGAGGTACGGCTGGTGACCGGCGAACGTGCGAATGGAAAAATCCGGTTCGTCGCCAAGACGGCAAGCCCGACCACGCGCACATATCGGGTCGAAGTCGAATTGCCGAATGCCGACGGCAACATTCCGGACGGCATCACGGCCGAGGTTGTTATTCCGCTGGCGCCGGTTCTAGCGACGCGCGTACCGCGCTCGGCGGTTACCTTCTCCTCCGCTGGCGATCTCGGCCTGCGCGTTGTCGACGCAAACGATACGGTCGAGTTCGCTCCTGTCGGAGTCATCGAGGACGAGCAGAGTTACATATGGGTCACGGGCCTTCCCGATCGCACTCGCATGATCGTGCAAGGACAGGATTTTGTGCGCGAAGGCCAAACTGTAGATGCCGTCGGGGTGCCCGAGCTGACCGCCGTCGCCAAATAAGTGATGTCCAAGTTTATCGACTACGCCATCGGTCACGCGCGGCTCACCGTCGCGACGCTTATTTTCCTGCTGAGCGCGGGCCTGTTGGCCTATGTCACGATCCCGAAGGAAGCGGAGCCGGACGTCAGGATTCCGATCATCTACGTGCAGCTCTCCCAACGCGGCATCAGCCCGGAGGATTCCGAGCGGCTGTTGCTGCGGCCGCTCGAGACCCAGCTCAAATCGGTTGGCAATGTGAAGGAGATGCGCTCGACCGCGTTCGAAGGCGGCGGGTTCGTGTTGCTCGAATTCGAAGCGGGCTTCGACGCCAAGGCGGCGCTGGCGGATGTGCGCGCGAAGGTGGATCAGGCCAAGCACGACCTGCCTCGCGATGTCGACGAGCCGCAGGTGCTCGAGGTCAACCTCTCGCTCTATCCGGTGCTGGTCGTGGGGCTTTCTGGTGACGTGCCAGAGCGTACGCTGCTGCGCATCGCCCGCGCCGCGAAGAACGCGATCGAGCAGGCGCCTGGCGTGCTCTCGGCCGAGCTTCGCGGCGCACGCGATGAGGCGGTGGAGATCATTCTCAATCCAATGCTGTTGGCGAGCTATGGGCTCTCGCTCGACCAGCTCGGCTCAATCACACAATCCTTCAATACGCTCATCGCCGCCGGTGCGCTCGAAGGCGAAAGTGGCCGCTTCGCCGTGAAGGTGCCCTCGCTGTTCGAGAAGCCGCAGGACATCCTGAAGATTCCGATCGTCGCCTCGCCCAAGGCTTCGGTCCGATTGCTCGACATCGCGCAGGTCAAGCCCACTTTCAAGGATGCGACCTCGGTCACGCGGGTGAACGGTCGGCCCGCCATGACCATCGAGGTCTCCAAGCGCACGGGCGCCAACCTCATCGAGACGGTCGACGTGGTGAGAGCGACCGTGGCGTCGCTGCAAAAGACGTGGCCGGAAGCCGTGCACGTCTCCTTCACCCAAGACAAGTCGAAGATCATCCGGCAGATGCTCGGCGACTTGCAGAACTCGGTCTTAACCGGTGTGCTGCTGGTCGCGGTTGTCATCCTGTTCGCGCTCGGCTTGCGTGCTTCGCTCTTCATCGGCATCGCAATACCTGCTTCGTTCCTCGCCGGCGTGCTCGGCCTGCAGCTCGCGGGGCTGACCGTCAACATCGTCGTTTTGTTTTCACTCATCCTCGCCGTCGGGATGCTGGTCGATGACGCCATCATCGTGTCGGAATTCGCCGAACGGCGTATGGCAGAAGGCATGCCGCCGCGGGAGGCCTATTCGCTCGCCGCCAAGCGCATGTCCGGACCGGTGATCGCCGCGACGGCAACCCGCATCGCTGCGTTTTCGCCGCTCCTGTTCTGGCCCGGTGTGGTCGGCCAATTCATGAAATATCTGCCGATCACGCTGATCGCGACGCTCTCCGCCTCGCTCGCGGTTGCGCTGTTCTTCACGCCGACCCTCGGCGCGTTGCTCGGCAAGGCCGCCCGCGCGCCGCATGAACAGCACGCAGGCGATCGCGGATCCTACATGCGCACGGTGCGGCTCGCGCTGTGCCGTCCCGGCACCACGCTGGCGCTCGCGGCATTGCTATTGGTCGCGGTGCTGGTTGCCTACGGAAAGTTCGGCCGCGGTGTGGAGTTTTTCCCGAAGGTCGAGCCCGATTACGGCCAGGTCATCGTGCATGCCCGTGGCAATCTCTCGCTTGAGGAAAAAAACCGCTTGGTCGGCGCCGTCGAAAAGCGCGTTCTCGACTTCGAGGGCCTCAAGACCGTGTACACCCGCATCGGCGAGCAGCCGCGCGGGATGAGCGAGCTCACCGAAGACACCATCGGGGTCATCCAGTTCGAGTTCGCGGACTGGCGCAGCCGCCCGCCGGCGCACGAGATCATGGACGCCATCCGCGCCAAGACCGTCGATATCCCCGGCATCCTCGTCGAAGTGACGGCGCCGCGCGCGGGACCGCCGACCGGCAAGCCAATCCAGGTGCAGCTCGCGGCGCTCGATCCCGCGGAGTTGCCGGCGGCTGCGAGCAAAGTTGCCGCCAGGCTTGCCGCGCGCAACGATATCCGCGACCTCGACGATGGCTTGCCGCTGCCCGGCATCGATTGGAAGATCGAAATCGACAAATCGGAGGCCGCGAAATACGGTGCCGGCGTGAACACGGTCGGCAGCGCCGTCCAGCTGGTCACCAACGGATTGAAAGCGACCGAATACCGGCCGGTCGACAGCGACAAATCGGTGGACATTCTCGTACGCTTTCCGCCCGATCGCCGCAGCCTCAACCAGATCGACGATTTGCGCGTGCAGACGCAGGTCGGGCACGTGCCGATCGGCAATTTCGTGCAGCGCGTCCCGGCGCCGCGCGTGGGCTACATCAATCGCGTCAACGGCAACCGGGTCATCACGGTATCGGCCAACGTGGCCGAGGGTGTGCAGACCGCAAAAATCCAGCAGGAGATCGCGGCAGACCTCGCCAAAGCCGACCTCGGTGCGGGTGTCAGCTTCAAACTGAAGGGTGAGGACGAAGAGCGCGCCAAGGCCTCGGCGTTCCTGCTCAAGGCGTTCGGTACCGCGATCTTTCTCATTTTCGCGATCCTGCTTGCGCAGTTCAACAAGCTGACCTCGGTCGGCCTGGTTCTCACCGCGGTCGTGCTCTCGACCTTCGGCGTGATGCTCGGGCTCCTGATCATGGGCCAGGCCTTCGGCGTGGTGATGGCCGGTATCGGCGTCATTGCCAATGCGGGCGTAATCGTGAACAACAATATCGTGCTGATCGACACCTATGATCGATTGCGGCGCGAAGGCATGGCGGCTTACGACGCGATCATCGAGACCTGCCGCGAGCGCGCTCGTCCCGTCGTCCTCACCGCAGTGACGGCGATTCTCGGCGTGCTGCCGATTGCGTTCGGCATGAATATCGAATTCCTTGCGCGGGAGATCACGGTCGGCGCGCCGGCGACGCAATGGTGGATCAACCTCTCGACCGCCATCGTCTTCGGCTTGGGTTTCGCCACCGTGCTCACGCTGATCGTCACGCCGGCGGCGCTGATGACGATCGCCAATCTGCGCGAACGGCGTTTGCGCTTCTTTGCAGCCCTACGCTTCTGGCGGCTCCCGGCGTTCGGGCGTTCGTGAGGAGCCGAGAAGGCCTGCAGCATCCATATCAATCGGTTGCTGATCGCAGGTGTGTGGCACGCGGCGCGATTGAGAGGACAGCATGTACCGGCATATTTTGATTCCCACCGACGGTTCGGAGCTTGCCAGCCGGGCGGTGCGACATGGATTGGCCCTTGCCAAATCTGTCGGGGCAAAGGTCACCGCACTGACGGTCGAGGGATCGTTCGACGTCTACACGGTTCCTGCTTCGAAGGTCTATGAGATGTCGGATGCTTTTGCCGAGCACGCCGAGCGTACCAAGGCGCATGCACAAAAGATATTGAGTGGCGTCGCGGAGCAAGCGCGCGCCGCGGGTGTGGCGTGCGAAACAGTGCAAATCGAAGAAGATCATCCCTACGAAGGCATCATCGAGACCGCCGAGGGGAGAGGGTGCGATCTCATCGTCATGGCCTCGCACGGAAGGAGCGGGATCGCGGCAATCGTGCTCGGCAGCGTGACCACGAAGGTGCTCACGCACACCAAAATTCCGGTTCTCGTCTGCCATTGAAGAAAGGCAGCGAGTTTCCGATGGCGCTCGCCCACGTGTTCAAGCGCATCAGACTCGAACTCGCCCGCTCCAAGGACATCCCGATCCCATACTTTCAGGGCCGTATCCGTTGAACCGGCCGCATAATCGGGCGAGAATGCCGGATCGCACGGGCAGAACTCAGGCATGCCGCGACGTACCTGGCGCCCCGGCGCAAATCTGAGGCGCCGGCTGTATGAGATCCTGGAGCACGGCACGATCGGTGACCGGACGGCGGTCGTCGTAGGCCGGCTCATCGTAACTCTAATCGTCGTCAACCTGGTCGCGATGACGCTCGATTCGGTGCCGGCGCTGCAGGCGCAATACGGCCCCTTATTCCTTGCCATCGAGATTTTGTCGCTGGTGCTCTTCACCATCGAGTACGGATTGCGCGTTTGGGTGGCGGCCGAACACGCGCCCTATCGGCAGGCGAGCGAGCGCAGGGCGCGATGGAACTTCATGTCGAGTCCGCTCGGCATCATCGACCTTCTGGCGGTCCTGCCGTTTTGGTTTGCTCTCGTCCTGCCGGCCGATCTGCGGGTGTTTCTCGTCTTCCGGATGGTGCGCTTTCTCAAATTGGCGCGCTACTCGCCCGCCATGCGCTCGCTTCTGGACGCGCTCTATAACGAGCGCCGCGCGCTGTTCGGCTGCTTCGTCATCCTACTCGGTGCGACGCTGGTGGCCGCCAGCATCATGCACGTAATCGAGGGCCATGCGCAGCCGGATAAATTCGGCACCATTCCCGACGCAATGTGGTGGGCAATCGTCACGTTGGGCACGATCGGTTATGGCGACGTGGTGCCGGTGACCGCGTTCGGACGAGTGGTCGCCTCGATCACCATCTTCGCCGGCCTGATTATGGTCGCGTTGCCCATTGGCATCGTCGCCACCGCCTTCGCCGACGAGGTCCACCGGCGCGATTTCGTCGTCACCTGGGGCATGGTCGCGCGCGTGCCGCTATTCGCGGAACTTCAGGCGACCGAGATCGCCGACATCGTGCGGCTGCTGCACGCGCAGCAAGTCGAGCCGGGGGACGTCATTGTCAGGCGCGGCGAGCCCGCGCATTCCATGTACTTCATCGCCGCCGGTGAAGTGGAGATCGAGCTCAAGCACAAGCGCGTGCGGCTCGGTGCTGGGCATTTCTTCGGCGAGGTGGCGGCGCTGCATCGCACGCGTCGGTCTGCCACCGTCACCGCGGTCACGCGCACGGGCCTTCTGGTCCTCGACGCCCACGATCTGCACGTGCTCATGGATCGCGAGCCCCGCATTGCAGAGCATATCCGTGAAGTGGCGCGCGCCCGCGTGGGCGGCGACATGGTCACGCGCAAGGGCGACCTTGTTGTCGAAGAGCTCGATGAGACGATCGCTCAATCGGCGGACAGCCGCGGTCGCTCGTGACGCGGGGCGAGTGGCTGGCGGAGGTGCGACTGTTTCTGAACCCCTCGCTTCACCTCCTGACCCAGCGCCGCGAAATCGCGCCGGCGCGGAGACGTCCTCCGCCAGGCGAGGCCGATCGTGCGACCCGGCTCCGGCGCCGCAAAGCGTTTGAGGGTCACGCGCTTGTCGCGCACTTCGACCTCGGTCGCGATCTCGGGGACCAACGTGACACCGTAGCCATTGGCCACCATTTGCATCACGGTCGCAAGCGAGGTTGAGCCGAGCGCCGCCGCTGAATCGTGCCGCTTCGTGGCGCAAAAAGCGAGCGCCTGATCACGCAGGCAATGGCCTTCCTCTAGCAGAATCAGGCGGCGTTGATCCACGTCTTTGGCGTTGAGCGGCCTGCGCGGGATCGGCTCCCCGGCGGGCGCGGCTAGCAAAAATCGATCCTTGAACAGCGCAAGCATCTCGACGTCCCCATGCTCGACCGGTAGTGCAAGCAAAGCACAATCGAGTTCGCCCGCAATCAATTCGTCGATCAGCGTACCGGTTTGCGTCTCGCGAACTTCGAGCCGCAGCGACGGATGTGCGAGCTGGAGACTGGGGAGGAGTTTCGGCAGCAAATACGGCGCAAGGGTCGGAATGACGCCGAGCTTCAGCGGCCCTGAGAGCACTTCGCGGTGACGCGCGAAGTCGACGAGATCGCGCGCGGCAGCGAGAATGCGCTCGGCGCGCTGCGCCACGTCCAGGCCCGTGGCCGTGACTGCAACCTCTCCTGGGCGATCTCGCGCTCCAACTCCCTTATCTGCATCGACAGGGCCGGCTGGGTGACAGCGCAAGCCTCGGCGGCACGGCCGAAATGGCGATGCCGGGCGAGCGACGCGAATGTCCCAGCTGGCGCAAGGTGATCACCCCGATAAGCTAATTTTATCAGAGCGACCATTCAATACGATTAGACCTGATTTTGCTCGCTCGAGCGCTCGGTGCAGCGCAGCGGGCGCGACCAGATCACACAACGCGACACCAGTCTCGCCGAGCGAACCGACTGCGGCCGTTGCTGCCAAAGTTCGCCCGGCTTGACGGGGGCCTGGACCGGAAGCTCGCTTGGTTTCGCGCCCTTGAGGATGCGATCGGCATACGACGCCGCACGCCGAAACTCACTGAGCGGGTTAACTCCGTAGGACAGCAGGCCGCCAACTTCAGCGAAGAAACGGGACCAATAGACGGCAGGGACGCCGTAGCGAGCAGCCAGCAAAGTAATCTCCGCGCGATGACCGATCGTAAAGGCATCCGGTATCACGACCAGGCCACTATTTGGCTCGCGTGCCTGTGCAGCAACCACGAATTCGAACTCGGACCTGTCGTGAACGGGTGCGACGATCGCCTCCACGCCGAGGGAGGCAGCGGCGACTTTGAAGGGGTTCAGGTAACCCTCGACAAATGTCGCCATTGCCGGGTTGAACAGCATCGCCACCCTGGCGACGCGCGGCGCGATCTCCTTCAGCAGCTCAACCCATTTGCCGCCCAGCGAGCCCTCGATGGGGGTGAAACCGGTCACATTGCCTCCCGGCCGCGGCAAGCTCGCGACGAAGCCGCTACCCACAGGATCGGCAACCCACACGAAAATGATGGGGATGGTGCGTGTCTGTTGCAGCATGGCTGCGGTAGCGGGTGTGCTGCTCGTAAGAATGAAGTCGGGTTGAAGCGCGACAAGTTCCTTCGCGAATCGCTGCATCGACTCGACATCGGCTGTCGCCCACCGAGTGTCGATCTCGATGTTGCCACCCTCCGTCCACCCGAACTTAGTGAGTTCCTCCCGGAACGCCGCAACCCAAGACTGCGCGTCACGGTCGCTCTCGGCAAAGGCCATCAGGACGCCGATTCGCCGCATCCCGCCGCCCTGCTGCGCCTTTGCCGCGAGCGGCCACGCGACCGCTGCGCCGCCGAGAAGCGTGATGAACGTGCGGCGTTTCATTCGGCACTAAAACCCACCCTGCCAATAGGTACGGCCTTGGGAGACTTCTCGCGTAGTTCGGCGAACGAGAAGGCCATTTGATCGGCTGTGACAAACTGGCTCAACCACGCGTTTTGAAGCGCGAGCCTCTCC
>DATFQX010000306.1:0-4496 GCA_035263865.1 Xanthobacteraceae bacterium
GATAATCCCATCCCGATAAAGCGCTCCCGACGCGGCGCTCGCCGTCGGGGGTACCCTGCGGTCATAGAACCCCCAAGAAACCGTCAGGTCCGATAACATTCGGGGTAGGGAAGCCGCTGATCACGCCAATTGTGCCTATTAGGAGCAGCAGCAAAACGATTGTCGGTACCGTCCAGGCAAAATCCGATGGCTCCCACCCTACATGGCTCCGACTAACGATGGTGCTCATTTAAGCTCTCCTCTCTTTGCGATCTGCAAAACTGATCCCGACAGCCAGCAGCGCAATCCCAAGTTTAAGATAGTGCATTCCGACCTAGTCCAAGAGTTGCTATCTTTTGAGGTCCATATAACTAAGCCGTATGGGTCGCAGTCATGCAGGGCGACCACCGCGTCAATCGGCTCAAGCTCCATGAGTTGCACGTTCTGCTCGCTGTGGCGCAGGCCGGAAGCATGGCGAAGGCTGCCGCACAGCTTGGAATTTCCGAGCCCGCCGTCTCGAGGGCAATCTCCGACATGGAGCACACGCTTGGCGTGTCTCTCTTCGATCGCAGCTCCAGGGGCGTCGAGCCGACGCCGTATGGCTGCGCGCTCATCAAGCGAGGCGTTGCTGTCTTTGATGAACTCCGGCTAGGGATCAGGGAAATCGAGTTCATCAAGGATCCGACAATAGGAGAAGTGCATATCGGTGTGACTTCGACGATCGCGGAGGTCGGGATCATTGCTGCCGTCATCGACCATATGTCCCAGAAATATCCGCGCGTCATCTTTCATGTCATGGAGGCTACGCCCGAGAGGCTTTTCCACGAACTGCGGGAACGCAACCTGGATTTGATCATCTTGCTCACCTTCGATCCCCTCGCGAGCAACGATATCGTCTCGGAAATGCTCTACGAAGACCGGATGGTCGTTGTGGCGGCAGCCAATAATCCGTGGGCTCGGCGGAGCCGGATCGAACTTGCAGATCTTTTCAACGAGCATTGGACGCTGCCTGAGCCAGGACATCCCGTGACGTCGATCGTGGCCCAAGCCTTCCGCGCAATCGGGTGTGAGGCTCCGCGGGTAACCGCTACGGCAGCTCCAGGCCGTATACGCGACACTCTGCTGGCGACCGGACGATTTCTAACCGTGGCCCAGGAATCCGCGCTGCATTTCGGCGCAACGCTTCCCCCACTCAAGGTCTTGCCCCTGGAACTCTCCATGGCCCGAGGAACAACGAACATCATGACTCTGAAAAAACGAGCCCTGAGCCCGGCTGTGCAGCTTTTCATTGAACACATCCGAGAGGCCGCCAGGCCGCTGGCGAAGACAAAATAGGGCTACGGTCGCTGATGAGGTCAAGCAACGCATTGGTCAGCGCACTTGCCCTGTGTTGCGTCTACGAGAACAGTACGACGGAAATCAGTTGGCTGTCGTGGTGCGCAGACCCGATCACCGGCATCGCTCGCTGCTGCGCGCGTGCCGCGAGCGGCCACGCGGCCGCCGCGCCGCCGAGCAGCGATATGAACGCGCGGCGCTTCACTCGATCACCTCGTCCGCGCGGGCGAGCAGTGTCGGCGGCACGGTGAGACCGAGCGTTTTGGCAGTCCTGAGGTTGATGACCAATTCGAGCTTGGTAGGGAACTCAATGGGCAAATCGGCAACTGGGGTACCTTTCAGTATTTTGTACACATAGGTTGCGGCCCGATGAAAGCAGTAGTCAAGATTAACCCCATAGCTAATGAGCCCGCCTGTTTCCACGTGTTCGCGGTATCCAAAAACGGTCGGCAGCCGAGTTGCCGCTGCGGCAATGGCGATCTGTGTCCGATCCAAAATCAAGAAGTTCGCTTGCAAGACGATGACAACGTCAACACCCTCTGCTTTGAGCTTTCTGAACGCGGGGTCGATATTCTCAGGTCCCCGAGCATCCGCACCGACGATCGTGATTTCAAATTTCGAGGCGGCAGCATTGATCTCGTCCCATTGCGGTGTGGCCTTAATGTCGCTCGTGTCGGTTACGATCCCAATCTTTCGCGCATTGGGGACGATCTCCCGCGCGAATTCAAGCTGCTTTGCAGGCAGCCCCTGCACATAAGGCATGATGCCGGTAAGGTTGCCACTTGGACGCCGGAAATCAGTTTCAGCCAATCCTAGCGCGACCGGGTTTCCCAACGCTCCAACGACGATCGGAATTGTTGACGTCGCCTGCTTGGCTGCGAGTGCGGTTGCGCTCGCCGCGGCGAAAATAACATCCGGTTTAAGCTGAACTAACTGCTCCGCTGCCTTCGGCAATTCGCTGGTAGAGCCCGCATGTCGAATTACTACATCAAAGTCACGTCCTTCCATGTAACCGAGTTCTTGCAGCCCATCAAAAAATGATTTGCGAAACCGCAATCCTTCGTTCTGGCGTGGCGTACCCTGCCTGAACGTGCCGATGACGCGGTGTTTCCTTGCAGTCTCCGCGGCTGCAACCGAAGACCAAGCGGCCGCCGCGCCGCCGAGCAGCGTGATGAACTCGCGGCGTTTCCATTGACGGAAATGCATCCGATCCTCACGGGCCGGGAGCACATCGCAGAATATCGGAAGCGGGACCCCCGCGCGAGAGGCGAGCCGTTAGGAAGCCCACGACGCGGTCGGCGAGGCTGCGGGTTAGTGCTGTGTTCTGGAAGACAACCCCGGCCATGCCGGGCGCGTTGTAGTCTGCGGCGCGTCTGGCACCCATTCCTCCTGTCCCCCGGCGCGCCCGGTCGGCCGCCGGGGGGTTTGCCTATCGTTCACCCCGTGAGTTCATCGCAGCTCACGGAAGCTCGTGACCGTGTCCGGTCGTTCGGGGGCTACAACAAAAGCTCAAAAAGCGTCCTTACTGCTAAACAGGTTAAAGAAATTCATTAGCAACTGACAAATTGAAAAATTTAGCACAACGTTATTCGGTTTGTATAACAGGGAACGCACCGAGTTCGCGCCGCCGTGGAGCATGATCACTTCACGTCGTAGGCAACCCAATCCTTGGCCACCGTTATTGCGGATTTCGCAGGATCCCAACGATAGACGCGATAATACTGGCGCGTGCGGAAGTGGTTCTCCTTACTCCATTCGATGGGACCGCCACGCAGGCCCTGCGTGTCGACCTTTACGTTCTCCATTGCGGCGCGGATTTTTGCGGCATCGGCGGGCCAACCCGCGCCTTTGAGCACGGCTTCCAGCACCAGTCCGCCGATCCAGCCTTCGGTCATCTGCTCGGCCGGATAGCGCACATTTCCTTTTTTTGCTTCGTCCACGATTTGCTTGTGGATGGGCAGGTCGGACCAAGAGTCCCAAGGTTCCTGAAAAAGCGAATTCGCGCCGATCACGTAGAATTTCCCATCCTTGAGGCGCGCCAGTTCGCTCTCGGCCTCGATGTGCGCCCAGGTGATGTAGTCGCCGTCCCAACCCAGCCGGCGCAACGCTTCGAACGTCTTTACCTGGGTGATCCACGGAGCCCAAGAGAATATCCAGTTCGGATTCGCATCCTTGAGCTTGGTCGCGAACGGCGTGTAATCGGCGGTCGGTGGCGGAATCACCTCCTTATCGACCGGCGTCATGCCCATCGCCTTCGCCTGCTCCTCGGCATAGTCGATTTCCCCGCGCGAGACCGGGATCGCCATGGCGGCAAATCCGATGCGCACCGGCTCTTTTGCCGTCGCCTTGATAAAGGCGAGCGTCGCGCGGCTGTCGTAGCCGCCGGCGTACGCGGTGGTGCAGAATTGTAGCAGATCGGCCGGCGGGTAGACCTCTTTGGGACAAACCGCCCCCATCAGCATGAGCGCCACATTGGCACGCTTGGTCTCGGCGATGACCGGCGCGAATGTCGAGGACAGGCTCGAAAGCACTAGTAGACTCACGTTGTCCTGAGTGAGCAGCCGCTTGGCGTTGTCCGCCGCTTTCGATGGCTCGCCTTGATCGTCGAGCACGGTCAGCTGAATTTTCTTTCCGTTGATCCCGCCGGCTGCGTTGAGACGGTCCATGTAGAGACGCAAGCCTTCGATCGGCGGCCCGACCGAGCCCGCCGCCGGACCGGTCATCGCGCCGGTCACGCCGATCAGATAGGCGTCTTGTGCACCGGCCGGACATACCAGCGCCGCCGCCGCTAATACGGCTGCAAGAGTTCGTCCCAACATTCTGTTCCTCCCTGGTCTAATGAGAACTCATAGGACTTCGACCGCACTCTCGGCGATCAGCCGCTGCTCGCCGTCGTCGCATTGGTCGGATTGACGAGCACTGCGACCCGCGCCGCCGCGGGCAGCAGGTCACGCAAGAGTCCGAGGCGCTTTGCCACCACTTCGGCGGTGAAAAAATTGATCCCGGTCGCATTGCCGCCCGGCCGAGCGAGGCTGGCGACGAGACCGAGCTTGACCTCGGCGACGCCGAAAACGATCGAGATCGTCCGGGTTGCGGCTTTAGCCGCCAGCGCCGCCACCGAGCCCCCTGGCGACGCAATCACGCTCACCTGTCGATGCACCAAGTCAGCCACCTGCTCGGGG
>DATFQX010000307.1:0-17099 GCA_035263865.1 Xanthobacteraceae bacterium
GAATGCTTCTGGGCGGCATCCTGGAGACGGTCCACTTCCTTCGGGGTTAGATATTCCCGATCCCGCAGATCGGCGTTCGGCGGTCGGCGCGGCGTAACTGTCCGATTTAGGATGGTTGAGGGGTGGCGACGGGTGCTCGGAATTTTCACAGGAAATGCCCCTTATGACAGGTGACTTTCCGTATCATAAGCCTTTTGCGGAAAGATATCAAGCCACTTGGTGGAAATAAGTTGCTTGACGGAGAGTGGGGCCGCACATGCGCCAAAGAGGCACTGAGGACGGGTAGTGTGAAGACACTCATCCCCCGCAAGGGGCTTCAGTGCGACCAATGAAGGCCGACCCGCGGTGACTCGCCAGCGGGTCGGACGATTACGTAGCCTTGCATTTAACTCGACCCGCCGCTGTCGAATCGACAGGCCGGGACTTTGCCACAACGGTTCGGCCACGCTAGCGCGGTGCAGCGGGCGCCGCGGGTTTTGGTTGGGTCATCCAAACCGCAAGCAGCCAAGAGATCCACAAGGATAGAAAATCTGGCATAACTGCCAAACGCGCGCTCGACGATGAGCCCGGCGAGATAGCTGGAGAGACTACCCCCAAGCAAGAAAACGATATAGTAGACGATCAGTAGCATGATGCCCTCCCAGGATTAGCATCGCCCCTCAAGTCAGTTCTCGGCCCAGCGGTATTCGATCGCCGCGCCGCCGAGCAGCGTGATGAAGTCGCGCCTTCTCATTCAATTAGCTCGTCGGCGCGCGCGAGGAGCGTCCGCGGTACCTCGAGGCCCAGGGCCTTGGCGGTCTTGAGATTAATGACAAATTCGAACTTGGTCGGCCGCTTGACCGGCAACTCGCTTGGCTTTTCGCCCTTAAGGATGCGATCGACATAGGATGCCGCCTGCCGGTACGTCTCGAGCACTTCGGTCCCATAGGACATCAGGCCGCCGTCTGCGGCGAAGTAGCGGAACGGATACACTGCGGGCAAGCGATACCGCGCAGCAAGCGCAATGATCGATTCACGATTAGTTGCGGTGAAAAGGTCTGGTAGTACGAGCAACGCGGTATCGGATTCGCGAGAAATCTGCTCGATCGTGCGTTCGATCTCGTCTACGTCGTGAACCGTCGCAGGAAACGGCTTTACTGAGAACAACGGCGCAGCAGTTTCGACTGCTTCTGCATACAAGTGAGGCGCCGTGTTTGGGTTGAAGAGATATGCTACTCGCCTAATGTTTGGAGCGACACGTTTCAGTAGTTCAAGCCACTTGTCAGCCGTCGAGGGATCGAAATTCGTGAAGCCGGTAAAACTGCCGCCTGGTCGCGCCAAGGTTTGCACCACACCGGCGGCGACCGGGTCGCTTACCTGTACAAAGACCGTGGGCGTCCTACGAACGGTCTCCTTGACCGCGGCAGCGACCGGCGTTGAATTGACCAGCATTACGTCCGACCGCAAATCGAGCAACTCTTTGGCGAAGCGCCGAGCTTGCACTGCGTCGCCCGCACTCCAGCGATAGATGAGCTGGATATTGCGGCCCTCTGTCCAGCCCAGGGCCTGTAATGCCTGTCGGAAAACTGCGATCCGCGCCTGTCCTTCGAGATCATCGGCGATTCCCATTAAAACGCCAACCCGCCGCACGCGATCAGGCTGTTGGGCGCGGGCAGCCAGCGGCCAGGTTGCCGCCACGCCCAGAAGGCTCATGAACTCTCGCCGCTTCATGTAGGACATGGGCCTTGCTCCTGTCGCTCAGGCCGCGCCATTATTTGCCGGTGCAATCCAGTTGCTGAACCTTCAAAACAGATTCCAATGTTGAGGCCGATAATTTGGTTGCTCCAGCGCCATTGGCGCCGTCGACCCGGCCCATGAATTAGAGGGGGCAGGCCCGTCGTGACGGCTAGGATGATCCCCGCCATCGCAAGGGCCATCCTCAAGACAAGCCCGAACTAGTCCGAGAGCCATGTCTTCCCCCTGATGCCAAAATGGGCATCTCTGCAGCATCGGATTCTTAAACACCGAGGCGGCTGTGATGTGTGAACCGCGTCACACTCGCGCAAAATAGAAGTTGTTTGCGTGGAATGCTGGGAGCTCTCGGCGAAGGTCGCGGCCGCGTCTCCCGAGCGCACCTCAAACGCAGCGATTTAAGCGAGATCGCTCAGCTCGCGGACGGATCGCTGAAAAGTCAGGGATTGACCTCGCGCCCTTCGACATCTGAGGCGTGGGTTACTGATTGATCTTGGCGTGGCTTACTGATCGGTCTTCACCGCCTTTTCGCGGTCGTACCACCAGGTCTCGGGCACGCCGCGCGCATAGCGCGGTTTGGTCGCGGGTCGGCCGAACACGTCCCAATAGGCGAGCCAGTGCGAGGCCTTGTACCAGTGCGGAACCCAATAGCGGCCGGTGCGGATCACTCGGTCAAGCACCTTGCAAGCCGTTACCAGGCTGTTGCGGTTATCGGCCGCGATTATTTTGTCTATTAACGCATCGATGATCGGATCGGAAATACCTGCAAGATTCTGCGAGCCCTTCATCGCGGCGGCCTGGGAAGAAAAATAGCTCCGCAAAGAGTCGCCGGGCGTGGTCGAAAAGGCAAACCGCTGAATCGTGAGGTCGAAGTCGAAATTATCGACGCGGTTGCGGTATTGCACGGGGTCGACGACGCGAAGATTCGCCTCGATGCCCAGCGTCCCGAGATTCTTGATGAACGGCATGTGATGCGTCTGGAACGACGGCTCGTCGAGCAGGAACTCGACGCTGATCGGCTCACCCTGCGGCGTGATCCGCTTGCCCTCCCTGATGACGAAGCCAGATTGCTGCAACAGCGCGCTGGCCTTACGTAGCAGCGAGCGATCCTGACCCGATCCATCGGAAACTGGCGGCACGAAAGGTTCTCCGAACACCTCATCGGGTAGCTTGCCGCGGAATGATTCGAGCAGGGCAAGCTCGTCCGGCGAGGGTTTACCGACCGCCATCATGTCGGAATTCTGAAACACCGAATGCGTCCTTTGATAGGACCCGTACATGATGTTCTTATTGGTCCATTCGAAATCGAATGCATCGATGAAGGCCTCGCGCAGGCGCTTGTCCTCGAATTTCTTGCGTCGCGTGTTGAAGAACCAGCCCTGCGCGCCTGACGGCGTATCGTCGGGAATGACGTCGCGCTTGATACGCCCTTCGCGGATAGCCGGAAAGTCGTAGCGCGTTGCCCACGTGCGCGAGGTAAATTCCTCCCGGAACAGGTAGCTTCTGGCGGTGAAACCCTCGAAGGCAACTTCGCGGTCGCGGTAATATTCATAACGCACGATATCGAAGTTGTTCTGCCCGCGCGCGACCGGCAGGTCGGCACCCCACCAGTCTTTCACTCGTTCGTACTCGATATGGCGGCCGGGTTCGAAACGTCCGACCTTGTAGGGGCCGCTGCCAAGCGGAACCTCGAGCGTTGTCTCGTCGAACGGGCGCTGTGCGTAATAGGAATGCGAAAAAATCGGCAGCGAGGCCGTGAACAGCGGCACGTCGCGCGCCCGATGGGGCGCAAAGCGAACCACCACGGTGGCGTCATCGGTCGCTTCCGCGCCGACGAAGTCGCGCAGCAATTGCTGGACGATCGGGTGGCCCTTCTCCTTGAGGATGTTGAGTGAGAAGGCGACGTCGTGGGCGGTGAGCGGGCTGCCATCATGAAAGCTGATGCCGGGTCGCATCAGAAAGCGGTAGGTCAGCCCATCCGCGGATATGCGCACCGCGCGCGCAGCAAGCCCGTAGAGGGCATCCGGCTCGTCGGTGTCGCGCACCATCATGCTCGCGAAGATGAGCTCCATGCCCTGCGCGCCGTCGCCCTTGAGGATGAAGCTGTTGAGCGAATTGAAGGTGAGAAAGTTTTGATTGAAGGCCCGGGTCGCCCCAATATGTGAAAAGATTCCGCCCTTCGGGGCGTTTGGATTGACATAATCGAAATGCTTGAAGTCGGGCGGATATTTAAGATCGCCGAAAGCCGACATGCCGTGGCGGTCCGACTCTTCCTCCGCCTCGACCTCTCGGGTGAAAGACGATGCGACTCCAGCCACAGCAAGGAGGAGCGTTCCGCGACGTGTTAGCTGGCGAGCATTGATCATTTGAGATGTTCACATGTTGCCCCGCTTTGCTTTGCGGCGATGCGCGGCTGAAATGAGAGCGTCCGCCGCACCCAGTGCTTATCTCCATCCGCGGTCGTCAAAGTAGCCGAAGCCTACCGCTTCCGCCGCCGCTGCCGTTTCCGTTTCCTCCATCTCGCCTTCTGGCTCCTGCTGAGCTTTGCGCGCGACGCCTTGCTCCACTTGTGAGGCATTTGGACAACTCTGGTTTATGGGCGGCCATTTTTCAAAGAATTTTCGGCGGCGCGACGATTCGGGTCTCCTCATCGCGATAAGGCGAGTTTTCGTCGATCCACCGCCGGAACTCTCTGGCGCGGACGCTCACGTTCGGGGTGAATGCGATCAAATCTTTAAGGAACGCACCACGGCGCTTCTCGTAGTCCTCAAGACAGGTGTCGGGCGGAGTGAATTTCATGATCTGCGTCTTCTTTCAAAATTTTCAGTCGATGAGGGATAGCGCCCAAGTCACGGGCCCCGGTGCGACCATCAGGATGATCGCCGCCATGAGCAGTAGAGCCAACACGCTGAATAGGAGAATGTGTTCGCGCACGGCCAATGCCTATAACGCTTACGTCGCCTGCGCTGTGTGAACTAGCTCACATTGCCGTAGGTTGATCGGGGAATCTGTGCCTGGCTACGAGGCGAGCGGTTGGTCCGGCTTGCACTTTCTAACGGCAGCTTCGGCAGGGTTTTTGCGTACACCCTTGCTGCGCCCGCACATGCCCAGCGGTATTCGATCCGCGCGTTGCGGCCTGTGCAGTCCGGCCAAGATCGCATCTTTGCGCTTTACCGGCTTGCTGTCCGATCCCGGAGCACAAGTGGCACCGAATGATCGAGCCGCATCCGCTCAACACGACACGATCGCCATCTACTACGACCCCACGCGAACCATCTATCTGCCCGAGGGTTGGACCGGCGGCACCCCGGCCGAGCTATCCGTGCTCATCCATGAGGTGGCTCATCACTTTCAAAATGTGCTGAGGCTCAAATACGAGTGCCCACAGGAGCGCGAGAAGCTTGCCTATACCGCTCAGGACCGCTGGCTCACTCTAATTTGGACATAGTCTCGAGAACGACTTTGATATGGATGCATTTTTCGTTATTGGTGAAAACACGATGTTTTTGGTAGGCAAGCGCGTTCGACGAAAATCGAGGATCAAATTCCTGATGCGCGCGTGCCGCGAGGGCCACGCGGCGGCCGCGCCGCCGAGCAGCGTGATGAACTCGCGCCGCTTCATTCGATCACCTCGTCGGCGCGGGCGAGCACGGTTGGCGGCACTTCGAGGCCGAGCGCCTTCGCGGTCTTGAGATTAATCACTAGTTCAAATTTGGTGGGCTGTAGGACCGGCAGATCAGCGGCCTTCTCGCCCTTGAGAATTCGCCCGACGTAGGTCGCCGCTTGGCGAAACGAATCGCCAAAGCTGGACGCATAACTGATAAGGCCGCCAGCCACCACAAACTCGCGCGCATAGTAGATGACGGGCACCGAACGGCCCATGGCGAGCGCAACGAGTTGATCGCGATGGCTGAAGAAGAATGGATCGGCGCTGAGCACGAGCGCATTAGTCCGCTGTCTCACGAGGGTCTCAAAGGCATTTTCGAAATCACTTTCCGAACCGGCAGTCACGATGTTGAGTTGCAGTCCAAGCGCAGTTGCTGCCGCCTGCATTTCTTTCGTCTGCGCGGCGGCATTCGGGTTGTTCGGATTTACTAGCAAACCTATTGAAGCGATTTTGGGCACCAGGTCGCGCAGAAGTTCTAGCCGTTTCGCCCCCAGCTCCACGGAGAGGAACGTTGCACCCGTAACATTCCCACCGGGCCGATTCAGGCTGACGACCAAGCCGGTCTCCACGGGATCGCTGCCTATCGCGAATACGATTGGAATGGTGGCGGTCGTCGCCTTGGCCGCAAGTGCCGCAGGAATAGGACTCGCGAAGAGCACGGCCACTCGACGGCCCACCAGATCAGCTGCCATCGTTGGCAATCGATCGTATCGGCCTTCCTCGTCCCAGCGGTATTCGATGGTGACGTTGCGTCCCTCGACAAAACCGGCGTCGTTCAGGCCCTGTCGAAACGCTTGCGTGAGCTTCGGATTTATATTGGCTGGAAAGCTGCTGAGATACCCAATGACCGGCACCTTCGGCTGTTGCGCGCGCGCCGCGAGCGGCCACGCGGCTACACCGCTACTGATGAGTGCGATGAATTCCCGCCGCCTCATGGGGCTTACCCCAAGGCCAAGGATCACGGGCGAAGTATAGCAGGTCTTGAGGTGGGTCAGTGGCGCGCAGCGCAATAAAAAGCGGCGCCTCTGCACGGCGCGCGCTGGACCATCAACAGAAGTTGCTTGCGGGGTCTAAGTCTTACGCGCGTAAACGCGCTTAAGCCGGGGCGAGGGAGCGCACCGAGTTTGCCGCACGTTCATTCACCCATTTGACGCAGTACGACCATTCTCCTTTACATTTGACCCGTGTTCTGCGCTCAACCCGGGCTACGCTAACCCGATCCGGAAGCGTTAAGTCTGCATGCCGATCCGAGCCTTCCTGCGCCACCATTGGCCCACGGTCACAATCGCCGTGACCGCCGCCGCGATCGGATGCGCGGCCTTGGTGATGCTCGGCAACATGCCGCCGCACCGCATCGTGATGGCGACGGGGCCGGAAGGCAGCGCCTACCAGGAGGACGGCAAGCGCTACCAAGCGGCGCTCGCGAAGGCCGGCGTGGAGGTGCAACTTCGCGCGACCGCCGGTTCGGTGGAAACCGCCGAGCTGCTGCGCGACCCGCGCTCGGGCGTGAGCGTCGGCCTGATGCAGGGCGGCGTCGTTGGCGTGATGCAAGGCGGCGGCGCCGCCGCCGCGAATACGGCAGGTCTCGAATCATTGGGCACCGTGGCCTACGAGCCGTTGTGGTGGTTCCGCAGGCGGGAAATCCAGGGCGTCGGAGCCGAGGGCTTGCGCGGCCGCAAGATTGCGATCGGGCCACCAGGCAGCGGGACGCGCGCGCTGTCGCTGGAACTGATCAAGCGTAACGGGATGGAGCGGCAGGTCGGCGAACTCTTGGCGCTCAGCCCGCGCGAAGCCGCGGAAAAGCTCAAGGCGGGAGAGATCGATGTCGCGTTCATGATGAACCCCTGGGACGCGCCCTTGGTACAGCAACTCCTCGCCGACGAGCGCGTCGCGCTGTCCGGCTTTCCCCACGCCGACGCGGTCATCGCGCTCTATCCGTTTCTCACCAAGGTGATCGTGCCCAGGGGCGTGACGGATCTGCCGCGGGATCAACCGCCCGCGGACGTGACGCTGATCGCGACCAAGACCAGCCTGGTGGTGCGTCAGGACCTGCATCCGGCCATTCAGTACCTGCTGCTCAACGCCGCGAGCGAGATCCATTCGGGACCGAGCATTTTCAATCGCGCCAATGCATTTCCCGCCCCCGAGGCGATCGACATGCCGCTGAGCAGCGAAGCGGCGCGTTTCTACAAATCGGGCCTGCCGTTCCTGCACGATTATTTCCCATTCTGGATGGCGGCGCTGCTCGGCAAGCTCATGATCCTGCTCATTCCGATCCTCGGCGTGCTCTACCCGATGATGCGATTTTTGCCGGCTCTTTACGACTGGGCGATGCGATCGAAAGTGCTGCGCATGTATGGGGAGCTGAGACTCCTGGAAGCCGAAATGGCAAACGCCCGCGGCGGCGGGGGCGACATGCGCGAGGTGATCACGCGGCTCGACCGCCTCGAGGAGCAGGCCAACCACCTGCACGTGCCGCTCGCCTATGCGAGCGAGCTCTACATGTTGCGAAATCACATCGACCTGGTGCGCGAAGGGATGCGCAAGCAGGCCGAAAAGCCGGCGGAGTGAGCGGGCTCGATGTGAATCCCGGGCCAGCGGCGCAACGCACTTCGCTTATTTTGCGCCCTACGAGGGATGGGCTCGTAGCTTCCCATAGGTATTGCCGGGCTAGCGGACGATTGCCCCCCCGCCGCCCGCGGTCAGGCTACTAAGGGAGCGCTGCAAGCGGCCACGCCGCCGCGCCGCCGAGCAGCGCAATAAACTCGCGGCGGTTCATTCAATTACCTCGTCGGCGCGGCCGGAGAGCGGCAGCGGGACGGTGATGCCGAGCGCCTTGGCGGTTTTAAGATTGATGAAGAGCTCGACTTTGGTGGCTTGCTGGACCGGCAGGTCGGCGGGCTTGTCGCCTTTGAGAATCCGGCCGGTATAGCCGCCGGCCAGGCGGTATGCGTCCGTGCCCGATCCGCCGTAGCTCAGCAGACCTCCGGCCGCAACGAACTCGCGCGATTTGTAGACCGCCGGCACCAAGTGATGGATCGTCAACGCGGCGAGCTGTTTGAAGTGGCTATTGAAGAATGCATCCTCGCCGATCACGAGCCCTCCTGCCCGCAAATGGATCAGGTCCGCGAAAACCGAATCGAAATCGCGCTCCGTGCTGGCGTTGAGGACATGCAGGTCGAGCCCGAGTGTATGCGCCGCGGCCAGCGCCTCGCGCGACTGCATCTCAGCATAAACGGAATCGGTCGGGTTGATGAGCAGTGAAATGACGCCCGCGGTGGGAAGCAGTTCATGCAGCAATTCCAGCTTCTTCGGGAGTATCTCCCAGTTCAGCTGAGTTACGCCCGTGACGTTGCCGCCCGGGCGGTTGAGGCTGGCGACGAGACCAAGCTGGATCGGATCACCGCCCGTCTCAAAGACGATCGGAATATTTGTGTTCGCCGCCTTCGCTGCGAGCGCCGCCGGAGTGCTAGTCGCGGCAATCACAGTCACCTGACGATAAACCAGATCGGCCGCCATCGCCGGCAGCCGATCAAGGCGACTCTCCGCCCAGCGATATTCGATCCCCACGTTGCGGCCATCAACATAACCGTTCTCGCCCAGCCCTTGGAGAAAGGCCGACAACTGCCGCCCGTAACCGTGAGGGGAATCGGCGTTTAGAAACCCGACCACCGGCATCGCCGGCTGCTGCGCGTGCGCCGCGAGCGGCCACGCAGCCGCCGCACCGCCGAGCAGCGTGATGAACTCCCGTCGTTTCACTCGATCACCTCGTCGGCGAGTGAGAGCAAATTGTAGCCAGTCTCGCTGAGCCCTTTGCGGAAAGCCGCCAACCGATTCGACATCACCTCGGCCGAACCCGTTGCAAGATACCCAATCACCGGCATCGCCGGTTGCTGCGCGCGCGCCGCGAGCGGCCAGGCCGCAGCACCGCCCAATAGCGTGATGAACCTGCGCCGTTTCAACTGATCGAATTGCATTCGGTCCCCGCCAGCCAGGGCCGGATTGCAGGATACCGAATTGGCAAGCATCAGTCAGCGGGAATTCACTTACTTTACTCTCGGCGACGTCGCCGCGCTGGCGGCGCATGGAAAGGAGGTTGCCGACGGCTAGAACCCGCTGTTAACCTCTCGTTGACTGAGCAGCCGCGACAGTCGGCCCCGGCTCGGTTCGGCCGTCACCTGGGCTCGTCGTCACAACACCTGTCTGGAACCGCTGGGCTGAGCCACCTTGTCGCCGACAGGGCTTAACTCTTCGTTTAGGCTTGCCCACAGAACGACTCGCACAGCCCGTCTGGCAGTGAGAGAGTCAATGCCGGCTCGGTCCGGCACGACCACGGTGTCCTTGCCGCGGTTCCCGGCCGAGGGGGCTGCGGCCGAGCCACACAATTACGCCAGCCGCGAGATCGTGCGCGTGATACGCCGCAAGACCGATAGCACAATGCGCGCCGCGCTTACCTACGGGGTAGGTATGATTGCGGCCCTCTACCTGTTCTACCTGTTCCTGCACTGGTGAGGGCCGCCACCGTCGCCGCGCTCGGCTTCAAACTTTCACTGCGCTGCCCGCAGCCGCGCGTTCGATGCCGTTCGCGCACCGCCGCAGCAACCTCTATGCGACCACAGGACATTCATCCGCGTGACCCTTTATTAACCATCTGGGTGGCTAATGCACTAGCCCCAAGTGGCGAGGAAGCAGATTGGCATGCGCGTTCTGCTGATTGAAGACGACAGCGCCACCGCTCAATCCATTGAGCTGATGCTAAAGTCCGCGAGCTTCAACTCATACACCACCGACCTTGGCGAAGAAGGCGTCGATCTCGGCAAGCTCTACGACTACGACATCATTCTGCTCGACCTGAACCTTCCTGACATGTCGGGCTTCGAAGTGTTGCGCTCGCTACGCGTCTCCAAGGTGAAGACGCCGATTCTGATTCTTTCTGGCCTTGCCGGTATCGAGGACAAAGTCAGCGGTCTCGGCTACGGCGCCGACGACTACATGACCAAGCCGTTCCACAAGGACGAGCTGGTGGCGCGCATCCATGCCATCGTGCGCCGCTCGAGGGGCCACGCCCAGTCGGTGATCCAGACCGGCGACCTGGTCGTCAATCTTGACGCCAAGACGGTTCAGGTCGGCGACGCCCGCGTGCACCTCACGGGCAAGGAGTACCAGATGCTGGAGCTCCTGAGCCTGCGCAAAGGAACGACCTTGACCAAGGACATGTTCCTGAACCACCTCTATGGCGGCACGGACGAGCCGGAGAGCAAAATTATTGACGTTTTTATGTGCAAGCTGCGCAAGAAGCTCGCCGGCGCCTCGAACGGCAAGAATTACATCGAGACGGTGTGGGGGCGCGGCTATATGCTGTGCGAGCCGACCGAGGACGCGGCGAGAATCTCCGCCTGACAATTTCCACGCGCAGCTTTTGTCGTCGCCGCGATGGACGTGCGGTTCCCAGGATTGAATTTTTCGCGAGTGGAAAAGCGGTGGATAGCGATTCGCAAGAGAGGTTCGCTCAATATCGTTGCGGATTTGATCGATCCGTTCAGAGCCACGCCCAAACCAGCTTGCCAGCGGTGAAGAGCACGACACATCCAATGAGGAGCAGAAAGATCGAGACGGCTAGGTCGCTCTGCTTCTTAAATTCCTTAAACCCTTCATTGGTCCGCGCTGGTCGCCGAAAGAACATCGAGCGTACGAAAAGGAAAATTGGGACAGCTGCTGTGACAAAAGCGATGATCTTGAAAATCATCGCGTATTCGCCAGTGGTAAAGCCAGTCATGTTGCCACCCGGCTGCGAGAGGCTGGCGACAAGACCGTCGGCGACCGGATCGGCGATCTGCACGAACACGATTGGTATCGCGTGGGTTTCTTGCCGCAACAGCGGCAATACCAGTGCATGATTGATGAAGATGACATCCGGCTTCATTCCGACGAGTTCGCCGGCATAGAAGCGGGCGCGATCGGGATCGCCGCCGGCCCAACGAAGCTCTATCCGCACGTTGCGGCCGTCGACCCATCCCAACTCCTGCAACCTCTGCTGCAAGGCCGTGACGCGACGTTGCCCCTCCGGGTCCTCTTTGGAAAAGACGGTGAGCACGCCGATATAGCGCGGCTAGTCCGCCTGCTGCGCGCGCGCCGCGAGCGGCCACGCGGCTGCCGCGCCGGCGAGCAGCGTGATGAACTCGCGGCGTGTCACTCGATCACCTCGTCGGCGAGGGCGAGCAGCCTGTCTGGCACGGAAAGACCCAATGCCTTGGCGGTCGCGACATTGATGACTAATTCGAACTTCTCGATTTGTTCGACCGGCAAGTCAGCCGGGGTGGTGCCTTTGAGAATACGAGCAATGTAATTGCCGCCCTTGTAGTAACCGTCGCCGAGTACGGTTCCATAGCTCATGAGTCCGCCAGCTTCGACAAATTCACGGATTTCATAGAGTGCGGGGACTGCATGTCGTGCTGCCAGCGCGACGAGCTGCTCACGCCTGCTGGCGAAGAGCGGATCGGCGCTAACCAACAGCGCATCCGCACGCTGCTCGGCAAGGCTCGCGAAAACTTGTTCGAAGTCGTTTTCAGTAGCTGCACTTAGGACCGTGAGCTTGACGCCAAGGGCGCGCGCCGCGGCTTGCGCGTCTCGCGTCTGCGGCTCGGCCACGGGGCTCGTAGGATTGACGAGGAGCGCTATTGATCCGGCCTTGGGGAGAAGGTCGTGCAAGAGCTGCAATCGTTTTTCGGCCAAAACCGTCAAGACCATCCAAATCCCAGTGATGTTAGCGCCGGGCTTGTTGAAGCTGGCGACGAAGCCGAACTTGAGCGGGTCGGCACCGGTGACGAAAACAATCGGCGTCGTCTGGGTCGCGGCCTTGGCCGCAAGCACCGCCGGAGGCCCTAGCGCCAGGATCGCTGCCACCCGGCGATGCACAAGATCGGCGGCCATCCCCGGCAATGCATCATAACGATCAGCAATCCAGCGGTATTCGATCGCTACGTTCTGACCCTCGACATAACCCATGTCGGAAAGCCCGCGGCGAAGCGCTGCATCGAAACGCACCGAGGCGGCCTGGGTGAGGCTGCTAAGATAGCCGATCACTGGCATCGCCTGCGGCTGCGCGCGCGCCGTGAGCGGCCAAGCGGCCGCCGCGCCACCGATGAGCGTGATGAACTCGCGCCGTCGTATCATTCGATCACCTTATCGGCGCGCGCCAGAAAAAGCGGCGTCACGGCGAGCCCGATCGCCTCCGCGGCCTTCATGTTGACCACCAAGTCGAGTCGGGTCGGCTGCTCGATCGGCAGGTCGGCGGGCTTGGCACCCCGAAGGATTTTGTCGACGAACACGGTGGAGCGGCGGAAGGCCGCGTAGTAGTTGGGGCCGTAGCTCACGAGCCCGCCATCCTCGACGAAGCCCTCGAACGGATAGATCACTGGCGCGCGCAGCTTGAGTGCGCCTTCGCGGATAGGATCACGCAGGTTGAACAGACGGCCGGAGAGCATGACGATCAGCGCGTCCGGGGTTCTCGGCCCAGAGAGCCCAGCATAGGCGGCTTCGACGCTGGCCCTGTCGCGCACTGGCATTGGCACGAGCGTCAGGCCCTTACTGCTCGCCGCCTTCTCTGCCAACGCGTCGAACCGTGCGGCACCCGGATCGGCGGCATCGTTGATGAAGCCGATGCGTGCCAGGCCGGGCACCAACTCGCTGGCGATCTCGACATGCTTGCTGAGCACCTCGTCGTAATGAACGGCAATGCCGGTGATGTTGCCCCCGGGGCGCGCCAGACTCTGCACCAGCCCGCTCTCCACCGGATCGTAGGAGAGACTGAGTACGATCGGGATGGTCGAGGTCTTCGCCTTCATGAGCGCAACGACCTCGCTAATGCCGGACAGCACCCTCGGGTTGAGCGCGATCAGCTCGTCGATCAGTTCCGGCAACCGCCCCGCCTCGCCGCTGCCGTAGCGCACCTCCAGCCGGAAGTTGCCGCCGTCAACCCAGCCGAGTTCGTGCAGCCCAGAGCGGATCGACTCCTCGTATGGCTTCACGACCCGCTCGCTCGCGACCCAGAGCAGCCCCACGACCGGCATCGGCGTCTGCTGTGCCCGTGCCGCGAGCGGCCACGCTGCCGCGGCGCCGAGCGCAGCTATCACTTCCCGCCGTCCGATAGTGACAGGCATGTGGCCCTCCCGTGCGAGGGCTGGCTAGTGAAAGCAACAATATCACGCCGCAAGCGTGCGGTCTTTCGCTCGAAGATCGCAGGATCTGATCGCAGCGTCCGACGTTGCGGCTTAGGCAATTCGGCTGGCATCGATGGCTCTCTGGCCATATTATATCCTGGATGAATCTTCGTCGCGCTGAACCGGATGTTATTGATTTCTTGCGAGCAACGCTCGCGGGGCGAGCCCACCCTGTCACCAAGGTCGAGGCAAGCGCTCGCGCGGCAGGATTGCTCGGTGAAGCGCAATCCATCACAGATGCAAAGGCTTTCAAACAAGCCAAGAAATTCCTTCGCATAAGGTCGGTTCGGGTTGGGTTCGGACCGCGTAGCCAGTGGCTATGGGAATTGCCGCGAGAGAACACACCATCGGCTAAAGCAGAGCCGCAAGCGGCACCAGCGCATCGGATTCCCAGCGATTGGGTCGAAGGGATCGCTTGCCTCGATGCTGATCGCGCGCCCCCTGACGTTCCGCGGCACCGCTGGCGCCAGTTCGTGAGCGACTGCCATAACTTCCTAAGCCCCTCCGAAGATTGGGCCGCGCGCGCCGCCCGGCTCGGGTGGGATGCTATCGGCTTGTTCGGCTGTGCGCCCCGGCGGCCCCTTGATTATTCCGCCAGCGCCGGACTCTTGTGGGCGATGAACGGCGGCAGGCTCGTCGAGCTGCACCGAGACTGGGCGGTGATTGATATGCCGCTCCAGACCCGACAGCGCGTCTTTTATCGCCGCAACGTCGAGCGCAACAAAATCAGTTTGCCTTGGACGAAGAAGGCTGCGTAGCACGAGGTAGCGGCGCTTTAGCTAACAGACGGCCCATAGGTGTCCCCTCCCGTAACTCCGTGGGCATGCGGTCCCCTGACCAGGGTATAGGCTCGCCATAGATGGCCCGAGTGGCCCGGACCTCCGGGCCATCTATGGGACCGCTGCATGTTCAGGTCTACACCGAGCGCCTGCCCACGCTCTTGCGCTGTTCGGGACACCAGGAAACTTCCGGCTCAAACGCCGCGGTGTCGGCTCTGAAAAGCGGGGGAATCGGCGGCGGTTTGGCCGCGCGTTGATTGACGCGTCCGGCGTGAGCGCTCTATAGGCAGGAGATGCCCCCGCCAGAGAGCACGTCGAGGATGCCGCCACTCAAGACGATGTTCCTCAATATCGGGTTGCCCGGATGAAACCGTATAGGTCTCCCGGCAATGAGTTTTGGAATTGCGGCGCTACGGCTGTCCCCCATGACCCGCAACCTTTTCCTGATCGGCGTCGGCATCATCAGCGCTGCGATCATCGGCGCGGCGCTGATTATTAAAACTTCAATGCCACGGCCGCTTCCGATGCCGCAAAGCATGCGCGTCATCACCGAAACCCGAAGGTGCTTCGATCTGCGCAGATTCGTCGAAGCCGAAAAAGAGTACATAAGCAGGAACCTCGATCAGGCCGCGTACCAGAAAATGACTCCTCAAGAACGGAACGAAGCGGACACTTCGTTAGGAAAAAAGCTAGGCGACTTAGACGATATGCTGGAACGTGCGGGTTGCGACTAGTGCGCGGCTACGGTCCTGGTGGCCGCACCTGTTCCTTGAACCGCACTTTCACGACTGGTGACTTGCGCGGCCGTTCCTCAACTTCAATCAACCCGGCCTTTCGCAGTTGCGCCAGCCTGGTTTGCGAGCCTAGCACGGCATGACCCATTTTGGGCAACGCGGTGCTTGCTCCATGGGGTGCCGCCGCTATCACCCCAGCCACCAACGCGCGTCCGAAGAGCCCTGCTCGCTTGGCGTGCGTAGAGCGGCTATCTTGTTGGCAGCATCATCCATGAGCAGAGGGATGGACTGTATCTTCTGTCGTCCGCAACGCACAATCTTGGCTGAGACCAAGCTGTCTCTTGCGGTCTTAGACGGCTTTCCGGTTTCCAAAGGTCATACGCTCGTAATCCCAAAGCGACACGTTGCGTTGTTATGGGAAATGACAACGGAGGAATACGCGGATGCCTTTGCTCTCGTCAGACAGGTTAAGGACATACTTCCCCCACGCGAGCAGCACCCCCGCATTACCCGCGGCTGCGGGAACCGAGAAGGCAACCGACGCCCAGTTCAGCAGCGATTGAATATCGCCGTCGCTGACCGTGTAGCTCTTAGTCCCGTTGACGATTGCGGAGCCGGAAAGCGTGATCGACAGCGTCGGCATTCACCCTCCTCCCTGGTGTCACGTTTTGATCTGCGGCAAATGGCTATGCTCCCTAATTCAGACTATCGAAAATATCACACAACGGCTTGCTGTTGAGCCGGGGTGAACTTTCCCGTCGAAGGTAGTGATTTCCGGCGCTATTGCGTCGGAAACCGAAAACATTCTTCTACAGACGAAGTTTTAGGTAGGCGTAGCCATCCCTTTAGGCTATCGGCTACGCGGCAGCACCGCGATCGGGTGCTGGCTCAGTGCCGGCTGTGGAGGTTTATGGCAAGCAATATTAAAGCGACGTCTCAGAAGGAAGACTTGCCGGAGAAGGAGACATCCGAGACCGCGCCGGACGGCCCGCTGCTCGATCTTTCCGACGCTGCGGTCAAAAAACTCATCCGCTCGGCTAAGAAGCGCGGCTACGTCACGCATGACCAGATCAACTCGGTATTGCCCTCCGAGGAGGTCAATTCCGAGCAGATCGAGGACGTGCTCGCCATGTTCAGCGAGATGGGCGTGAACGTGGTCGAGACCGAGGAGACGAGCGGAGAGGGAGAGGAAACGCGCGGAGAGGACGACGAAGAAGGCGAGAGCGAGGGCGGCGACCTCGTCGAGGTGCAGCAGAAGGTCCCGGCCAAAACCGAAGCCAAGGAGCCGACCGAGCGTACGGATGATCCGGTACGCATGTATTTGCGCGAGATGAGCTCGCTGGAGCTGCTCTCGCGTGAGGGCGAGATCGCCATCGCCAAGCGCATCGAGGCCGGCCGCGAAGCGATGATTGCCGGCCTGTGCGAAAGTCCGCTCACCTTTCAAGCCATCATTATTTGGCGCGACGAGCTCAACGAGGGCAAAGTCTTCCTGCGCGACATCATCGATCTTCAAGCGACCTATGTCGGTCCGGACGCGAAAGCGATGCCCGCGCCGATGATCGGCTCCGATGGGCAGCCGATCGCGACAGCAGGGACCCAGGCGGGTGCTGGCAGCGCCTCTATGCTAGCGCAAACACCTGCACCGCCGGCGGCGCCGGCGGCGGCCACCCCATTCAAGGGAGCGGCAGAGCGCGATAACGGGGAAGAGGGCGAAGGCGGCGAGGCCGCGCCGAGCGAAGCGGATTTCGTCGACGACGACATGGAGAACTCACTCTCGCTCGCCGCCATCGAGGCCGAACTCAAGCCCAAGGTGGTCGAGACCTTCGACAACATCGCCAGCGAATACAAGCGGCTGCGCCGCCTGCAGGACCAGGACATCGCGCTTAGGCTTAAGAGCGGCGCGCTGACGCCCTCGCAAGAGCGCAAGTACAAGAAGCTCAAGGACCAAATCATCGCCGAGGTTAAATCG
>DATFQX010000308.1:0-8424 GCA_035263865.1 Xanthobacteraceae bacterium
GCCCGCGCCGCCCGTTCTTGCGCCCAAAGCTCTTCCGCGCAGGGCCGACCGCCGCCGACATGGGCCGAAACGCGCGCGAATCCCCTTGCCAACATCTCGTGTGCAACCGAGTGGGACGCACGGTCGTCTATGACATAGGCCAGCGCAATCGTGCGGCCGTAGCGGTCGACGGCCGCGCCGTTTTCATGGAGCTCGACGGTCTGACCGTTCAGCATCGATTCAAGCGCCGCGCGAGCCGCAAGACCCGCCTCGGCTTTCGCTCCTGATTCGCCTTGGGCGGGTGGGAGGGGATCTCTATTCCGGCGAGATGAACCTCGCGCCCGTCCTCCAGAATAAAACTGCGTCCGTCGGTGATCGCACGAACCTTTGCTATGGCGACAGCCTGGAACCGGCAAGCACTCAGCGTTGCGCCTTCCGCGCGCGCGGGCGCCGGCGGCAGAATGGCGGCCAGGCACGACACACAGCAAAACCGCGCAAGAGCGACGTCCCAGCGCCCGCCCGTGCGGCAAGAAAACAGTCGGAATGGGGCGGCACTACGGCGCTGCGTCTGCGCCGCGGTTATAGGGGTACACAAGACACGTCGCGGTGGTTTTACGGGGCGCAATCGTTGTATATTTGCGTCACAAGCAAGTGAGGCAGGGGGGAAACTCATGAAGATCGTTGAGATTGTTCCGCGCGCGCGGGCGCGCCTTTATGGCACCCTCGTCGCCAAGCAGGATGCAATCCGTAAAAGCGGCCGCGGAACCTACGTGCGGGTTGGCCGCAAGAGTCAGCACACCGCCCGGTGGAAGCACAAGAAGTTCAAGGGGACGCTTCAGCTCAACCGGGGCGCATCCGAGGCGGTCACGGCCAAGGTGCGCGCCGCGACGGCGGAGGATGAGCGCAAATTGCTCTCTTCCTTTTTGGGATTTGTCGACCGCCATGCCGGGGATCAAGTGACGACGATCACGATCCACTACCATTGAGCCTTCGCGGACGCGGTTAGTGCGGCTTGGAGCGGCTTGGCCCAGCCTTGCGGACCTTAAAACCGGCGATGCAGCCTCCTATGTGAGGTAATGGAACCACTTGCAGGAGGTGCCCATGGCAATCGTGCTCGACCATACGATCGTGCCGGCGCACGATAAGGAGGCGTCCGCGCGCTTTCTCGCCCGCATCCTGGGCTTGCGTTACGCGGGACCCCTCTCGCACTTCGCTCCGCTGCGGATCAATGACACGCTGACCCTCGATTTCGACGACGATACGAATTTCGAGAGCCACCATTATGCCTTCAAGGTCGACGAAGCGGAGTTCGATGGAATCTTCGACCGCGTGCGCGCCGAGGGCATTGCTTATGGCAGCGGGCCCCGTGCCCTTGACGACATGAAAATCAATCACCGTCATAGCGGACGCGGATTCTATTTCCGCGATCCGAACGGGCACGTGCTCGAAGTGTTGACGGCTTAGGTAGGCGGCCGCCGGCTGCTTCTCGACCGATGCTTCAAATGCTTTATGTCCCAGGCCAGATGACCCAAGCCGCGTGGGGCCCACGCGCCGAGCGCTACCAACACGGCAAGCGTCTGCGCAAAAAGGTTGCGCGGGAACGGCACGCCGAGCTGCTCGGATCGGCAGCCCGCGATCCGGTTGCAATCTTGGCCGCCGGTGATCGCAATCGGGTACCGGAGCTGATCCCGGTGCGTTACGAGCGCATGCTCGTCAGCCCATTCGCGTTCCTGCGCGGCGCTGCGGCGGTGATGGCAGCGGATCTCAAGCACCAACCGGCTGTGGGCATTGACGTCCAGGCTTGTGGCGACTGTCATCTCATGAACTTCGGGGCATTCGATACGCCCGAGGAGAACATCGTATTCGACATCAACGATTTCGACGAAACGCTCGCTGGAATTGATTTTACGGTCGACCTCAAGCGCTTGACCGCCAGCGTGTCGGTTGCCGCGCTGGCGGTGAAGCTCCCGAAGAAGCGGGCGCGGGCGATCGCAGCGGCAACGGTCGAAGCGTATCGAAGCCGCATGCACGTTCTTGCCAAATTGTCGCCGCTCGAAATTTGGCACAGCAGGATCGACTTGATGCGAGAGATCGAGCGCGTCGAGGACCGCTCGCTGAGGCAAAAACTTTCGGCAATCGTTTCCAAGGCGGCCGGCCATCTCGAAGAGGACGACAATTTTCCGCATTTGGTGAAGGGCAAGCGGGCGCGCATCGAGGATAGGCCGCCGCTCATTTATCATTTCACGGGCACGCGCGATCCGCGGCGTCGGGTAGATGAGCGCCGGGTGTTTGCATCCTACCAGGAGCGCCTCGCGCCGGAGCGGCGTTGCCTCATCGAGCGCTACGCGCTTAAGGACGTCGCATTCAAGGTGGTCGGTGTCGGCAGCGTGGGCACCTTCTGCGCCATCGGTCTGTTCATGGACGGCGATGGCGCGCCGCTGTTCCTTCAAGTGAAAGAAGCAGGAACATCCGTGCTCGAATGCCTCGGCCCGAAATTCGAAGGCCACCCGGGTCAGCGGGTCGTGGAAGGTCAACGCGTCATGCAGGCGGCCAGCGATGTGTTCCTGGGGTGGACGGAAGATGAAAAGTCGGGGCGATACTTTTACGTGCGCCACTTAAAGAACCGGCATCTTGGAACGATCAGTGAACTGGTCGAAGAACGGGCATTGGGCAGCCACGCGCGCCTGTGCGGGCGCACGCTGGCACGTGCGCACGCGCGCTCGGCGGATCCGGCGGTGCTCGCTGGATACATGGGGAAAACCGATGTCATGGATGATGCGCTTGCATCTTTCGCGCTGGCCTACGCGGAGCGCACCCAACGAGACTACGATCGGCTTGTGAAAGCGAAGGGTCCGGCAACAAAGCGACGCTGACGGTTGTCATTGCCAGCCGGAATTTCGGCTCACTTGTCCTCGACTCGTCATGCGCGGGCTTGACCCTCGCATCCATCTTCTTCGAAAAATTCTTGCGAAGAATGATGAATTGCCGGAGCATAAGCGCGTTTACGCGCGTCTTCGACGCGCTATGCTCGGCAATGACGCTTATGGGGCAATGCCAGTAGCCCGTAATGAGTCTTAGTTACCGGACGGGCGACGGATTGACGGCTGGACGTGCAGTACCCGGCTGCCGCGGACTGCCGAGTGGTGCCCCCGAGCTGCCCGTTGTCTCGTCCGCCCGAAAGCGCGGAATGCATTGATCGCGCGAGTTGGGCTGCTTGGCTTGCTCGCACAATATCATGGTGTGGTAGGTGCAACTGACCGCGCCCAACGCGTTCTTGAGGCAGAACGGCGCGCCTTGTGCGAGGGCAACCTGAGGCGCGGCGAACAAGATGACCGCAACAAGGCCCGATGAAGCGACACAAATTGGCATGGCTCAACCTCTGCCAGCCGGCCCGCAATGATGCCGCAACGATTGATCGCGCTTATCGTTCCAGCGGCAGCCGATCTTTCGAGCGCATCGTGCGCAATCCGTCAGCGTATCGGGAAAAAGTCCGCAGGAAGGTAAATGTCGGACTGCATCGCGATGAAATGATCCGGGCCGCCAGGGGGCGGCCAAACCTTGTCCGCGACCGCTTTTGCGCGCAGCCGCGCCCGCTCATCGAGGCCGGCATACGGCCAAATGTGCATGAATCGCCTCACCGTGCCGGTAATCGAATGCATGGCACCGAGCAGCGGCGATAGTTTTGCGCGGCCCGGCACCCACTTGCGCCACAGCTCGATGGTCGGCGGCACGCCGTCCGGCTTGAAGACATAGCTGCGCACCTCGAATACGGGGCCGAATTGCCCGGCCGTCAGAGGCTGCATGAACGGGAACGAGACATAGGTGTCCATGCTCATGCCCGCGATATATTCACCGACGTCGAAAGGATTCTCGGTCCGCACGATCTTCTCGCGATCCGCATGGATGCGTGCGATGTTGGAAGCGGCGCGGAGCAACAGGATTCGACTGAGGGCGCCGAGGTCCGAATACCAGCAAGCCAACAGCTCATCGCCCACCAAGGAGGGGAGCGTCTGCTTGAGGCGCGCAAGGGCGTTGCGCTCCGTACCGGGCCGCACGGTGATGATCGTTACGTCATAGTGCATTCCGGCATCTCCCGTGGCCGCTCGTGAAGCGTCCGCGATTGACAGCTTTTCCGCGCCTTTCTACCGTGGTCGGACATCTGACTTGAGACGCTAGCTGCGGTCAGCTGTCATCGCAAGGCGGGCCGCGCCGGGCGCGGTGCAAGATGCAAGCGGGGCGCTGCACGCCTCCGCTTGAAACCTAATAAAAGCATTCAGGGGAGGACACTCATGCACATGTCGCGGATGGTCGCGCTCGCGGCCGCACTGACCGTCGGCATCGCCGCGCCGGCTGTGGCGCAAAACAAGCTCGTGCGCGTCTGGCACACGGAAACCGAGCCACAAACGATCAAGGCATTCAACGACATCGCGCGTCGTTTCGAGGCGAAGAATCCCGGCATCAAGATCGAGGCCGAGGGACTGGCCTGGACCGATCTCGAAGGCAAGATCATGGCGTCGCTCGCCGCCGGATCGCCGCCGGAATTGTCGCACGGCCAACCGATCACCTGCACCTCCTTGCAATCGAAGGGGTTGCTCAACCCGCTCGACGAAGTCGTGAAAGCGATCGGCGAGGACAATATCTGGGAGCAGGTTAAGCGCGTGTGCAATGTCGGTGGCAAGCAGTTCGGCCTCGTGCATGCCGCCGGAACGTCGCTGCTGATTTACCGCAAGGATATTGCCGATAAGGCAGGTTTGAAGCCGCCGAAGACGTGGAACGATCTCCTCGCCAATGCCAAGGCACTGACGCAATCGACCAAGGGCGATGGCAAGATCGACATCTACGGGATCACGCTGCCGGGCGACAATCTCTTCATCAATATCCTGATGGGCGAACTGATCAAGTCGAATGGCGGCGCCCTGTTCGACAACAACAACAAGCCGCTGTTCACCGACCAGAAGATGATCGAGGTGCTGGAGTTCTGGCGCGAGCTTGTCAAATACGCCCCGCCCGGCTGGGAAGGCGATGGCTATCTGCAGACCTTCCAGAATCTTTACGGTCAGAAGGCGGCGATGATGTTCCAGGGCTATGGACGCGGCGCTGGACTAATCGAGAAATTCGCGTCCAAGGAGATGGCCAACGACAAAACGTTCGATGTCTGGTCAAAGCCGGTCGGGCCCAGCGGAAAGGCGCCGGGCGTACAGGTCGACGAAGAGCCATGGATGCTTTTCAAGGACGCAAAGCATCAAAAAGAGGCAATCGAATTCCTGAAGTTCTTCTACCAGGACGACAATTATCTCGAATACGTCTCGACCGTCCCCATCCATCTCTTCCCCATCACTAGGTCGCTGCGCGCGTCGCCGAAATATCAGAACCTCGAAATGATCCAGCGTTGGAAGGGTTGGATCGAGGTGCAACAGGGCTATCTCGACAAAGACCAGGGCAAGCCCACACTGGTCGTCGATTGGTCCGACATGACCGAGAAACCCTATCTGCTCGAAGTGCTCGGCTCCGGCATCGTCCGCGACATGGTCATGGATGTGGTGCTGGAGAAGTGGGAGCCGAAAAGGGCCGCAGAGAAGGCGCAGAGGCGGCTCGAAGACCTGCTGCGCAACAAAGGCTATCTCAAGGGCTGAGCTGTTGCATAAGGTTGGCGGATCGTGAATGGCGGGCGCGCATTGAGCGAGCCCGCGCAGAGAATGAACTCGGAGCCATTCCGATTGCCAGAGGCGGCGGTCGGAATCCTGCTGATCCTGCCCGCCATTATCCTCTTGCTCTCGCTTACGCTTTATCCGGTGCTCTACGGCGTCTGGATCAGCTTCTTCAACAAGCACTCGTTCTTCCCGCAACAGACTTTCATCGGGTTCGATAACTATATTTTTCTCTTGCGTGACGCGGAACTCTGGGCGTCGGTGTGGCGCGGCACGGTCTATGCCCTCTCGACGATCGTGCTGCAGATCGTACTGGGGGTAGCGGCTGCTCTGCTGCTCAACGAGTTTTTTCCGGGCCGCAATATCCTGCGGGGCATCGTTATCTTTCCTTATGTGGTTCCCACGGTGGTCGCCGTGATCGTTTGGAAATGGCTGCTCAACAGCCAATTCGGCCTTATCAATTATCTGATCGAGAAAGCGGGCCTGGTCGATCGGCCTATCAGCTTCATGGGCAAGGACTGGATCATGGTCTCGCTGATCATCGTCAGCGTATGGCAATTTTTTCCCTTCGTCGTGATCGGCGTGCTGGCGCGGCTGCAGACCATTCCGGAGGAGCTTTACGACGCGGCCAAGATCGACGGCGGCAATGCCTGGCAACGATTTGTCTACGTTACGCTGCCGCAACTCAAGGGCGTGCTATTCGTCATCGTGCTCCTACGCTCGATCTGGATGTTCACGAAGTTCGACACACCGTGGCTGATGATCCAGGGCGGCGGCGCCGAGACCTATATCCGCACGCTGCCGATCTATACCTACATGCGCACCTTTGCTTACTACGAGGCGGGCCTCGGCTCGGCCATGGCCGTGGTCATGTTCCTCGCCCTTGCAGGCGCGGCCGTGCTCTACTTCCGCATCTGGCGGCGTGAGGAAAATTTATGAATCGCTCCGGGTTGCTGAGCCCGCGCGGCCAGGCGCTGATGTTCGCGGCATTGGCGCTGCTCGTTTTCACGGCCTTTCCTTTCGCGTGGATGGCCTCGACCGCATTGAAGCCTTCACGTGAGATTTTCGTGACCCCGCCGACGCTTTGGCCCGCGCATGTCACCCTCGACAATCTCGGTCGACTGTTCGCAGAGACGCGCTTTCTCACCTATTTCCGCAACAGTCTCATCGTGTCGTTCGCCACTGTTGGATTGACTTTGCTTGTTTCGGCGCCCGCCGCCTACGGCCTCACGCGTTTTCGCTTCCATGGGCGGGAGATGATCGCGGGGCTTATCCTCTTCACCTACATGTTCGCGCCGATCATGATCCTCATTCCATTTTACGTGGCCATGCGTTTTCTTGGGCTGACCAACTCGCATCTCGGATTGATCCTCGCCTATACTGCCTTCTGCCTGCCGTTCAGCCTATGGCTGCTGCGCACCTTCTTTCAGAGCATTCCGCTCGAAATCGAGGAGGCGGCAAGAATCGACGGCAGCCGTTTGCAGGCGGTCATCCATGGCGTCTTGCCGCTCGCATTGCCCGGCGTTGTCGCGACCGGCACCTTCACCTTCATTCTCGCCTGGAACGACTATATCTTCGCGCGCGTGCTGCTCAGCGCCGATGAGATGAAAACGCTGCCGGTCGGAATTGCCGATCTTTACAATGCCAGCGTGGTCGATTGGGGAATGATCATGGCGGCTGGCGTTCTAGTGATTGTGCCGGTGGCGGCCGTTTTCGTTTTTATTCAGAGGTTCCTTGTCGTAGGCTGGGGTTCGGGCGGGTGAAAGGCTGATCATTGTCACGCAAGCGGCCGTAAAAGCTATGCTAAAGGGGTCCAGCCAGCCATACGGGGGCCGCTATATTGAAGCTCTAGAACAAGACACTACCTGGGAAAGCGATTGAAACAACGGTCCCGTAGCTCAGCCGGATAGAGCAGCGGTTTCCTAATTCGGCTGCGGCCATCCCGCCTAATGCTACCGCGTGCCGTTTAGTCAATTTTTTCAGGCTGTAAAGGCTATCGGTCGTCAGCGCCGTACCAGCCCGTTCCATCGTGTGCCGAGGAATTGGGTAGCAAAATGGTAGCAGCTCCACTCAAATGGATTGGGGCGGCCCGAAGACCGCCCCTCGCATCCATCGCGGCGCGCCGACGCGCGGGGGGGCGTCGGTGCCGCCGAGACCCAGTTCCCCTGAAGCCCGAGGCACCCTGACGTTTGACTGCCTCCGACTTGAATGGCACTGGGAATAAATGGTCCTCAAACCAAGCAGGTTCTGAACCTCGCTCTTGAAATGACCCGCACGGCCCTTGGCCTTGCAGACGATTTTGCGAACGGAATCATCGCCAAGCGCATCATCGAACTTGCCAGGGCCGGCGAGCGCCATCCCGATCTGCTGTGCGACGGCGCATTGAAGACTTTAGCGGGCATTTGTTCGGAGACTAACCAGGGTCATGCAAGCGCCTCGGCCCCGCCGCTTTGCAGGTGGGCCGGCGGGGTCAGTTCGGGGCTGTATTCGCCGTCATGCGTGCGAGTTCGGGGCCTGGCTGGGCCTGGTGCCGCGGCAGAATTCGACCCATCGGGCAGCCGCAGATCGTCCTCATCGCGGACAATCGCGATCAGCTGCGCGACGTTGCGCAATCCCTGCGCCGCCACCATCCCGAACTCCGCCAGATGTGCTCGCAAGGCGTTCACCAGCATCGTGCGCTGGCGCACCAACTGCTCGCGGCCACGATGGAGCAGCTGGCTCCCCTGCTGCTCCGCCGTCTTGACCGGTACAAATCGCATCGTCGGTCGCACACCCTGCCTAGCTGAAAGTGGATGTC
>DATFQX010000309.1:0-2600 GCA_035263865.1 Xanthobacteraceae bacterium
AGCTCGATCTGCTTGTCGGTAAACGGCTGCACCTCCGAGCGTGTCAATGCCAGCACGCCAATCGGAGTGCCTTCGCGCAACATCGGAACGGCGAGCACGGTGCGATAGCCGCCCAATTTCTGGGCCTCCACAAAGGTGTAACTCGAGTCGGTGAGCAAATCGGGAATGTGAATGATCCAGCCTTCCAGCAAGGCGCGTCAGCGCCACCATCAGGACACCGCCCACTGGGTCGCCAACCGTGCGACTTTTGGTCCACCTACAATCAATTAGATTGCAGCAGGTTCCGACAGTAAGGATAGCACACCTCAGCTAGGCAGGAGACGCCCATTCTAGTTGTCCGCGCCTTTAGCTCGGCCGGGTTCCAAACTGGTCTCGTGGACGATGTTTGGTCTTTCAGTTATCCTTGAGCAGGTTTGGTGCTAGAGCAGGTCAGCGGATCGGAATGTGCTATGTTTGATGTGGGCCAGTTCACCGCCGATTGCCGCGCTGCGTTAGCGGCCGACAACTCTCACAAGAATGTGCGTGAAGTTGTGGCCCGCGTGGTCTCAGATCCCGGTGCCATTCTCAAGGGGTTGGGAGAGCCAAGGCGTTCCGAAGTCCAGAAGCTCTACCATTCGAGTGATCTGACGATCTTGAACGTGATTTGGGCGCCTCATATGACAATCATGCCCCACAATCATCAAATGTGGGCGGTAATCGGGATCTACACAGGTCGAGAGGACAACATCTTTTGGCGCCGGGTTCCGGGCGCGCATGGCGGCAAACTGGAAGCTGTAGGCGCGAGGGCCCTGTCCACGAAAGATGCCGAGCCCCTTGGTCACAACATCATACATTCGGTGACTAACCCGATCGCCCGGTTGACTGGCGCCATTCACGTCTACGGCGGGGATTTCTTCGGCGCCGAGCGCAGCGAGTGGGATCCAGAAACACTAGAAGAGGGTCGCTACGACGCAGCGAAAACCATGAGGATGTTCGAAGAGGCAAACGCACGCTACGGAGCGTCTTGATACAGGTGTGCTAGCTGCCTCGAATAGTTCGCGATCGCCGCATCCTACGCGGCGCGGTCGCGGGGTGCAGTCGCCTTCACCCGGAATGGCACCCACGGCGGGAAGTCCGTGGTGACTGCGCCGAACGCCAGGGCCTGCCGCTGCAGCGTATCGATCTCGGCCTCAAGCTCGGTGATCCGCTTCTGCCGCGCCGCCGAGCAGCGTGATGAACTCGCGGCGCCTCATTCGATCACCTCGTCGGCGGTGGCGATGAGCGACGGTGGCACGGTGAGGCCGAGCGTCCCGGCGGTCTTAAGGTTGATCACAAGCTCGAACTTGGTCGGCGCTTGAACGGGCAGGTCGGCGGGTTTGTCGCCCTTGAGGATACGATCGGCATACGACGCCGCACGCCGAAACTCACTGAGCGGGTTAACTCCGTAGGACAGCAGGCCGCCGACGTCAGCGAAGAAACGGGACCAATAGACGGCAGGGACAAGGTAGCGAGCAGCCAGCACAGTAATCTCCGCGCGATGGCCGATCGTGAAGGCATCCGGTATCACGACTAGGCCACCATTCGACTCGCGTGCCTGTGCGGCAATGACTGATTCAAGTTCGGACATATCGTGGACAGGTGCGAGGATCGCGTCCACACCAAGGGACGCAGCGGCCGCTCTGAAGGGGTTCAGGTAACTTTCGACAAACGTCGCCATTGCCGGGTTGAACACTAAGATGACCCGGGCCACGCGCGGCGCGATCTCCTTAAGCAACTCCACCCACTTGCCGCCCAGCGAGCCCTCGATTGGGGTGAAACCGGTTACGTTGCCGCCCGGCCGCGGCAGGCTTGCGACGAAGCCGCTACCCACAGGATCGGCAACCCACACGAAAATTATGGGGATGGCGCGTGTCTGTTGCAGCATCGCCGCAGTAGCGGGTGTGCTGCTCGTAAGAATCAAGTCGGATTGAAGCGCGACGAGTTCCTTCGCAAATCGCTGCATCGACTCGACGTCGGCAGTCGCCCAGCGAGTGTCGATCTCGATGTTGCGTCCCCCCGTCCACCCGAGCTTCGAGAGTTCCTCCCGGAACGCCGCGACCCAGGACTGCGCTTCACGGTCGCTCTCAGCAAAGGCCATCAGGACACCGATGCGCCGCACCCGGTCCGGCTGCTGCGCGCGCGCCGCGAGCGGCCACGCCGCCGCGCCGCCGAGCAGCTTGATGAAATCGCGCCTCTTCACTCGATCACCTGACCAGGCGGGTCAATGAGCAGAACATTCGCACGCCTCAGAGCATCGAAAACCGCGCTTGCAATGATCCGAGAATCCTCGCGACTGATATGAAGCCGATCTCCTGCGGCTTGCCTTCCATGCGTGTGATGTGCCTCGAATACAGCATCAGAAATTAGTCTTTTTAGGTGTGTCTCATTCGGCATTTGGCGCCCCTATCGTTTAGGCCATTCCTCCTCAGCTTTCTCGCTTGACCACCAGTTTCTCGGCTCTGCGGGGTGCGCAAGGACGAGACAAAAGGCGGCGTAAGCGCCGGTAATCACGCCATCGGTGTAGGCTCTATCGCGGAATGTAGCGTTGTTCGTTGGCGACAGTCATTAGCTTCGTGTGAAGG
>DATFQX010000310.1:0-2677 GCA_035263865.1 Xanthobacteraceae bacterium
AGATGCTCCGACAGCCATTGCCCTATCAATCGCGCGACGATGTCGGTCGTGCCGGCCGGCCCGAAGGGCACGATCATGCGCATCGGCCGCGTCGGATAGGACTGCGCCCTCGCGATCCGCGAGACGGCCAGCAGCGCGGCAGCGTCCGCTGCCAGATGCAAGAATTTTCGGCGGGGAACTTTCATTTTTGAACCTCCCTCTCGCTTCACATCACTCGATCAACCTCGTCGGCGCGGGCAAGCAGTGTTGGGCGGGATATTGAGGCCGAGCGCGCCGTGACGCAACGCGTGTGCGCGAGGGATCGAGCTAGCGGCGCAGGGAATTTAGTCTTGTCAAACGATCTCGAAAGCGATTTATCTTGACCGTCACCGCAGTCGTGGTGCGTCTCTGTCGGACATTAGATCGCCTATGCTACTCAAGGTGATAATCCGGCGATTTTCCGGCATGGTATCCGGCGTGCTCTTCGCCATCTTCGCGATTTTTTTCGTCCCCGCCCCGGCGCCGGCACAGACGGTCGAACCTGTCAAGATCGGCTACAGCATGGCGCTGACGGGAGGGCTCGGCCCCAACGGCAGGTCCGCGCTGCTGGCCCAGAAGATCTGGGAAGAGGATGTCAATGCTCGAGGTGGACTGCTCGGCCGTCTTGTGAAGCTCATCTATTATGATGATCAGACCAATCCGGCGACGGTGCCCGGCATCTATACCAAGCTGCTCGACATCGACAAGGTCGACCTGATCATCGGTGGCTACGGCACAAACTTGCTAGCGCCGGCAATGCCGGTCGCCATGCAGCGAAAGAAGATGCTCATCGGCCTGCTCGGAAACGCAGTGAACAGCGCATTCAACTATCCAAACTACTTCAGCATGATTCCCACCGGGCCCGATCCGAATCTGTCCGTCACCAAGGACTTCTTCGACGTCGCGGTGCGGCAGAACCCGAAGCCGAAGACAGTGGCGATCGTGGCGGCCGACGCGGAGTTCGGTCTGCAGACCTCCAAAGGCGCGCGCGAAAATGCCAAGGCGGCCGACCTCACCGTTGTCTACGATCGAAGATATCCATCGGCAACCACCGACCTCGTGCCGGTGGTACGGGCGATTGCGGAGACGAATCCGGACCTCGTCATCGTCTGCTCCTATCCGCCTGACTCGGTCGGCATGGTGCGGGCGGTTAACGAGGTAGGCTTCAAGCCGAAAATGATCGGTGGTGCCATGGTTGGCCTGCAGAGCACGGCGATCAAGGCTCGGCTCGGTCCGCTGCTCAACGGCTGGACCAATTACGACTACTGGCTGCCGGTTCCGAGGATGCAGTTTGCAGGCGTGGACGACTTGATGAAGAAGTACCAAGCGCGCGCGGCGGTCGAGGGCGTGGATGCGCTCGGCTATTACATGGTGCCATGGGCCTATTCCCAACTACAGGTCCTCCAGCGGGCGGTTGTTGCGACCACGAGCCTCGACGACGCCAAGCTCGGCGACTACATCCGCGCCAACACCTTCAAGACCGTCGTCGGCGACGTGAGGTTCGGTAGCAACGGCGAATGGGCGCGCTCGCGCATGCTTCAGGTCCAATTCCAGAACGTCAAGACCAACGACCTCGCCCAGTTCAAGGACATTTCGACCCAGGTGGTGGTGGCGCCCACTGAATACGAGTCGGGCAAGTTGATATATCCCTATGAGAAGGCGCTTGCTTCAAGTCCCTGAAAGTCAGGACCTCATAAGCGAGCCGAACCGAACATGGCCTCGAATGGTCTCATTCGATGATCTCATCAGCGCTGGCTGATAGCCCGGGCGGCACGTCGACGCCAAGCGCCTTCGCAGTCTTCAGGTTGATCACAAACTCGAACTTGGTTGGCTGCACGATGGGTAGATCGGCAGGCTTCTCGCCCCTGAGAATCCGGCTGGCGTAGATGCCGGCCTGACGATAGGCATCGGCAAGGCTCGTGCCGTAGCTCGCCAGGCCACCGGCCACTGCAAACTCACGCCCTTCATAAATCGCCGGAATGGCATAGCGCGCTGCCAGTGCAATGACTTGATCGCGCTCGCTACTAAAGAACGGGTCGGACCCGACCAGCAGCGCTCCGGCGCCTGACCTAGTCACACTTGCGAACGCCACATCGATGTCGCGTTCGGTACTCGCGCTCAGGATGCTCACTTGTTGGCCGAGGTCACGCGCGGCATCCTGAACACCCCTCAACTGAACTTGAAAATTCGCATTGGTTGGGTTGAGCAACACCGCGATCGATGCGGCAGCGGGAACCAGCCCGTGGAGGAGTTCCAGTCGCTTTCCCTCCAGCACCTGTTGAAAGATGTACACCCCGGTTGCGTTGCTGTCCGGCCGATTGAGGCTCATGACCAGGCCGGATGTGACTGGATCGACGCCACTTACGAAGACAATTGGAATCTTTGTAGTTGTCGCGTAGGCGGCGAGTGCCGCGGCGCCGCCTCCCGCCGTGACGATCACGGTGACGCGCTGGCCAACAATATCCCCGGCGAGCGTTACAAGTCGATCAGTCTGACCATCCGCGGAACGGAAATAAATCGCCACGTTCCTGCCTTCGACGTAACCGGCGTCTTTCAGCGCTTGGCGGAAAGCCATCATCAGGTGAAGGTCAAAGGACTGGCCGTCGAGAAATCCGACCACCGGCATCGTCGGCTGCTGCGCGCGCGCCGCGAGCGGCCA
>DATFQX010000311.1:0-3223 GCA_035263865.1 Xanthobacteraceae bacterium
CATGAATTTCGCCGCTGTCCGAGTGAGTGGCGAGAAAGACGCCCTGCGGGCGCACAAGCCCGGCTTCGGCATTGAGGTGCCGCCGGAGCTTGCTCCACGCCTTGCGCCCTATGTCGAGCGGGATGTGACCATCGGCATCCGGCCGGAAGACTTGCATTTGGCCAACGGCAGCGATGCCGCCGGACTGTGTTTTGATGCGGTGGTCGAGGTGGTGGAGAAGCTGGGTTCCGAGATTCTGCTTGACCTGCAGGTGGGCGACCAGACCATGGTGGCGGCAGTCGAGCCGACGGTGCAGGCTAAGCGTGGCGATAAGCTTCGCTTTGTCCTGCGGCCCGATCGGCTGCACTTCTTCGATACAGCCTCAGAAGCCGCGATCTAGAAGTAAAATCTGCTACTGACGTCAATGCAGTGGCGCTGTCTTGGCGAAAGCCCCACATCGTTCCGCTGGACGCGGAGATAGGAGGTAAACGGGGTCCAGCTCCTGCGCGAGCTCATCCGAACCTCACCCGCATTGCAGTTATTGTCACGTCTGCGACCAGGACACCGTACGGCCCGTCTTTGTGGAGGATATGCGTTTGGCGACCTAATACCTTCGAAGGCCGGGCTGACAGACCCAAAACATGATTGGGCCGTCCTCTTCGATGGTTTATCAATCGCAAGATCAAGTTCACGTTTCGGGAGCCGCCGGCAGAACGACTGCTTGTGGCACTCAACGGCCGTGGCGACACTCATCAGACCATCCCACTTAGCGGACGTCCGGGCATCCGAGGTTGGACCACGGTCCAATTCAGAACGGCCGAGAACAGTAATAAGCTCGTGGCAAGCTCAGCTGCAAGAAGCGCACGGAACGCGTGGCGAACAAACAGCGCTTTTCCATGTGCCATCCATGTGACATGGACACGACGGTACAGGACGGCACCAGAGGGCAAAGCATTGATTTAGTAGACATTCCGCAGCATTTCGGATTGTCGCAAATTGCAGCCAAAGTCGGCAATCCAAAAGCCCGCTAACTCATTGAGCTAGCGGGCTTTTGAGATGGTTGCGGGGGTAGGATTTGAACCTACGACCTTCAGGTTATGAGCCTGACGAGCTACCGGGCTGCTCCACCCCGCGTCAAAGAACATCCGAAAACCGGGAAGCGCGGGCCCAGCCGCGGCGGCTTATGTAGCAATCGCAAGTTCGATTGAAAAGGGCGCTGCGCTGCTTTCGCGGGTCCGCCGGTCGGCCGTTGAAGCGACGTTAGGCGCGGATCGCATCCATGAGCCGGCTGATGAGCTCGCGCTGGGCAGGCAAAATCTTCTGCTGAGCCTCGGCGGGCGAAAACCACTGCGCACGATCGACTTCGGGAAAGGACGCCTTACGTCCGCTCTTCGGTGGCCATTCCAGCTCGAAGCGATTGGAGACGAGCGTCGCGGGATCGAAGTCGCTCTCCAAGCCCCAGGCCGTGACGATCTTGCGCCCGGCCTGAACCACGTCGCCGAGGGGGAGAAACTCGCCCTGCGGGCGAGCGCCGGTCTCCTCCTCGAATTCACGCTTTGCCACTGCCAGCGCCTCTTCGCCTTCCACATACTCGCCTTTCGGGATCGACCAGGCGCCGTTGTCCTTCTTAGCCCAAAATGGACCGCCAGGATGCATGAGCAAAACTTCGATCTCGACGCCGAGCCGCCTGAACATCAGCAGGCCGGCGCTGCGCTTGGGCATCGTACTTTCTCCTTGCCGCTACGAGAATCGGCGCGCCTCACAGCCGGTTGTTACGCGCGATCGCCCGCGTCACTTCGAGCGGAACCTCAGCGTCGGCCTTGGCGCGCAATGCGAGCGCGCTCCGCGCCGCCGCGCGTTCGAGACAACGCTTAAGCCATTGCGCAAGACGCGGCGTTGCCGAGAGATCCATGTCGATCGCGCGGCTGATCACGGCGGCCACATTCAAGTCGGCCACCGTGAATTCCTCGCCCAACAGGTAAGAACGGTCGGCGAGCGCGCGGTCGAGCACCTTGAACGGTGCCTCCAGCACCTTGAGCGCCTCGGCGCGCCGCTGCGGATCGCGCTCCTGCGCTGGCAGCGCACGGCGTGCAACGACCAGATGTTGACGCCGCGGTCGACCTCCTGCACCGCCCACAGGCTCCACTGCCAGGCCTTGGCCTCGGTTTCGAGCGTGGTTGGGTAGAGTCGTCCGTGCTTCTTGGCGAGATAAAGCGTGATTGCGAGCGACTCCCATAACGTGAAGCCGTCGTCCTCGATCGCGGGCAGGCGACCGTTGGGATTGATGGCAAGATACTCCGGCTTGCGCGCGCCGGCCGGGCCGATCTCAATCGGGATGTGCTTGTAATCGAGTACCAGCTCCTCGGCCATCCAGAGCGCGCGAAACGCGCGAGTGCGGGCGATGCCGTAAATGCGCAACTTGGACATGACGATGCGGGATTGAGCTTTTCGGCCACAGTACATCCGGGCACCACAGTCGACAATGATGGTGCAACTCCTTTAGCCTAGCGTGCGCTCGAGTTGGGGGCCTGCAATGCAATGTCAGTCGGAGCTCTAAGATCGTCGGCCGCCAAGCCCGATATTGCCGATCTCCTGGCACGCGCCCGGGCGATCGGCAAACCCAGCCGGTCGAGCCGCATCCGTTGGCAATGGCGAAAAAAGGGCGAATTCCGTCGTAAGCGGTTTAACCGAGTCTTGGATTGGGCTGAAGATCAGCAGCTCATTGCCGCTCACGAGATCGAAGGCATCACTTACCTCCGGCTGAGCCGAGCCAATACCGGGGATGAAGGCGAAGCACCGGAAAACTAAAAGCGGGACACTTCTCTTCCACCCATAGGGGTTCAAGTGTCCCGCCCAAGTGTCCCGCTTTCCCAGATGATTGATTTAATTGAACTTAACTGGAATTTCCGAGCGGGACACTTCAGCGGGACACTTCGGCTCCTCTATAGGGTCCAAGTGTCCCGCTCGAGTGTGCCGGGAGCTGCCGGTCTGGACACATGCGTGCTCTGCCTCGCGGGGATGTCTACTCCGAACGTTTTCAGCGAGCCAGTCGATTGCGGCTTGTACGCCGCCCATGCCGTGCGGTGTAGCCGTCTGGCGGCGCATTTACGACTGCTGCGGTTCCGATATTGCCTCCCGCACCAGGCCTATTCTCCACGACGAACGGTTGCGCAAGCCGTTCCGAGAGCCACTGCCCAACTAAGCGAGCATAAATGTCGCTGGTGCTCCCGGCAGGGAAACCAAC
>DATFQX010000312.1:0-18377 GCA_035263865.1 Xanthobacteraceae bacterium
CTTGATGTCCCACAGCCGCAGCGGCCAGACGTTGCGGATGGCGTTGCCGACGAGCGACCAGTCCTCGTCCTTGATCTGGGCATAGACTTCCGCGCACATACGCGCGGTGGTGATCGGGCTCGCGTCCCAGCCCAGCGTCGCGTCTGACTTCGCTTGCTCGAACACGGCGAGCCGCGCAGCCGCGAGCTTCTTGCCGCGCGCGTCGTACGCGGATTTCCGGCCCTCGTCGATGAGCCGCTTCACCGCTTCGGTCAATGCCGGCAGCGAAGCCTCGCCGTCGCCGGCAATGGCGAGGTCGACTTCCTGGAAGCGCGCAAAATCCTGATAATTGGCCTTGAGGTAGAGGTCGCGGCTGCCGAGCGTGATGACCTTGGCGTCCTTCTTGTAGACCTGCCGGTAGCTGCGAACGATGCGGTCGCTGAACTGGTTGAGGACGCCCCACAGATCGTTCATCTCGAGCGCCAGGATGACGTCGGCCTGGGAGAGCACGGGGCCGCGGCGGAAGCTCATGTTGAGCGGATGCCGCGCGGGGAAGTTCATGCGGCCGGCATTGTCGATCACCGCGCATTGCAGTGTCTCGGCAAGCTCGACGAGCCGCGCCAAGCCCGCCGGCGTGCGCGCGAGGCGGTCGCAGACGATCACCGGGTTCTCGGCACCCGCTAGCAGTTTCGCGGCTTCGGCGATCGCGCCCGAATCGCCCTGCGGCGGCATCACCTTGGCGAGCTTGGGAATGCGCAGCGTTTCGGCTTCTTGGATCGGGTTCTCCTGCAGCTCGGCGTCGAGCGAGAGCAGCACCGGCCCCATCGGCGGCGTCATTGCAATCTTGTAGGCGCGAACCGCCGACTCGGCAAAATGCTGCAGCGTGGTCGGCTGGTCATCCCATTTGGTGAAATCCCGCGTGAGCGCCCCGATGTCGATGGCGGAATGCACCCATTCGGCGCCGGGCATGCGCTTGTTCGCCTCAACGATATTGCCGCCCATGACGTAGACTGGAACGCGGTCGCACCAGGCGTTGTACATCGCCATGGTGGCGTGCTGCAGCCCGACCACGCCGTGGCAGATCATGGCCATCGGCTTGCCTTCGATCTTGGCGTAGCCGTGCGCCATTGCGACCGCGATCTCTTCATGCGGGCAGGTGAGAATTTCGATCTTGTTGTTCTTGCCGTTGATGATGGCTTCGTGCAGGCCGCGGAAGCTCGAGGCGCAATTCATCGCCAGATAATCGATGTCGAGCGTGTTGAAGACGTCGACCATGAAGTCGCCGCCGCTCGTGGCCTGCGTCGCCGGGTCCTTGTTCGGCGGCTGCGTGTCGGCCGCGATCTGCAGCGGGCCTGGCAGCGCGGCCTTGAGTTTGGGTTGCGGCGGCGCAGGAATTGCATTCGCGGCGGTCGGCGCGGCGAGCGCGGCGGCGCTGGCGAGGCTCGCGCCTTTGAGGAAATTGCGGCGCGCGACGTCAGGGGAATTGCTTCGGCGTTTCATGGATTGCTCCGAGCGATTGCATCCGGGCCAAAACGGCGCGGCGCACATTTGATTTGTCGGCGCCAAGTCTCGCGCCGCGCCACAGAGCCGTCAAGGCAGCACTCGGTTACGGCTTCCGAGCGATCCGATCCGCCGTCACTCGGCGGCAGCGCGGTGGGCTTCACCCAGACCTCGAAGTCACGCACTTCGACGGGGGCACGTCGGAAGCACCGCTTTTGGAGCGAAGCGGATATACCTTCAAATGCCGGTTCGTCTGGCTATGACCCTGCCTGTAAAAAACTCATAACATCGGCGAAATTTAGAAAATCGATTCTCCAACAAGGAGTCGAACATCGCGCGTGCAGCATCATTCGACTCCATGATGCGCAATTTCTTCGAGATGTTTCTACATGCGCGGCGGGCGCTGGAGTTTCCGCACAGCCAAGACCCATAGGGCATTGGTAGGATCAAGTCTCGGTCCGGCAGCTTCGAATTGACTGAGGCAACCTAATCCTTGCTTTCCTCTGCCAACCGCCGCCAGACTTGCGCCATCTCGAGCAGCGTAGCCCGCGCTGGGGCACTTGATACGGTGGGCAGCATCGCTAGGCATTCGCGCGCCAAGCGCTGATACCTCTCGGCATCCGATTCCTTGATGAGCATTGACCATTTCTAGGGAACAACTCGCCAACAAAGAATGAAGCAGCGGCCTTCACGAATAGTCTATGTTCGATGCCTTACTTAATGGCTATTCCGCCATCAGCCTTTTGCGCGAATGTCCGCCATTGCGGTCTCTTGTTTAACAAGTTCAGCGTCCGTGCCGGCGAAGCGGTAGAGCGCACGATCGAAAAGATTTGCCCTCGCCAGTCGGAGCCTTCAACCTATCCAAACTGATTCGGAAGTGGCGTTAGGCGTGGCTACCGGGAAGTCTACGCTGGGCGCGACTATGATAACCGATGATGTGCAACCGATGTCTGCGGCTCCTCTTGATGGAACACCCATTCGGTTGTTCGTTTCCGCTGGGTCCGTAATCGCGTCTTTTTGGAGTGAGGAACGTTGTCAGAAAACGTTCGGAGCTGGCTGCTATCGATCGGGCTGGTATTTGCTCGACGATGATACAGTCGAGCTTGACGACCCTTTGGGATGGGAGCCACTAGTGCACAGTCACGCCTGTTTTGAAAATGACACTGTCAGCCTGACGCCGAAGCCTCTCCCCTTCTGGTCCGCCAAGAGTGTTGGCGGGCGCGGCCATTGAACCGTCCCGCCCTCGTCGGCGGATGTTCGCTTTCGAAGCGAAGCGGACATCCGGGAAGCGCTGGCAACGTGCCGATCCGACGAAAATGACCCAAAGTGGACATTCATGGCCCAGAACAATTGGTCGCAGTTCATAACCCTCGCACCCCGTTTCAAGACCTGGACCGCTGTGACACGATGGTGTCCGTCGTTTTGAGTTCTAGGCGGGATCCCCGGGCACTTTTCCAACTATTTCATCGAGGTCGACGGCGTGCGTGACGACGATCACGCGTCCATTCGGGCACTCGCCGCCAGATATGACGTGGAGATTCTAGAATAGAAAGCTGACATTGGCTTCGGCCGCTTTGCCCCCAAACGGACAGCGAATGCGCCCCAAAAAATGTTTGCGACTTGCGGGCCGCCATTCAAAAAGTTCCAGAGGGACCGATGATGAAACAGATCGTACTCCTGCTTATCACGGCCGCAAGCCTTGCATTCGCGCCAAATCCTTCTCACGCGCAAAGTCTCATGTCGCCATGTATGCTCGTTTGTGAGCCGCCAGCTAAGCTCAATACGCAGAACTGCTCTTGCGAAGAATCAACGCGCACTCAAACCAAGCGCTGCGCTGTCGTTTGCCCAAATCCAGACCAAAAGCTAGATCTCAAGCGATGCCGTTGCACTAGGAAGTAATAGCATCACCGCTGGCAACTGGGTGATTGCCGACCAAAATCGAGGCAAGCGTGCGTATGGAAGTTTACTCCTATTGTGGGGCATTTGGCGCGTTCAGCTTGTTCATAGGGCTGCGTTTGGTATTTCGTCATTCTCGCGAGCGCCTGGGGCGGCCGCGATCAACTGCATGACCTGCTCGACACTTTCTTGCACGCCTTGAAATTTTCCGCTCGTCAAATCGAGTTGAGCCCTGGCTTTGGGAATTAGCGTGGCAGATCTGACGGAAGTTATGTGTTCCAGGTTGATATGAATCAGGTTGCCGCCGCGTTCAGTCAGTTTGATCCAAACGATCGTTTTGCCCGTGAGGCCACGATGGAACGCGGCACTCTGTGCGCGGGCGCGCTGTGATGCGGCGAGCGAAGCGTTCTTCTCGGTCGCGAATGCATTCGCGGCATCATTCACGGCTCCGGTGCGGCCTTGGGACTCCATCGACACCCCCCCTTGGCCGAATGAACCTAAATAGTCGGTCCGTTTATTGGCATCCGCTCGAACGGCCGAGGCAGTGCCAAAAACGAGTAGGACGGCCAGAACCATAGCGGCCTTGCGAGACATTTTTGTTCTCCTTGCTTAAAGCGCTTTCGGCCGATGAGACTGCATCGGGTCGCTGCTTATTCCGGCCAGAGCGGGTGCAGTCAGGAATGCGTGGCCGTTTTTGCGCAGTTCGGCAATGAAAAGCGCTTTTTCGTGATGGCCATCACAAAATGGTCGATTTGAGAGTCACGAAAGGGCGCGCCGTAGAACCGACGGATCATTCGCGCGACGGAACAGGCGGATGTGAGAACGCATCTGATCAAAGCTAGGAGAGACCTATGATCCGCAAGACTATGTTCGCGCTCGCCACCGTCGCCGCCATCGGCGCCGCGGCGCTCATCCCGACCGAAGCTTCCGCCGGTGGCGGCAAGGGTGGTGGTGGAATGGGTGGTGGCTATCACGGCCACGGCCACTGGGGAGGCGGCTTCGGTGGCATCGTGGTGATTGGACCGAGCTGCTGGCGATGGGTGCGCGGCCTCGGCAGGGTATATGTCTGCTACTGAATCGACCTCGACTTTTTCAGGCAACGCAGAGGCCCTGGTTTCGCGACGCGAGATCGGGGCCTTTCCATTTGCGGAACCCGGAGGCGCCGCTCAGCGGGGTCGGATCATCACTAAAGCCCGTAGCCCGTAGGATGGGTTGAGCGAAGCGAAACCCATCCATTTCTCACCTCGCGGTGAGGTCGATGGGTTTCGCGCGCAAGCGCGCGCGCTCAACCCGTGCTGCGAACTGCGCACCCGATGCGAGGTCGCGACGTGCGGGGTCATTCGAGCTTTCCTGCGGGGGCGCCGAGCGCTCTTCAAGACGCGGTTTCGCAACCGGGGAATAGCCTCGCGGCCAAACAATTCGTGAGCTTGGGCAACTTCGTCGACCGGCGCGCTCCAATTGAGCACTGTCAGGAAATTTCCAGCGCCCACGGCTCGGCACTGCTCAATGATGTTTTGTGCGACGTCCTTCGGCGTGCCGGTGATGAACTCGTGGCACTGAGCGTGAACCCTCCGGAGGGCGCCGGCGCGTCGGGCACGTTGGCATTGAGGCGGTCGTCCTCGGCCACAAAGCTCTTCAAGCGTTCGGCTACGGCCTGCGCATAAAGGCGCGCCTCGTCGCTGGTCGGTGCCACCGTCACTCGCCGCCGCAGCGCCAAATAGTCGGGACCGGCGTGAAAGCCGGCGGCGTCCGCTTCCTCGCGATACGCATCAAAGATGCGCTTGATCACCTGCGTCGAATTGAAGCCGGTGCTGATTTTTATCCGGTGTCGAGCGGCCCGCCGCGCGGACTCCGCGCTGACGATGGTGGTCCATCGCGGAGGCGACGGTTGCTGCAGGGTCCGCGACAACAGGCGCAGATCGGAAAACGAGAAATATTTCCCGCGATGGGAAACAACCCGATTGGCCAAGGCTGCATCGAGAACCGCGAGGATCTCCTCGTTGCGTTCGCGCGCCTCGGCCACCGTTATGTTCAGACGGCTGAGCTCCTGCGGCACACCGATCGCAGTGCCGATTTCCAGTCGGCCGCCCGTCAAGTGGTCCAGCATGCCGATCTCCTCCACCACCGCGCCGGATGGTAGTAAGGCAGCACCACTCCCATGACGCCGAGGCGAAGCTTCTTGGTTCGCGAGGCGAGCGCCGCGATCAGGAGGTTCGGCGAGGCGGAGTATGACCGGCCGAAATGGTGCTCGCTGAAAAATATGCCTTCGAAGCCAAGCGCCTCGTCACGCACCCACAGATTGAGATAGCGCGCGAAGAGTGCCGCCACATCGCGAGGATCCGGTTCCACGCTTGGGCCGCCCAGCTCGGGCAAGAATTCAAATAGCCAGGGTTTGATCACTGCAAGAGATCCGTATCACGCCAAGTACGCGGCCGGCTCCTACGGGCATCGGTTACAAAGAGCGGATCAAGGTCATGAAGCCACCGTGGGACACGGACATCACTGGTTTTGATCGGGAAACTGCGCTTGAATTCGCGCGGCAGGATTGACCCGCCGACCATATGCGCAATCCCGGAGCCGCTCAATGGTGACCAGTTTTCGGCAGATCATCGACAAGGCCGTCAAGGATAAGCGGTTGCTGGTCGTTCCCGGCGCGCATGACGCGTTGAGCGCGCGGCTCATCCAGACGATCGGTTTCGAGACCTATTTCATCGGCGGCTTCCCGGCGGTGGGCGCGCGCTATGGCGTTGCGGACATCGGACTCAAAGGCTTCGGCGAAATCTCGGCGGCCGTGCGCGATATCATGTCGGCCTGCGACCTGCCGGTGTTCGTCGATGCCGACGACGGCTATGGCGACGTCAAGAACGTGGTGCACACGGTGCAGACCTACGAACGCATGGGCGTGAGCGCCATTCTGATCGAGGACCAGCAATGGCCCAAGCGCTGCGGGCACATGGTCGGCAAGAAGGTCGTTCCCGCGGAGCTGGCGGAGGCGAAGATCAGGGCGGCGTGCGCGGAGCGGATGAACCCGCAGACCTGGATCCTGGCGCGCACCGACGCCCGCGCGGTCTACGACCTCGACGAGGCTATACGCCGGGCCGAGCGCTACGTCCGCGCCGGCGCCGACGGCATCTTCATCGAGGCGCCGCGCAGTATCGACGAGCTTAAGCGCATCGGACGCGCCTTCGACGTGCCGCAGATCTGCAATCCTCTGGTGGGCGGGCACACGCCGATCCTGAGCATGCAGGAACTGGGCGAGCTCGGTTTCAACGCCGCGGTGTTGGGGCTCGACACGCTCATGCATGCGGCCAAGGCGATCGAGGCGGTGCTCCTCGACATGAAGTCGGGCAAGTTCGCCCGCCGCAATGCCGGCATGGACTTCGAGACCTACAAGAAGGTGGTCGGCTACGACAAATGGGAGAACGTAGAGGACCGTTTCGCCGTGGCCGCCAAGCCGTGACATTGCGGGATACGCGATAGGGTCTCACGCCAGCGCCGACTCGCGCGCGGGCTGCGCTTTCGATGCCGGATCACGCAGATTGAGAATGCGCCGCGCATTCGCATAGAACAGCTTGTGCTTGTCGGCGTCCGACAGCTCGATCTCATCAAGCAGCTTGAGGCACGCCGCCGGATCCCAACAGGGGTAGTCGGTGCCGTACATCACGTGGTCGATGCCGTAGTAGTCGATCGCGAACTTCATGCCGGCCGAGTGCGGCGATACCGTATCGGTGAACATGCGCTGCATGTAGGCGGTGACCGGCCTCGGCAGCTTGGCGGCCTTGGAATTCTTGTCCATGCGGCCGGCCTGGTAGGGCAATGAACCGCCGGTGTGCGTCAGCACGACCTTCAGGCTCGGATGCCGCTCCATCACGCCGGAAAGGATCAACCGCATGGCGGCGACGCTGACCTCGATGACGCGGCCGAGGCTCAGATGGAGCGCGCCGTCATAGCCCTCCAGCGCGTCCTGGAAGATGACGTCGGTCGGATGCAGGAAGACGGGCAGGCCAAGCTTCTCGACATGGGCATAGAACGGCTCGAGCCGCTCGGCATCGATACGCGCATCGCCGCCGACGCTGCCGGGAAGATTGACGCCCATCAGGCCGAGCCGGTTGACCGCGTCGTCGACAACCTTAATGGCGACGCGCGTGTCCTGCAGCGGCACCGCGGCGCTCGCCCACAGCCGCCCGGGATGTTTGCGCTGCACGCCCGACATCTCCTCATTCCACATCAGGGCGTAGTCACGCCCTTCCTCGACCGGCATGTCGGAGAACGACACCGAGAACGGCCCGATCGAGCAGACCACGTCGACCTGGTGGCCGAGGCCGTCCATGTATTCGAGCTGCTTGTCGAGATCGAACCACTCGGCCCAGCTGTTGAGGTGCTGGCCGCTGTCGGCGCGCCGCATGTAATCGTAGCCGCCGCGCCTGTTGACCCGCGCGCGGGGGTAGTCCTTGCGCCGGCAGAGCCTGTCGAAAACCGACCGGGGCCACCAATGGAAATGCGAATCGATGATGTGCATGGGCGTCCTGCCGTTGCGAACAACAACGATGCTAAGGTCGGGTGTGTTCCGCGTCAACGCAACCGGCGGCAGGGTGCATGACAACGGGAACGATTTCGGTAATGATTTTCGCAAGGCCGGGCTGCAACGGCCGCAGGGAGGAAGCCATGCGAGCGTATGTCCGCGCATTCCCGATCTGCCTCGTGGTGCTTGCCACGGCGGCCTTGTCGGCGTCTGCCGGCGCGGCCGAGACGTTGCGAGTCGGCAAGGCCGTGCCGTTCGCCTGGACCTTCACGCCCGTCGAGGTCGGCATCGAGACCGGCCAATTCGGCAAGCAAGGGCTGACCGTCGAGCCATCGGCCTTCGGCGGCGACGCCAGGCTGCAGCAGGCGATGGCTGCCGACGGCATCGATATCGGCATCGGCAGCGGCCCCGGCATGGCGTTCATGGCCAAGGGTGCGCCGGCAAAGGCGGTCGCCGCGATGGCCGGCATTCCGACCAACATGGCGCTGATGGTCAGCTACAACTCCTCGATCAAGTCGGTCGACGATCTCAAGGGTAGGCGCATCGGCGTCACCACGGTCGGTTCGCTGACCGACTGGATCGGCAAGCGAATCGGCGTCGTCAAGGGCTGGGGCCCGCGAGGCATCGACATCGTGGCGATCGGCGGCATGGAGCCCGCCCGCGCGGCGATGAAGGTCAAGGAGATCGACGGTTACATTTCCTCGCTCGAAAGCGGCTTCGCACTGGAGGAGGCCAGGGAGTGGCGCGTGATTACCACGGCGACGCCCTTCGTCGACCACTTCATTACCCATGTCTTCTTCGCTCGCGAGGAGGTGATCGAGAAGCGGCCGCAGGCGGTACGTGCCTTTCTGCAGGCATGGTTCAACACCATCGCCTTTATGAAGGCCAACAAGGCGAAGACCGTAGACATCACCGCCAAGGTGCTCAACCTGAGCCCGGCGGTGATCGACCGTGCCTACGACGAGGAGATCGGCATCTTCTCCGACGACGGCGTGTTCGACCCCAAGGCCGTGGCGGCACTCAAGCAGTCGTTCATCGAGATGGGGCTGCTCAAGGGGATTCCCGACGACAAGGTCATGTTCACGACTCAGTTCGTGCCGGTGAAGGCCGGGATGTGACGGCAGCCCTGCGCGGCCTCTCCCCCATGTCACAGACCAGTAGGCGCTGATTCAGAGGACCGAACTGCGCGTCGACAAGGCGGGATCGCGAAGTTGCGGCGGACTGCGGTCACAACTACATCTGCAGAATACAGTCATGCCTTTCATCTCCAAGACACCCAATCCGCCGTACTACGCGGTCGTTTTCACATCGATCAACGCCGATGTCGACCACGCGGAGCACAAGGCGCTGTTCAAGCGAATGCTCGAACGTGCCGAGGGCTACCAGGGCTTTCTCGGTATCGAGGCGGCACGAAATCCCGACGGGTGCGGGGTCGCGGTCGTTTACTGGAAAGATCACGACTCTATTTTGGCTTTTGCGCGAGACCCCGAGCATAGAATTGCAAAAAGGAAAGGCCGGGACATTTGGTACAGCCACTATCTTATCCGCATCTGTAAAGTTGAACGCGACTACGGTCGGCCTGAGGAATGACGGGCGCGACGGGCGTCTGAGGTCTGATTCTGGCTTTTAGCTGACACCACGCAACGCGAATTAACGCCTGCTTTTGGGGGCAAAGCGGACATAGTCTAAGGACCGCGCGACGTCCGCTTTTGATCCAAACCGGACATAGGTCAAATTGAAATCCCGCAGCACAGCATTGCTGTGCTATCTCTTTCGGAGCAGAAAGACCTAGTCCAGGCGCGACGTCTTGAGCGATCACTGCGGGAAACCGAAGACCGGTCAGGAGGAAGCCATGGGTTTGCGAGAGAAGCACCTACTTTCGCGCCGGCATTTTTGTCTCTGCTGCATGACGGGCGCGGCTTTTGCGGCAACCGGTGGCTGGCTTACACCACGCGAAGCTTTTGCGGAGGCGCGCGGGCTCGTAACCCTCATCAAGGACAGTGCGGCGGCCTCGCCAGTGACGGTGTATAAGTTGCGCGGGAACGTGAGCGTGCTTGAGGGCTCCGGGGGCAATATTGCCGTTCTGACAGGTCCTGACGGAAAAGTGCTCGTTGATGGGGGAATTGGTGTGTCGCGTCCACAGCTCACCAAAGCCCTCTCAGGTCTAGGTCCCGAGCCTGTCACACACCTGATCAACACCCATTGGCACTTCGATCACGCCGACGGAAACGAGTGGCTCCACTCGGTCGGCGCAAAGATTATTGCCCACGAGAACACCCGCAAACATCTCTCGGGAATCCAGCGCGTTGAAGATTGGGACTACAATTTTCTCCCATCACCGGCCGGCGCGATTCCCAGCGAGGTTCTTAGCGCAAACCGCACACTCAAGCTTAATGGCACATCCATAGAACTGAAGCCCCATAAACCTGCCCACACCGATGGTGACTTATCAGTCACGTTCGGAGATGCCGACGTCCTTCACGTAGCCGACACCTATTGGAATGGCATCTATCCCTTCATCGATTATTCAACAGGCGGCAGCATCGATGGCATGATCGCCGCATCGGACGCCAACTTGGCGGCGGCGACAGAGGACACCATTATCATTCCCGGACACGGCAAACCCGTCAGCAACAAAGCGGAGCTGAAGGAGTTTCGCGACATGTTGGTGGCTATTCGCGATAACGTCGCGGCATTGAAAAAAGCAGGCCGAACGCTGGAAGAGACGGTGGCGGCTAAACCGACGGCGGCTCACGACGCAAAGTGGGGACAGTTCGTGATCGACCCGCCCTTTTTCACCAAGCTTGTTTACGAGGGTGTGTGAAAGCAAAACAACCCTCATGATCGAATGAGCGCAGTAGCCGGCGATGCACGACTTTAGTAAGGAGATTCAACATGCAGTTCCAGGTCTCACGCATAAGTCGTGATGAATGCAGCGCCTCGGAGTGGGACGCTCGCGTCGATCTTGCCGCTGCGCATCGACTGGCCGTCATGCACGGCCTGAACGAGGGTATCTTCAATCACCTGACCCAGGTGGTGCCCGGCAAAGGCGACCGCTACTACCAGATTCCCTTCGGCCTGCACTGGTCGGAGGTCAAGGCCTCTTCGTTCATGGAGGTGGGCATCGACGATGGCGAGGTTAAGCGCGGGAGCGGCGACGTCGAGCGGTCCTGCTACTGCATTCATGCGCCAATGCATAAGGCGCTGCCGCACGCCAAAGTCGTGTTCCACACGCATATGCCTTTTGCCAGTGCGCTCACCCGTCTCGAAAATCCCCGCATCAAAGAGATCGGCCAAACGGAAGTCGGCATGATGGACATGATTGCGTATGACGACGATTACACCGGCCCAGCCTTCGATTGCGAGGAAGGCGAACGCCTTGCCAAAATCCTCGGCAACAAGACGGTGCTGTTCATGGCCAACCACGGCATCACCACGGTGGGCCAATCGGTTGCCGACGCATACGACCGGCTCTATTACCTCGAGCGCGCAGCGCAAGTGCAGCTTTACGCGATGTGGACCGGTCAACCTCTGAAGCAGCTACCCGAGGCTGTGGTGGAGAAGACGCAGAGGGAGATCGGCGGCGCCCATTTTTACGACGGACCGACGCCGGCGGAACGGCACTTTTGCGCGCTCAAACGCATTCTCGATCGTGAGGAAACCGATTACGCTTCCTAGGCTTGCTTCTCCGCATCTTGGGCAAGCCGGGGCGCCACGCCGAGCCGGGCGAGTGCCCGCCGCACGGCAGGAACGGTGGGTTACGGCGCCATAGCGCGTCGAAGACGCGCCTAAACGCGCTTAAGGCGCCTAACCCACCTTACGAACTCGCCCGGATTGAGCGCAGCGAAATCCCGGGGTGCTCGCCCGGCGAAGGCGCGCGCTACTGCGCCAGCGGGATCGGATTGTCCGCCGGCGGATCGATTTGGAACGTGGCGGCGGTGAGACACGTCATCGAAAAAGCGCCGACGGTTGCCACCAGCGCCACCAGATCCTCGACCCCCATCGTCTTTTCAGCGGCGGCGTAGCTCTTCTCGCTCAGCTCCTTGTTGGCGAGGATTTCCGTCGCCACGGCAAAGCAGGTGCGCTCGCGCGCGTCGGTCAAGCTCGGGGTCTTGCGCGCGTTGATCGCGTCGATGATCGCCTGCTCGATGCCGATGGAAAGCGAGTTGCGCGCCTGCGCGTACCAAGGATAGCGCGCGTTCCAGTGCCGGGCGACGGCGAGATTGACGATCTGCTGCTCGCGGCGCGAGAGCGGCCCGGCCGCGAGCGTGCCGCGCATATTTTGCGAGGCCTCGAAGAGTTTCGGCAGGCGGATATAGGCGAGGTACGGCCCGCCCACGATGCCGCTCGTCTGCTTGGCCGTGTCGTAGACGCGCGCCTGCTCGGCGTTCATGTCGGCGCGGTCGATAATGGCGAGGCGCGTCATGCGATACCCTCCCGGCTTGGATTTGCGCTTGCGAGCGCGAGGCTAGCATCGGCGCGGCGAGGGCGCGAGGCGCAAGTCGTCGAATCCGCGAGTGCGGCTCGGATTGCAGCAGCCGACTCGTACTTTGCTTGCCAGCGAGATCAGCGCGCATCATCTATTTACGAAGCGAGCGCCTGCGCCAGGAGATCGAGCGCGGCGGCCGAAAACGCGCGCATATTGGCGACACGGTCGCTGTCGCCGGTTTCGAGCGTGAGCGCGCGCTCGACCGGCCCGGTCACAGCGAGGCAGCAATGGCCGGCCGCGTCGCCATAGCGATTGCCGGTCGGTCCGGTTGCGCCGCTCTCGGCCAAGGCCCAGCTCGACGCAAAGCGTTCGCGCGCCGTTTGCGCCAGTAGCCGCGCATAAGGCTCGGTCGCGGCGCGCAGACCCAGCGCCGATATGTCGGCGAGACCGATCAGCGCCTTGCGTGCAGCCTGGGTATAGACGACTGCGCCGCCGAGGAAATAGGCCGAGGCGCCGGGCATCGCCAGGAGCGCCGCCGAAACGAGGCCGCCGGTTGAGGATTCCGCCACCACAATGGTCTCGCCGCGCTCCTTCAGCAGCCGGCTGATCCGCTCCGCGCGGGGTAATAGATCCTGCATGGATGCTCACCATGTCCCTTCTCAGACGGCGCCGAACTCTTCCGGCCCTACGCCGCTATCAAGCGGCTGATCACGATTAATTCAACCGCGGAATACGATGGGCTTGGTACGGGTCATGACACGCGGGGCCCGCAGGCGCCGTGAAGCGGCTCGGGCCGAGCCTGTCGCAACGGAGAAATGTGATGAGCATGTTTTCAAGAAGGGTCTTTGGTCGTGTGTGTGTGGGCATCGGCATGGTGCTGACCCTGATCGGATCGGCTTCGGCGCAATCCCAGGGGCTGGAGGGTCGAGACCCCAAGCAGCTGGTCCAAGCGCTGCGTTCGGGCGGATACGTTATTCTTTTCCGGCACGGCGCGACATTCTCGGATCAAGCCGATACCGACCCCTTCAATTTCAACGACGTCACCAAGCAGCGTAATCTCAACCAAAAGGGTAAGGATCTCGCTAAGGCGTTCGGCGAAGCGATCCGCCAGGCCGGCATCCCCGTCGGCGAAGTTTTTACCAGCAATTTCAATCGCGCCTTCGAGACGGCGGTGCTTGCCGGATTCAAGGATGTGGAGAAGACCGCCGACTTGACCGAGGGCGGTCTCATCGTGTCGCCCGACGAAAATTACCGGCGCGCCGTGGCGCTTCGCGCCATGCTGACGCGGGCGCCCGAACAAGGCAAAAACACGTTCCTCATCACGCACAAGCCCAACATCGTCGACGCGCTGGGGAAGGATTGGTTCGACGTGAGGGAAGGCGAAGCGTCGATTTTCAAACCCGAGGGGGGCAAGTATCAGCTGGTCACGCGCGTGGAGATGGAGGACTGGCCAAAGCTTGCGATTGCCGGCAAATGAATCCTGATGTCACTTCGCTCCATCCGGGCTACACGCTGTCATTGCCGAGCTTGACACCGCAAGTCGGGTTTACCCGACTTGCGGCGCTTAATAATGCGCAACTCGGCCAAGCCCGAGTTGCGGTACAATCCATCTAGTTCCCAAAAGCTTTTGCGAAGAAGACGCCCATCCGACCTGTGACGGACGGCAAGCTCCACCGAACCGAAACCGAGGCGCTGGGGTATTTGCACGCCGCTGCGGAGCGGCTGCTTGCCGAGAAGCTCGGACTTCTCAAGCGGCTCGGCATTTAGGCACGCCTCGCTACGACGTTGGTTCCTGCTCTCGATTGGAGGGAAGTTCAAAGGGTACGTTCCAAATGTCTTGGGCATACTCGCTGACGGTCCGGTCGGAGGAGAACCACGCCATTCGCGCGATGTTGAGCATGCTCGCGCGCATCCAATCAAAGGGCGACAGCCACAGCTTTTCGACGCGTCTCTGCGTTGCGCAATAGGCATCGAAATCGGCTGTGACCATATAGTAATCGGCAGCCCGTAGCGCGTTCATGAGCGCGGCGAATCGGTCGACATTGTCGGGTGAAAAAGCGCCGGTCCCGATCGCCTCGATGGCCTGCGCGAGGTGGGGAGATGCTGCAATTGCTGAACTTGGTTGCAGGCCTGCGCGCCGACGCTCCTCGACCTCGTCGGCCCGCAAGCCGAAGATGAAGATATTCTCTGCGCCAACGTGATCGCGAATCTCGATATTCGCGCCATCGAGCGTGCCGATCGTGAGCGCGCCGTTCAAGGCAAGCTTCATGTTGCCGGTGCCGGAAGCCTCCATTCCAGCCGTCGAAATCTGCTCGGATAGGTCGGCCGCGGGAATGATCCGCTTTGCCAAGCTGACGTTGTAATCGGGCAGGAACACCACCCGCAGAACATCGCGAACGACTGGATCGCCATTAATGACCTTGGCCACATCGTTGATGAGCTTGATGATCAACTTTGCCTGGGCATAGTTTGCTGCAGCCTTTCCGGCAAATATCTTCACCCGCGGGACCCAATCGCGGGCAGGCTCGGCCCTGATCGCCTGATAGAGCGCGACCGTCTCGAGCACGTTCAGCAATTGGCGCTTGTATTCATGGATGCGCTTGATCTGCACATCGAATAGCGCATCCGGGTCCACACGCAGATCGAGGCGTTCGCCGATCAGACCCGTGAGCGCCACCTTGTTGGCGCGCTTGGCGGCTCTGACCCGTTCCTGAATCCCGCGATCCTCGGCGTGGTCGGCAAGACGGACCAGCTGGGCGGGATCATCGAGAACGGCATCGCCGCACACCTCACAAAGGAGCCTGGTGAGATCGGGATTGGACTGCAGCAACCAGCGCCGGAACGTGATTCCATTGGTTTTGTTGACGATCCGGTCGGGATACAGCGCGTGGAGGTCACGGAACACGGTCTTGCGCATCAGGTCGGTGTGAAGCGCTGACACGCCGTTGACGCGATGGGAGCCGACAAAGGCAAGGTGTCCCATTCTCAATTTTCGGCCATTACGTTCGTCGATCAATGAAATCGATTCGAGCGAGTCGGAAGCGGACGGATTTTTCGCTTTTGCCGCCGCAAGATGCTCCATATTGATGCGGTAGATGATCTCCAGGTGCCGCGGCAGAACGCGCCCGAACAAATCGATCGGCCAGGACTCAAGCGCTTCAGGCAAGAGCGTATGGTTGGTGTAGGAGAATGTGCCGACCGTGATCCGCCACGCCTCGTCCCACGGCAGGCCGTGAAGGTCGACGAGGATGCGCATGAGTTCCGGAATTGCGATGCTCGGATGCGTGTCATTGAGATGAATTGCCGATCGAAGCGGCAGGAAGTGGAGGTTTCCATCGGCCCGGAAATGGCGTTGCACCAGGTCCAGCAGCGAGGCTGAAACAAAGAAATATTCCTGGCGCAGGCGAAGCTCTTGGCCGGCCACGGTCGAATCGCTGGGATAGAGGATCTTGGAGATGGCTTCGGCGCGCACCTGCTCCGACAACGCGCCGACGTGATCGCCCATGTTGAACGCATCGAGGCGCAAAGGATCGGCGGCTCGCGCAGACCACAAGCGCAAGTGATTTACGTGCCGGCTGCGCCACCCCACGATCGGGATATCATATGCGACGGCCTCGATGGTCTCGGCGGGGTGCCAGAGCGAGCGTGTGACCCCAGTCGGCAAAATCATCGTCTCCACCCAACCGCCGAAGTGGACGTCGTAGATCATTTCCGGCCGCGCGAACTCCCAAGGGTTTCCGAACGACAGCCATTCCTCAGGATATTCCTGCTGCCAACCGTCTCTGATGACTTGGCGGAACAGTCCGTGGTCATAGCGAATCCCGTAGCCGTAGGCAGGAATTCCGAGGCTCGCCATGCTCTCCATAAAACAGGCAGCGAGCCGACCAAGGCCGCCATGGCCGAGGGCCGCGTCCGGCTCAGCGGCGCGCAGCCGGTTTAGATCGACACCGAGATCTCCGATCGCCGCCCGAAAGATCTCGGTCAAACCCATGTTGCAGAGCACATCGGCGAAAAGTCGCCCGATGAGAAACTCCAGCGACAGATAGTAGACGCGCTTGCGGCCCTGGGCGTGGCTGGCGCGATCGACCGCGAGCCATCGATGGACAATGCGATCTCGAATAGTCAGCGCGGCCGCGACGAACCAGTCTCGGTCCGTAGCCGCAGATGCATCCTTGCCCAGGTCCAGCGCCAGCTTGGCGAGCACGGCGCTCTTGATTTCGTCAATGTCGTCATCGCTTGCCGGTGCGCCAGCGGCAGGCGTCGACAGATCAGCGCCCCCATTAAGGTTCGCCCGCGATGGCGCAAACCTGCGAGGGAACCTCGGTTCATCCATGCCCATGCGCCCTATGCCGCGATCGGTGCCTGGCCGACTTGGCGGTGAGACCGGGGGTTCGCCCTCTCCGTAAAGGGGAGGATAAAAACCCAGTTTGTCGCGGGCGCTGATTCCACTTCATCTCAATACGCTCTAATCTCGCTTGCGGAGCCGGTTCAAGGGTCCTCATGAGGTTTCCCCGCCGCGCCGTTCTGCGTCTCCTCGCCGGAAGTGCCGCGCCGCCGGCGGCCGCGCGAATCACTTGGGCGCAAGCCTATCCGTCGCGGCCGGTCCGGATCATCGTCCCCTTTCCTGCCGGCCAGGCCACCGACACCGTCGCGCGCCTCATCGGGCAATCGCTATCGGAGCGGCTGCGGCAGCCCATCGTGATCGAGAACCGAACGGGCGCCGGCGGCAATATCGGCACCGAATCCGTCGTGAGGGCAACCCCTGACGGCTACACGCTCGTGCTTGCCAGCCTGTCGAACGCGGTGAACGCGACGCTCTACAAGCGGCTCAATTTCGATTTTATCCACGACGTTGCGCCGGTCGCGAGCATCGGCGGCGGCCCTTATCTCATGGTGGTCAATCCGTCCGTTCCCGCCAAAACGGTCGGCGAATTCATCGCACACGCCAAGGCGAATTCGGGCAAGATCAATATGGGTTCGTCCGGCAGCGGCTCCGTGTCCCATGTCTTTGGCGAACTGTTCAAGATGATGACCGGCGTCAACCTGGTCCACGTTCCCTATCGCGGCGGCTACGTTACCGATTTGCTCGCCGGGCAGGTGCAGGTCGTTTTCGGCACGATCTCGACGTGCATCCAGTATGTGCGAAGCGGCATGCTGCGCGCGCTCGCCGTGACGACTGCAACCCGTTCGGATGCGCTGCCGGACATTCCGACGCTTGGCGAATTCGTGCCCGGCTACGAGGCGAGCCAATGGTATGGTGTGGGCGCGCCCAAAGAGACACCTGCCGAGGTGGTCGAGACGCTCAACAAAGCGATCAACGCGGTTGCGGCCGATCCGAGTATCAAGGCGCGGCTGGCCGGCTTGGGCATCGACCCGGCGCCGATGACATCAGCCGCGTTCGGGACATTCATCGCCGAGGAAACCGAGAAGTGGGGCAAGGTGATCCGGGCAGCCAATATCCAGGTGGAGTGACGGAAGCCGGCCGTGGGCCAAACGAAGGCCGCTACGAAGTATACGGCTTGCTGCGCGGGCCAATACAAAGGCCGCTCGGGAGCTTGGCCGAGCGGCCTTTGGGATGAACTGCCGGGCGTGTCCCGGTTCCATTCATCCCTCAGGCAAATAACCGGGAACCGTGAGGAGAGTTCCGCGCGCATTGCGATTCTACTTGGCTCGGCGACTGCAGCGAGGTGCGGCGGCGATGGGAGTCGCGGGGCTCTGCTCGATCGTCAACCGCTGGAACCCGATTCTGAATCGCCGGAACCCAATTTTGACGGGCGCGTTGACATGATGTGAATGCTGGCCGCGGCTAAATGCCATCTCAGAGCCATCTGCGGTCAGAATTTCTCGCCCGACTGCCTGCCCCGGTCGGGCTCTTTTTTGCAATGTCTCCAAATTATCCGGTGGATCGATACCGGCGCGCAGTGTCCTTGACTCCGCAGGTCTTCCTCACGCCGCGGCCGTGACGGAAAACCGCTCGGCAAGCACGGTCGTGCGCAGGACGGCAGCCATTGCCTTGATTTCGTCGTCGCTGAGCGAGGCGTAGGGCGGATA
>DATFQX010000313.1:0-3035 GCA_035263865.1 Xanthobacteraceae bacterium
ATCTGCCGACCGCCCGCGCGATCGGCCTTGAAATTCCGCCCATGCTGCTCGCGCGTGCCGACGAGGTGATCGAATGAGGAGGCGCGAGTTCATCACGCTCCTGAGCGGCGCGGCGGCGTGGCCGCCTGCTGCGCGCGCGCAGCAGACTGCGATGCCGGTGATCGGCTTCCTCGACGTTAGGTCGCGCGACGCGCTAGGACTTCGCCTGCGCGCATTCCATCAGGTCCTGAAGGAAACCGGCTTTGTTGAGGGTGACAATCTATCGATCCTGTACCGTTTTGCGGAGAACCGAAGCGATCGATTAGCGGAATTGGCTGCCGATCTCGTGCACCGGGGGGTCGCGCTGATCTCGACTGGCGGGCCCCCCGCTGCGTTCGCCGCTAGAGCTGCAACCACTACGATTCCCACCCTTTTCATCGTGTCCCAAGACCCCGTCAGCCTTGGTCTGGTATCGAGCCTCGCAAGACCCGACGGCAACCTGACAGGGATCAATCTCTTTAATACGGAGTTGGCGGCAAAGCGGCTTAGTCTCCTCCATGAGCTGGTGCCCAGGGCCGTTCGCGTTGCCGTTCTCGTCAGTACGGCCGATACTGCGAATACCAAGTCAACATTGGAGGAGGTGCAAGCTGCTGCGGCCGGCATGGGCTTGCAGATCGAGGTTCTGAACGCCGACAACAGCGGCGCGATCAATGCAGCATTCGAGAAAATCGAAAGCTTGCGGCCCGATGCCCTGTTCGTCAGCGCCTCGCCTGTTCTGACTGGCCGGTATGTCCAGCTGGTCCAACTAGCGACATTCCACCGCCTCCCCGCGAGTTATGCGCTGCGTGAGGCCGCCGAAGTCGGCGGATTAATGAGCTACGGAACCGATATTGCGGATGCATACCGTCAAATCGGCATTTACACCGGCCGCATTCTGAAGGGTGCCAAGCCGGCGGATCTGCCGGTGGTGCAGGCAAGCAAATTCGAGCTCGTCATCAACGTTCAGACGGCCAGGATGCTCGGCCTCACTGTGCCCGACAAGCTGCTCGTAGCCGCTGACGAGGTGATCGAGTGAAACGGCGCGAGTTCCTATCGCTACTCGGTGGCGCGGCGGCGGCATGGCCGTTCGCGGTGCGCGCGCAGCAGGCGGCGATGTCGATAGTCCGGTTCGTCAATCCGCAATCGCTTGAACCTTGGATATGCGGCATCCGCTAGCGTATGGCGCGCTCCCGCTCCAGCGCCTTGCGATCCCATTTCGCCAGCTCCGCCGCAGCTACGTAAGTTTCCTGCAGAAATCCGAGTAGGAGCTTGTCGGGGTCGCTTGACCGGCATACGGCGTCGTAGGGCAGAATGAATTGGCCGAGCCCCGTGTCGTAGAAGGCTTCGGCAGTCGAGAGATGTGTGTCGCCGTAGCCGGCGGGTTCCGGATAAGCGTAGACAAAGAACGCCGCACGGCCGTAACCACCATTACCGGGCCAAAAGCCGCAACTCGACACTTCATGCGAATAGGCTTCCGCGATCACCCAGTTCGCGACATTGGGTGTGATCGCTTTCGGCGGGGGCGCGGTGCGGCCGGAAAAGCGTGTCACTGCCAAGTCGAAACTACCCCAGAAAAAATGCACAGGGCTCGCCTTGCCGATGAAGCGTGCACGAAATTCATTCATGACGCGGCTGGCCTGTACCAAGGCCAGCCAGAACTTTTGCGCGTAGACCGGATCATATTGAGCGTGGACATGGTCCTGATCGAATGGGATCGCGTTTTCGATTTCGCTCGGCATGGTCCAGATATGAATGTCGATGCCAAGACGGCGTAGCCGCTGCCTGAATTCGTTATAGAAATCGGCTACCGCCATCGCTTTGAGCGGTAAGCTTTCTACATTACAATCGCTTGTTTCGATAATCAGCCGATGATCGATGAAGTCAAAGATAATATCGACCGTTCGCCCGGCATAGGGCATCGCTGGCGCAGTAAGCCCGCGCGCAGTCACGAAAAGGGTTGCGTTCCACCAATGATTGATGAGCGGAGTAAGCGCGATGCGCACCTTGCCCACGATCTGCGTCCACAGATGCAGCGTGTCACAAGTTTCGCTCCACGCTGCGAGCGGCAAATCCGGCCATGTTACGTTTTTGCTCACTCTCTACGCTCGTACCCCCATGGGAGGTTCGGCCTATCCGATGGGCATCAGTCATCGTAGCCCTCCGTAGACTTTTCACAAAACGGTCTCGTCGGCCTCCGGAGATGGCAAGGACGAGCACAAACCAATTTCGACACGTACCAAATGCTGCGCATGAACGAGGCGCCATGGTGGTGAACCCGTCGGTTCCGGCCAAGACGGTTCCCGACTTCATCGCTTATGCCAAAGCCCATCCCCGCAAAATCAATATGGCGTCGTCCGGCACCGGCACTGGTCCATTTGTGGGAACTGACAGGTGGCCTGTTGCATTAACCAATCGGGAACTAGAAGCGATCAAGGATACTTGAGCCCGGCCCCTCTCCGCCTTGGGAGGGACGAATAACCTTTGCGATGCAGGAGCGACAATGGCTAGGTGTCGACCAACGCTGCGCGCAGAAGACATCGAAGCGCTTACTTTACTTATGAGCCCTGCGGCAGACGAGTTCGCCATCGCGCTTGATCGGTGCGGCTGGATGATCGTGCAGCAGCCGCAGTTTGGTGAGCGCAGATGGTTCATGAACTGTCCGTCAGACGCCTGTCCGGAGTGGGCTGATAATGATGTGCCCAAAGAGCCGCCGGCGCCGCAACCACGCTTACGGGTCATCGACGGCGGCAAGAACGAGACAGCGGGTCCTGAGCCTCAAAGCCAAGGACGCAGTCGTTGAAAGGTCAAAGCCGAAAGCTGACTGTTATCATCCTATAAATCGGTGTGCGAATTGAATTAAGTGGGACATGTTCAGCTACTCCCGACTGCTGATGGTGGGAGCTTCAATTCCGGCGCGTATCGTTTTCGGCGCTCGACCGCAAGCCGTCGGTGGAACTGATGATTTACCGGCCGTCATCGTCAAGAGAAATGATGACAGGCTGGTGTAGTGGGCTCTC
>DATFQX010000314.1:0-11037 GCA_035263865.1 Xanthobacteraceae bacterium
GAATGCTCGAACCGGAGGTCAAGCTCGGCACGTCCACGCCCAAAGCCGATCCATCCGGCGACTACGCCTTCGAGGTATTCGGCAAAGCCGAAGGGCTGCGGCGGGGTGCCCGGGCCGCTCTCCAAGATAAGGCCCTGCAGCCGCAATCGCCGTCGGTGGCTCGCGATATCATGCTGCAGGCCGGCTATCTCGCGCGGCTTGCGGTGCCGCTGCTCGCCGCGGATCGCATCGTGGGCGCGGTCGTGGTGCGGCGAAAGGCGCCGGGAGAATTCCGGAAAAATAGAGCTGTTGCAGACCTTCGCCGCGCAATCCGTACTCGCCATCCAGAACGCCCGGCTGTTCAGCGAGATCGAGAAAAAAAGCCGGCAACTCGAAACTGCAAGCAAGCACAAATCACAGTTCGTCGCCAACATGAGCCATGAGTTGCGCACGCCGTTGAACGCTATCATCGGCCTTACCGATATGCTGGTGAGCGATGTGGCGCGCTTTGGAACTGAAAAAGCGTTAGAGCCACTGCGGCGCGTGCAAAACGCGGGCACGCATCTGCTCGGGCTGATCAATCAGGTCCTTGACCTATCGAAGATCGAAGCCGGCAAGCTAGAACTCCATCTGGAGTGCGTTAGCATTTTACCGTTGATTGCCAACGTCATCGAAACCGCGCGTCCGCTCGCGGAGCGGAACAAGAACATTTAGCCGTCGAATGCCCACCTGATCTTCCACCGATCGAAGCCGATGCGATGCGGCTGCGGCAAATTATTCGGAATCTCTTGAGCAATGCCTGCAAGTTTACTGAGGCGGGTAACATCAAGCTGCAAGTCACGACGGCCCTGCATGAGGGGCGGCAGTTTGTCGAGATCGCGGTGATATGGTCCTGCGGAAGGAGCGGCCGCCAGCCAGCGCCACGCGGGCAAGGGCTGGTGATGGCGGTCGGAGGTGGTACACCACAGGGCAGGCTACGGTCGTGCCCGCTGGGACAGGTGCAAGGAGGTGGCCATGAACGAAGACGTCTTCAACGCCAGCATTCGGAAGTTTCTCAAGGCGCTCGGCGTGACCGCCCAGCGCGAGATCGAAAAGGCGGTCCGCCAGGCCCTTGTGGAGGGCCGGCTCAAGGGCAATGAGACCTTCCCCGCCCGCGCGACGGTAACGCTCGGCGGCATCGGCTTGTCCCACGAGATCAACGGCGAAATCGAGCTGGGATAAGCCGGGCAAGCCACGGACTCGATGCTGGAGGCCGTCAATCCACGGTCACCCCGCTGGCCTTGATCGGGGCTGCCCACATTTCGATCTCGCTCTTGACGAACTGGGCGAGATATTCCGGCGTGGCGCGGGGCTGGCGCCTTCCTTGACATCGACAATCCTGTCCTTCAGGCGATTGCGCGCGCTGATTTTCATGCCACATCTTGCGCGATGCGCGCGCATTGGTGCAGTGATAAGTCAGAAAAATGACAGCTTTTCCTTCGGCGACGCGCGCGTCAATCCGTGCAATCATCACGCTCTCGGGTTATTCGCGTTGAGGCCAGAACAGCTGCTCGCCGTTGACCTTGTAATCGGCGATTGCCTTCTGGCCTTCGTCCGAAATGAGCCAATCGATGAATTGCTGGCCAAACTCCTTCTTCACATGCGGATGCTTGGCAGGGTTTACTAGGATGACCCCGTACTGGTTGAACAGCAGTTTGTCGCCCTGCACCGCGATGATGAGGTCACCCTTGTTCTGGAACGAAATCCACGTGCCGCGGTCAGACATAACATAGGCTCCGCTGGCTGCTGCTATGTTGAGCGCCGCACCCATGCCCTGCCCGATCGATTTGTACCACGGCCCAGCCTCCTTCTTGATGTCGATGCCGATGCTCTTCCAGAGATTGATTTCCGCAATATGTGTGCCAGAGTTGTCGCCGCGCGAGATGAAGGGTGCACCCTTAGCCTTAATGGCTTGCAGCGCAAAGGCGACGTTCCTTGCTCCCTTGATGCTGGCGGGATCGTCCTTCGGTCCGACGATGATAAAATCGTTGTACATCACGGAATAGCGCTTCACGCCAAAACCTTCCGCAATGAATTTCTCCTCCGCCTCCCTGGCATGCACGAAAACCACGTCGGCATCGCCGCGGCGCGCGATGTTGAGCGCCTGGCCGGTACCCTTGGCGACGACTTTAACGTCGATGCCGGTCTTGGCTTTGAACAGCGGCAGGATGTGGCCGAACAGGCCGGAGTCCTCCGTCGAAGTGGTGGAGGCGACCACGATGGACTTGTCCCGCGCGCCTACGGGCCCGGCGGCGATGAGGGCAACAGTCGCGGCCAAGACGAGCAGGCTTCGGCGGGTCGGCATGGTGCTCTCCTCTTTATGTTCCTGTATCGCGGGGTGGGCAGTTCTTCAAGCAGCGCAATGATGTTGGGGTTCATGAACGGCTCGCCGCCCGTAAAACCGATCTCCTCGGTTCCGAGGCCGTCGCGCGAGATTTCATCGAGGTAGGGGCGGATATCGTTGATGCCGAGGTACACGAGCCGGTCGTTCTTGGAACTCGATTCGATGTAGCAGTTACGGCAAGTTATGTTGCACAAAGTGCCTGTATTGAACCAAAGCGTTTTGAGCGCCAGTAATGGGACCTTCGCCCGCGCTTCATTTCCGGCGGTCACATCCGGATCTTTGAACTTGCGCGCGTCAAGTCGTCGTGCGCCAGGCTTTTTGGATGGCCACAGTAAAGCGGCCGCGATCGGTTGGCCGCGACGCCGCTGGCGCGAGGGCTTGACCGGCCTCCAAAGATACGCGCCGGGAACAAGCGGCACTCCGCGATCGCGGATTTCTGGGTAAGGCAACGTATCGCAGCTGGGCCAAATGCCGGTCGAAAGGGTCATGCGGTATTCCGGCGGGAGGCCGTGACGCAACATGGATTCGGCCGAGCTGGCGTGGTCGTAGGTCAGGGCGCAATGCTCTATTTGGAGCTCCCCACCAACGGGGGTGATCAGGCTGAACCAGCCGCGCGGCGTCCCATCGTTAGCGGGCATTCCCACGGCACGGGCGTTGTGCCACAGGCGCCCGCACATTGTCAGAGGACGACGGCCGAGAGGCCGAGGCGCATCAGTCTCCTGCCGTGCGCCGCACGACCGCTTGGACCTCATAAGCTGACCTAGCGGGATCACGTCGCGATGTCTGAGAGGTACCTGCTAGAACCGGACGTGCGGTTTTCACCCAGGCAGGAACGCGCTCACACCTGCCGTCGCGTCTGTAATCTTTTCGACCGGCGCGTCGTAGAGCGCCATCAACTGCTCGCGGTTGAGCACGGCGCCGACCGCGCCCTCGGCGATTTTTGCGCCGTCACGCAACAAGTACGCGCGATCGGCAGCACGCATGGCATGGTTCGGGTCGTGCGTTGTGAAGAGGACCCCGTGGCCCGAGGCGGCCAGGGACCGGATTTCCCGCATCACCTTGCCCTGATTTCCGAAATCAAGGCTGGCGGTCGGTTCGTCAAGCACGACGAACTGCGGCTCCTGTGCCAGCGCGCGCGCCAGCAGGGTGAGCTGACGCTCGCCGCCTGAGATCATGGTGTAGGGCCGATCGCGGAGATGCGCGATGCCAAATCGTTCCAGCGATTGGCCCGCAACCGCACGGTCGGCCGCGGTCGGCCGGCTGAACAGATTGCCGTGGGCGATCCGGCCCATGAGCACGACCGTCTCGACCGTGAATGCGAACGTCGCCTGATGGGATTGCGGCACATAGGCCATGAGGCGCGCACGATCCCGGCTGCTATAGTATTTCAGTGTTTGCCCATCGAGTTGGACGTCGCCGCCTTTTGGAGCAAGCAGGCCGAGCAGCGTTTTGAGCAGCGTTGTTTTGCCGCTGCCATTCGGCCCAAGCAGCGCCAGCACTTCCCCGGTTTCCACGCCAACGTCGAGGTCGTGGCCGACGAGGCGATCAGTGTAACCGATCGATAGCGCGTGACCTTCCAGCTTCATGACCATGTCCGCGAGACGCTGGTGAGCAGCCAGATGAAGAACGGCGTGCCTACCACAGCGGTCAGAATGCCGAGCGGGATTTCGATGGCGGCACTATTGCGCGCCACTGTGTCGATCACCAACAGGAAACCACCGCCGAGCAGAGCCGCCGCCGGAATGAGCCGCGCGAAATCCGGTCCGACCAGCGAACGCGCCATGTGCGGTACAACGAGGCCGACCCATCCGATAATGCCGGCCGTGGCAACGCTCGCCGAGGTGACGAGTGTTGCGGCGGCCACGATGACGACGCGCAGAGGACCGGTGGGCACGCCAAGCGCGCGAGCCTCCTCGTCTGGCAGCGACATCACGTTCATGCGCCAGCGCAACGCAATCAAAACGAGCGTGCCGGCCGCCACCGGGCCGAAGAGCGGAAGCAGATCGGAGAGCGTCGTTGCGGCGAGACTGCCAAGCAGCCAGAACGTCATTGCGGGAAGCTGGTTGTAGGGATCCGCCAGATATTTCACCAGGCCGACACCCGCGCCGAGCAACGCGCCAATCACCACGCCAGTGAGCACCAGAACCAGTACAGGGTCACGCGACCGCACGGCAGAGCCGATCAGATAAACCGCTGCGACCGCGAGCAAGCCGCCGGCGAAGGCGAGACTCTGAATTGCGAACACGCCGAGCGAGAAGAAGATGCCTAGAACCGCGCCAAGAGCCGCTCCTGAGGAGGCTCCCAAAATGTCGGGTGATACGAGCGGATTGCGAAACAATCCTTGAAAGGCCGTGCCGGCGACTGCAAGCGCCGCACCCACCAACGCCGCCGCGACGACGCGCGGACCGCGAACCTGCCAGATCACATTCTCCACGATCGGCGGCAGATCAGGAGGGCGTCCGCTGAGCTTGCCAAGAAACACGCTGAACAGATCGGATAGCGCGATCGGATAACGGCCAACCGTGAATGCAATCAAGACACCGATGATCAGCGCCGCCAGCGCGACGGCAAATCCCGGTGCGGCAGAGCGGCTCATGAAGAGAGGCTATCAGCCCCGCCCCGCAAGCACATGCTCGATCTGCGCGTCGGTCGGCGTGCGATGATAGAACCGCGTGTAGAAGTCGCGGGTCAGCTCCCTGAGGTCTTCCGGAAAAAGCTCTGGATAGATGATTTTGGCGAGCCACCATAGGCCGATGAGCCGGTTGACCGATGGCGGAAAGTCGACCCAGCCGAACGGCACCTTCGGCGAAAGGTGCACGCGGCCGTCCCGCACGGCCTTTACGGCGTTCCACAGCGGATCGTGAAATACGCCGGCCGCAAAGTCGCGATCGATCGTGATAATCACGTCCGGATTCCAGAGCAGTACTTGCTCGATCGAGACAACAGCCAACCCACCAGGCCGTTCGCTCGCCACGTTTCGCACGCCCATGAATTCGATGGTCTCGACGTTGATCGATCCCGCGAGCCCGGTCTCCAGGCCGCGCGGCCCGCGGGCGTAGTACACTTTCGGCCTCTGTTCGGCCGGGGTGCCAGCAATCCGTCCCTTGATCGTGGTCATCGTATCTTCGGCGTATTGCGCCAAGCTCTCTGCGCCCTCGCTTCGGTGTGTCAGCGCGCCGAGCGTTCGATAGGTCGGCACGATTGCGTCGAACCGGCCATCGAGCAGAGCGTATGGAATCCCGGTCTGCTCCTGCACCCGTGATGCGAGCGAGATGAACGTCGGCGCGGTCGCGCCGACATCGAGGATCAGATCGGGTTTGAGCGCCAGTACGACTTCAAGGCTGGCCGTGTTGCCGCGACCGGTGATGCGCCCGACCTCCGGCCGGGTACAGACGTCGGGCAGCATGTACTCGCACTCTTCCGCCCGATTGGGGCGCGGCCAGCCGATCAGCAGGTCCGGCGCGAGAGTGTAGAGCAGAATGGCCGCGGGCGGCCCGGCGGGAAAAACCCGCGCGACGCGCTGGAGGATCGGGACTGCGCGACCTGCCGCATCGTTGACGGTGGCAGCGCGTGTCGCACGCGGCGCCAGTGTCGCAGCGGACAATCCTGCCACCAACGTGCGGCGGTTCAGCATCGCTCAGTCTACCGCCACCATCACGCTGCTGGCTTTAATGATCGCGTAGGCGGTTTCACCGGTCGCGAGCTTCATTTCGTCGGCGGACTCGTTCGTGATCGACGCGGTCACGATCTGTCCACCAATGTCGATGCGCACATGTGCAGTTGTCGCGCCTCGTTTGACCTCGACGATCTTACCTTTAAGTTGATTGCGAGCACTGAGTTTCATGGAACCTTCCTACTGCTTCAAAACAGTGTTTCGATGCCGTTGGAATCCTTAGGCTCGATCAACACAAGCTGGTTACCCAGCAGGTTAACACGCGTCGCATCCTTGATGACCTTTTTCTGCGAGCCGTAGTCCATCCAGTCGAGGTCCGCGGAGGCGAAAACATCAGTCGGTGCTCCCTCCTCAGTCTGTTTCATCAAAGCCGAGCTTGCGGCATAGCTCGCAGACACTTTGATACCGGTGCGTTTCATGAACGCGGCATTGATGTCGTCAAGCGCGTTCTTCATCGAAGCAGCGGCGAAGACGGTAATGGCTTTTTCCTGGCCGGCTGCGAAGGGAGCCCCGAGGATTGAAAGAATGCGAGAACGATCGCGACGAACTTGCTAATCCGGGTCATGCAGTGCTCCAAATAAAGTTGCAATTCTTGGCAGCAGCACAAAATTGCATAAGGCCTTGCTCCCGCTCAATCCCTTTCAGGCTCCATATGCGTGGCTTGAATGCGCCGGCGTAGCTCCTCGCTGCGCAATGCGGCCAAGAAAGCCTGCATCGCCGGACGATTACGACGGTCTTCCCGCAGCAAGAAGTCGTATTGTTCAGGGGCAATCGGCAGAAAAGCCAGTCCATAAAGGGTGGTTACCGATCGGATCGCGACGCCCCAATCCGCGCGGCCCTGTATGACCGCCGCGGCAACCGCATTATGCGACCGCGGCTGATTGCTGTAGCCTGCTGGCTGCATGCCCGCGAGGAGCCGATCGATGAGCAGGCGGGTGCCAGATCCGGCGTTACGATTGACCATCAGGCAACCCTCGTCGGCAAGTGCAATACGAATTGCGTCGGCCGCGGGACATCCAGCAAATCGCGGATCGTTTGGCCGGTAAACGAAGCCCTGCATGCGATTCCAGCCCTTCTCCAATATCAGTCCGGGCCGCTCTAGATGGACATTGTAGAGCCCGCTTCTTGGATCGATAAGGTGAACCGGCGCGAGGTCGCATTCGCCTCGTTCGACGGCTGCGACTCCGCCTAGACTTCCAATCGCAACACTTCGCGCGGTGAAACCACGCTCGGCAATCTCGCCAATTACGAGATCGAGCGCGCTATCGTGGCTCCCCATGATCACTAGATCGGACGCGCCAGCTGCTGGCCCAATCAGTGTCACGCGAGCTCGCGTGCCAGCATCGAGTACTGATGCGAGTGGGGCGATCTCAACAAATCCATCGGCTTGGGAAAAGGTGGTGACCGCACCAGAGCCCTTCGAAATGGGGAATGCGACGGGACCGTTCGTTCCCTCGACCAGCGCAACTAGCACAAACTCCTTGCGCCCTAGCTCGGAGCTGATCCGCACCGGCACGTCCGCTTCGATGACACGCGGCGCCTGCATGGGGAGACCAGCACGCGCACGAATAACTGGTGCAATGAAGGTGTGAAACGTGAAGATCGCGGAGGTTGGGAAGCCCGGCAATACGACGACTGGCTTGCCTTCAATGACCGCCAGACAGAGCGGCTTGCCCGGCTTTAGCGCCACACCATGCACAAGAACCCCGGGATCGCCGAGCTTTGCAACGACGCGATGGGAAAGATCGCCCGCACCCTTTGACGTTCCACCGGAGAGGACGACCAAATCGCAACTTGCGATCGCGGCTCGCAGCGCGACTTCAAGCGCGTTCTCGTCGTCGGCAAATGCTCCGAACGGGATCGGTTCGCCGCTGGCTTCCGCGATTGCGGCCGCAAGAATGGCGCCATTGCTGTCGTAAACCTGCGCTGGCCCGAGCGCGTCCCCAGGAGCCACTAGCTCGTCCCCGGTTGAGAGCACAGCTACTTTGGGCTTGCGCACAACCAAAACCTCGGAAATGCCACAAGCTGCCAGCATCCCGATCTCGCGGGATGAGATGAACGTCTTGCGCCGGAGTGCGACTTCTCCACGCGCAATGTCCGACCCTGCATAAGAGATAAACTGCCCGGGGCCCGCCGGACGGCGCAGCTCGATAGCTGGTGCTGCGTCGTGATCGATCAATTCCGTATGCTCGACCATCAGCACGGCGTCAGCGCCGCGTGGAATGACCCCGCCAGTGGCGATCGTGGTTGCCGAATCGGGATCGACTTGCAGCGTCGGTGCATGGCCGCATACGATGACTTCCGCATTCAGTCGAAGTCGTCGTGGCGTAATATCGTTGGCGCCAATGGTGTCGGCCGATCGAAGCGCAAATCCGTCCACATTGGCGCGGTCGAAAGGCGGCACGTCTATGAGAGCGATCACGTCCTGGGCGAGCACACGGCCGAGCGCAGCGGAAAGCGGGACAGTTTCTTGCGATCCCGGGGACAGGTCGATCCGACTGGTAAAGCGGGAGTACGCCTCGTCGGCCGAGACCACTTCCAGAAACTGCTCTTGCCGCGCAGCGCGTCGAATCGCGGAAACGAGATTTGAGACGCCAGCCGTTTTCGCTGTTTTCACGGAATTATTCATGGCCACGATCTGACCACCACTTCGCTATGCTCTGGCTGGCCTTCGCTTTCGGGTGGGATCAGGATCCACCCGTTTGCCCGACAAAGCGCAGAAATGGGCAGGTAGCCAGAGCCCAGTGGTGTAGCAAGCGAACCTTCGCACCGCACCGGCACGAGTTCGGCGAGACCTGGTTTTGAAGAGACCTTGCGGGTGAGCTTTGCGGTGCGAAGGCACGGCGGCTCCGCATGTCCTGTCAGTCTCGTCAATATAGCCCGGCCCAGCACGTGCCAGGCCGCGAGCGCCGCGTCCAAGCGGCCAGGTAGCAGCAAAACCGGACGGGGGCCGATGGTTCCGAAGGCTGTTGTTTCTGCAGGGATGAGCCCGACGCCGTGCACGTGCACGGTGCCGACACAGACCAGCGTTTCAACTGCCTTGTCCTCTCGCCCGCATCCTGTTCCACCCACAACTACGAGCGCATCAAAATCCGTCTGCTTCAGCGCGTGCTCCAGCCCGTCATATCCACCCGCGGTCGTAAGAACTGCGCCCGCCTGCCCAATTGCATCCGAGATGCAGGCAATCACGGAATCGAGAACACGGTCCGGTCGAGAGTGGGCACGAGTGAGGCTAAGGCGCGGCACGCGAACATTTGCTTGCCTGATATCGAGCGCTGCGAGGAGTGCGAAACGAGACGCATCAAGTCTCTCGCCCGCATGAATGAGCACAATACCCGCAGGAGCGTCGCCACCAGCCGGCAGAACGCCTTCAGCGGGCGTCACCTGAGCAAGCACTTGGGTTTCGCCGTCGCACGCAATCACTGCATCGAGAGGCGCCACACTATCGAAATTGGTAGGAAGCATTTGTCCCACGTCTAGACGAATGGCGGTCGGAACAGAGACAGGCGCATAGGAGCCGGCGTCGATCGTGAGATGGGAAGGGAGGGCCCAACCATCACGTAACGCGATTGCCGTCATGGGCAGCGGGGGACCGGCGGTAACATCCTCAGCCACAATGTGGCCGAGCGCACTCGTCAGATCATCAATCCGCTGTGCAGCTACCGGCTTGACGAGTGCATCAATGCGGGCGAGTACATCTTGTAATGGCGTGAGCGATGCGATTCTTTGCGGCATTTGAATCCAGGGGCGCCATCAATTTGACTGTAGGTGATCGCGGAAATACTCGCGATCAACACTCTCGAAGCTTTGATCACACCGGTGAAATGGTCAATTGGGCTCCACCGGCACTGCCAGCTGCTGCGCGCGCGCCGTGAGGGGCCACGCCGCCGCGCCGCCGAGCGCGGCTAAGAATTTTCGTCGTTCGATATGGCTTGCCATGTGACCCTCCGGTTGGGGGTCATTCATGCAATGGAGGCATGATACCACGCTTCCATCGCGCGGTCTGTGGCTACTTCACGCTCCGAGGGCAGCTCAAACCTTACGGAAATTCGGCTTGCTGCGCGCGGGCCGCGAGCGGCCACGAACTTCGCGCCGCTTCATTCGATTACCTCATCAGCGAGAGAGAGGAGCGTCGGCGGAATCTCGATGCCAAGCACCTTCGCGGTTTTAAGGTTGATGACTAGCTTGAATTTTGTCGGCTGCTGGACCGGCAAATCGCCCGGACTTTCGCCCTTGAGAATGCGTCCAACATAGGTACCGGCCACCCGGGACGAATCCAATGTATCGGTCGCATAGCTGACCAACCCGCCGGCCACGACCTGCTCCCGTCTCGGATAGATCGCTGGTATCCGCAACCTCGCGACATGAGCGATTATCCGGTCACTGCGACCGAAGAAATACGCGTCGGCTGCGATGAAGAGCGCCGCTGGTCGATTTTGCGCCATGGCGGCAAACGCCGCATCGATCTCTTGGTCGTTGCTCGCAGACAGCAGTTTCAGTCGCAAGCCGGGCGCGCGAGCGGCCGTCTGCAATTCGCCGCGGTCTGTATCGACATTCGCATTGGTCGGATTGAGCAAGGCGGCGACGTCCATCGCGCTCGGCACTAGGTCACGCAGCAGCGTCAGCCGCTTTGCCGTGAGCACGTTCGAGAAAAACGTGGTGCCGGTGACATTACCGCCGGGACGATTGAGACTTGCTACGAGGCCCAATTTGACCGGGTCGCCACCGTTCGTGAAGACGATCGGAATAGTAGTGGTCGCCGCCTTAGCTGCCTGCGCCACGGCGCTGCCACGGGCGCTGTAGATCACGGTCACCTTGCGGCGGACGAGATCGGCCGTCAGCGCCAACAGCAGATCGCGTTGCTCGCCGCTCCAGCGGTAATCGATTTGGACGTTCTGTCCTTCGACATAGCCGGCATCGCGAAGGCCCTGGCGAAATGCTGGCAGCGCGTCCGGCTCCGAAGCGGGAGTGCCCTCGGCAAGAAAGCCGATAACCGGCATTG
>DATFQX010000315.1:0-2667 GCA_035263865.1 Xanthobacteraceae bacterium
TTGCGCTCTCGCGGTGCTCCGGCGTCCTCTTCTGAGACAGTTTGGTGTTGCCGAAGTGCCCGCACCGCATGCTTGCGATGCCAACCCGTCGTCGCGCATAGCTCGTCGAGGATGCGCCCCTTGGCCGATCGCTCTGCCGACCGGTAGCGCTTGGCCACAGCCAACACCGCCTCGCGCCGCGCTCGCATGCTGATTCTTCCCGCCATCGGCGACACCGACCCGATTCGGTGTCGCCACCCCAATTACTGGCAGGGAGTTGTTCAGTAACATTCTCGGTGAGGCAATGCGCCCCCTGAGCCGGGGGATCGGCGTCCAAAATTGACCCCCTGAAGTGTGGTCATTGCAGACTTCCCGCTTTGATTCGAAGCGGGAAGGCCGGGGGATGCTGATCGTGGAGACCATTGCGCGGATTCGGCGCGAGCATTTCGTCAAGGGCAAGACCATCAAGGAGATCGCCCGGGATCTCGGGGTATCTCGTAACACGGTCCGCAAGGTGTTGCGCTCGGGGGAGACGTCGTTCGAGTACGAGCGGATCGTTCAGCCGCGGCCGAAGCTCGGGCGGTGGACGGCCGAGCTCGACGAGTTGCTGGAGCTCAACGCGACCAAGCCCGGTCGCGAGCAGCTGACGCTGATCCGGATCTTTGAGGAGCTCCGCGGGCGTGGCTATGAGGGCAGCTACGATGCCGTGCGCCGCTACGCGAGGCGATGGGCCAAGCAGCATGGGCAAGCAACGGTCGTGGCGTACGTGCCGCTGAGCTTTGCGCCTGGGGAAGCCTACCAGTTCGATTGGAGCCACGAAGTCATCGTGTTAAACGGCGTGACGACGATTGTGAAGGTCGCCCATGTCCGGCTCTGCCACAGCCGGATGCTGTTCGTGCGCACCTACCCTCGCGAGACGCAGGAGATGGTGTTCGACGCGCACGATCGGGCCTTCGCGCTGTTCAAGGGAACCTGCGGACGCGGCATCTATGACAACATGAAGACCGCGGTGGAGACGGTCTTTGTCGGCAAGAACCGCCTCTATAATCGTCGCTTTCTGCAAATGTGCAGCCATTACCTCGTCGATCCGATTGCCTGCACGCCGGCATCAGGCTGGGAGAAGGGCCAGGTCGAGAACCAGGTCGGGCTCATCCGCGAGCGCTTCTTCACGCCACGGCTACGGTTCAAGACCTACGACGAGATGAATGCTTGGCTGCTCGACAAGTGTATCGCCTACGCCAAGGCGCACCGCCATCCGGAGCTGACCGAGCGGACGATCTGGGAAGTATTTGAGGCGGAGCGGCCGAAGCTCGTGCCCTATGCGGGTCGCTTTGATGGCTTCCACGCGGTACCGGCGTCGGTCTCGAAGACCTGCCTGGTGCGCTTCGACAACAACAAGTATTCGGTCGTCGCCAGAGCGGTCGGGCGCCCGGTTGAGGTCCATGCCTACGCGGATCAAATCGTGATCCGCCAGGATGGCGGAATCGTCGGCGAGCATCCCCGCTCGTTCGGGCGTGGCGAGACGATCTACGACCCCTGGCATTACGTACCCGTGCTGGCTCGCAAGCCCGGCGCCTTGCGGAACGGCGCGCCCTTCAAGGACTGGGTGCTGCCGGCCGCGATGGAGCGTATTCGGCGCAAGCTTGCCGGCGCCGACGATGGCAATCGGCAGATGGTCAACATCCTCACCGCGGTGCTCACCGACGGGCTAGCGGCGGTCGAGGCGGCCTGCATCGAAGCGATCGCGCAGGGCGTCCATTCCGCCGACGTTGTCCTCAATATCTTGGCCCGCCAGCGCAATCCCGGCCCCCCGGTCACCATTCTAACGCCTGCCGCCCTGGCGCTGCGCCATCCCCCCGTCGCCGATTGTGCGCGTTACGACAACCTTAGGAGAACCATCTGATGGAACGATCGGAACTCTTCGACCTCATGGGCGAACTTCAGCTCTACGGTATGAAGGCTGCCTTCGACGAGATCATGACCACGGCGGTCAAACGCCAGCACGAGCCTCAGCGGATCATTGGCGATCTCCTCACCGCCGAGATAAATGAGAAGCAGGCGCGTTCAATCAAATACCAGCTCACCATCGCTAAGCTGCCGCTTGCCAAAGATCTCGATGACTTCCAATTCGAAGGCACGCCGATCAACGAGGCTCTCGTGCGGGAGCTTGCCGACGGCGGATTCCTTGTCCAGCAGCGCAACGCAGTATTGATCGGCGGGACGGGCACTGGCAAAACCCACTTGGCGATCGCAATCGCCCGCAGTTGCATTCGATCCGGCTCCCGAGGCCGGTTCTACAACGTGGTCGATCTCGTCAACCGGCTTGAGACCGAGGCTCGCAACGCGCGACAAGGCCGGCTTGCCGATCACCTGACCCGCATGGACTTCGTCATCCTCGATGAGCTCGGTTATTTGCCTTTCGCTCAAGCTGGCGGTCAGCTCCTGTTCCACCTTATCAGCCGGCTCTACGAGCGTACCTCGATCATCGTCACGACAAATCTCGCCTTCGGCGAATGGCCGAGCGTTTTTGCCGATGCGAAGATGACCACCGCTTTGCTCGATCGCCTCACTCACCATTGCGATATCATTGAGACCGGAAATGACAGTTGGCGCTTCAAGAGCCGGTCCGAAGACTACCCCGCAAGCGGCGCTCGCGCCGTCTCCACAACCCCAACCAGTACCGCCCGA
>DATFQX010000316.1:0-7811 GCA_035263865.1 Xanthobacteraceae bacterium
GACCGGATCGAGCGCCGGCGCCCACTACAATTACGGCAAGGCCTCGCCGGAGGTGCAGGCAAGGGTTCGCGGCATCGAGGCCGTGTGCAAGGCGCACGGCGTTTCGCTCCCGGCAGCGGCGTTGCAATTCGTCCTTGCGCACCCGATCGTTGTTTCGGTGATTCCCGGAGCCGCGCGGGCCAGCGAAGTAACCGAGAATGTCGCGTCACTGAATGCCAGCATTCCCGCGGCCTGCTGGGCTGACCTCAAGGCGGAGAAGCTGATCGACCCAGACTCACCGGTGCCGGCAACATGAGCATGGCCGACACCAGCTCGACCCACGTCGTTTGGTGGAGACCGCCAGAAGCTCCGCGCTGACCTCATTCATTGCCGTGCCTACCGGCGTTTGGCGCCACACGCCCGCTATTCAGCGGCGCCGTGTACGCCGGCGAGCGGCGGCACGCGCGTCACGGCAGCTAGCGATTGGTCGGTATTGCGCGGCTGCGGCTTCGGCATGCGCTGGATTCGGTTGACTGGCTGACCCCATCCTTTGGTTGCGGCGACGAGTTTGCGATCCCGCATGACAAATCGTCCGCGCACCAGCGTGTGAATCGGAAGCCCAGTGACGGAATGCCCCTCGAATGGCGTGATCTTGCTGCGCGAATTCAGCTCTGCCGCGCGAATAGTGTGGGTGCGGTCAAGATCGACCAGCGTGATATCGGCATCGGAGCCGGGAAGGAGCGCGCCCTTCGCAGGATAAAGGCCAAATGCCTTGGCCGGCTTGGTCGAAGTGAGGCGGACATAATCGACGATAGACAGCCGGCCCGACCGCACTTGCGTAAGAATGAGCGGCATTTGCGTCTCCACGCCGGGGAAACCACAGTCCACCGTCCAGATGTCGTTGCGTAACTTCTCCGCCGGCGTATGCGGCGCATGATCGGTCGAAATCATGTCGATGGTGCCATCATGCAGAGCCTCCCATAAACCGAGCTGGTGCCGCTTCTCGCGAACCGGCGGATTGACGCGAATGAGCGACTGCAACTCGGCATAGGCACGCTCGTCGAACAAGAGGTAGTGCGGGCAAGTCTCACCCGTCACATCGACGCCACGCGCTTTCGCGTCGCGCAACGGGCGCAACTCGTCTGCCGAGGAAATGTGCAGGATGTGAATGCGCGCACCCGTCCATTCCGCCAGAACCGCAGCGCGCGAAACGGCTTCAACCGCCACCACCGCCGGGCGCGCCGCCAAATGGGCGAGCGGATCGGTGCGCCCTGCAGCCTGCAACCTCTTCTCTCGCCATGCCATGATCGACGCCGTCTCGGCATGGAGAGCAATTCGCATGCCATGTTGCGCGATGATTTCGAACGCCTCGAGCATGGCCCCGGTTGAGGGCGACGGAAGATTGCCGAACGTGTTTCCCATGAAGCACTTGAACGCAGCCACTCCGCCTTCGATGAGGGATTCCAGCTGATCGACATTGTCTTCGGCGAGCAGCCCATAGATGCCGTAGTCGACATGCGCCTTCTTTGCCGCTTCCTGCTTCAGCGCGAGCGCCTCGGGCGTGCCGGTCGGCGGATCGACATTCGGCATGTCGAAAACGGTCGTCACGCCGCCCATGGCGGCGGCGGCCGTCCCAGTCTGCCAATCCTCCTTGTGCGTGTAGCCGGGCTCGCGAAAGTGTACGTGCACATCGATCGCGCCCGGCAGGAGATGCAAACCCGTTGCATCGAGCAGCTCCCGCGCGGCAGGCATGGCGCCAGCATCGCCAATTGTTAGTACGCTACCGTTGCTGATTGCGACGCTGGCCTTGAAGACTGCCGTGTCGGACACAACTGTGGCTCCGGAAATGACCAGATCGGCGACGGAGGCCTGCGAATTGCTCATGCTCAGTGAAGCTAGTTCTCACGGACCGATGCGATCGACCCGCGAAATTGGACCGGTCAGGAAGAACTAACAAATCCTACTGTATAAGACCAATGCCGATTTGTCCGACCGTCATTGTCAAAGGCTACACAGCCACAAGCTCCGCAGCTTTGGACAGGCCCTGCGAAATGCGTGTAGTTTTGAGCAGCGCGGCGGACTCAGTAGAATTTGTGGCAAGCAGCAATCATCCTCTAGCGTAGCCCCGGCGTTGCTTGCGGGCAGCTCAAGGCAGGAACACTCTTCGACTGGGCATCAATTGATGGATCTCGGATTGCGCGGACGCACGGCCATCATCACTGGCCCGGCGAAGGGAATGGGTTCAGCCATCACTCTCGCCTTTGCGGCGGAGGGATGCAACCTCGCGCTCGCCGGCCGTGACATAGCTGCCATAGAATCCGTCGCCAGCAAAACACGCACCAGCGACGTAAAGGCTCTCGTCGTCAAGTGCGACGTTACCGACGCCCGTCAATGCGAACAGCTCGTCGAGCAAGCCCAAGCCAATTTTCGGCGCGTCGATATTCTAGTCAATATCGCGGGTGGATCCGGGCCGATCGGCAAGACCGGATGGGAAACGACGCGCGAGGAGTTTGAGGAGGTCCTCGAGATCAATATGACAGGATGCTTCAATACTATGCGTGCGGTCCTCCCTGGCATGATGCGGCAGCGTTATGGGAAGATCGTCAATGTGGGCGGCACCTTCGGCATGCGCGGCCGCGCCGGTCGTGTGGCTTATTCTGCCTCCAAATGGGGATTGCGCGGCATCACGAAGTCGTTTGCGCTTGAGGCCGGCTCTTACAACGTCAATGTGAATTGCGTCGCGCCGGGTATGGTGGACGGCCCTCGGTTCCGCAGCAAGGTAGTGCCCGAAATGGCAAAGCGACTTGGGATCAGTGAGCAAGAAGCCGCGGAGCGTCATGCCGTTGATTACGCCTTGCGACGGATATCGACCGACCAGGATGTCGCAAATGCCTGTCTGTTTCTCGCCAGCGACGTCGCACGCCAAATCACGGGCGTAGATCTTCCTGTCGATGGCGGTTGGGCGATGCTGTAGAACCTTGAGGATGATGACGAACGATGCGCAGAGGTGACCATGGCACCGATACGGTGCTTGAGCATGCCGGGCGACAGGCGCGCCTGCCGATCGCCATCACCCACTCGCGTGCTCACCTGGTGGTAACGAACCGGACGTCACACCAATTTCAGGTTGGAATTGAGTAAAGGGGGTTACGGATTGACGAACTGATCGAGAATGCCTGGTTTCGCATCGAGCGGCTCGATAAAGGATCTTAGCGGCATAGACCCCGGATCAAAATCCCGCAGTGCAGCGGTCCCCTGCCAGGGTCTCGTGTGCTATCCTTTCGGTGGAAGCCGAGGAGGAGGTCAGGCGTCCAACTCGATTCAGAACAATTCAGGTCTGCTCCAAGGAGCCGGCCGCCCTGCGGCAGGCTGGAGGTGTGGTCCAGTGACAGCGCCGGTCGCGTGTCGGAGAGGAAGTTCCTCCATAGCTTAAGCGGCACGAGTGCCGGCGCGCTTGGGCATCGTCGAGGCCATGGCGAGTGTTTAGACAATTCACCGGTGTAAGGGAAGGAGGAATGTATGCAGCAAAACACCTATTTGCGGGGAATGACGCGGCGGGGATTCGTTGTGTCGTTGGGGCCCGGCATATACGTGCTGGGAATGGCTGTCGCTCACGGCGCCCCGCTGAAAAAAGTGCCAACCTCTACCGGAATCGACGCGCTCTTCGTCCCATTCGTGGTCGCGGCCGAGCGCAAGATCTTTGAAAAGTACGGGCTGGAGACGAGCTACAAGCCTTTCGACGACGGCAACGTCGCCCTCGACGCGGTTCTCACCGGCAGTTCGGATATCGGTGCCACCACCGAATTCGGCGGACTCTCGCGCTGGGACAAGGGAGGCAAACTCTACGTGACCTCCTACTCGTCCACGAGCGGGCAACAGATCGGCCTTGCAGGACGCGACGACATCAAGCGGCCGGAAGACCTGATCGGCAGGACCGTTGCCTATCCACGCGCCACCGGCGGACATCTCTACTTCATGCGCTATGTGAAGAAATACAATCTGCCGGTGGACAAGATCAAAGTGAAGTTCCTGCAGGCCCCGGAGATGGTGGCCGCGCTCGAACGCCGCGACATAGACGCCTTCTTTCTGTGGGAGCCGTGGCTCGACAAGGCGGCGCAGCTCGTGCAAGGGGCGCGCGTGTTGGCGCGATCGGGCGATGACGGCGTTTTCATTCTCACGTCCTACGACTATTACTCTCAAGGACTGATAGACGACCACCCGCGTGCCGCCGCGGCGACGCGCGCGCTCATAGAAGCGACGGATTTCTGCAACACCAACGCGGCCGAGGCGGCCAAGGTCGCCGGCAAGGCGTTCCGGATTCCGGAAGCCGACATGAAGGTCTATATGAGCCGCATGAAGTACCGCGTCGAGATGCCCAAAGACGTGGTGCTAGGCAACTTCCGTGGTGCTGCCGAGGTCGCGCTGGGCGAGGGCATCATCAAGAAGATGCCGGACTGGAACGACTTCGTGCGTCCGCAACTCATGAAGGAGGTTGCGCCGGATCGGGCCGTCGGCTGGTAGGCGTTTCGCGCCCGGCGGCGAATCCGGAGGCAATGGAGCGCGGAGCGCAGTGGCAGAAGAATTCCTTGTGGCGCGCGACGTCAGCTATCGCTACGCGGCTCGCCGGGGCGTGGAAGCGGTGTCAGTATTGCAGCGCTTTTCCGTGGGCCTCACGGAGGGAGAGTTTTTCTGTCTGCTCGGGCCGAGCGGCTGCGGGAAAACCACCGTGCTCAACCTGATGGCGGGTTTCCTGGAGCCGGTCAGCGGTGTGCTCACCCTCGCCGGACGACGGATTCGGGGGCCGGGAATCGATCGCACGGTGGTGTTTCAGGGCGATGACGCGCTTTTCAATTGGCTGCGCACTATCGACAACGTCGCGTTTGGGCTGCGGATGCAGGGCATGTCCAAAGAGCGCCGGCATGTCGTCGCCGGCGAGTACCTTCGTCTCGTGCATCTCGATGGCCAGGAGAACAAGTATCCCGGCGAATTGTCCGGTGGCATGAAGCAACGCGTGCAGATTGCCCGCGTGCTTGCGAGCGACCCCAAGGTGCTGCTGATGGACGAGCCTTTCGGCGCGCTCGATGCTCAGACCCGGGGACGGATGCAGAGCGAGCTTGTGGACATCTGGCACAAGACCGGCAAAACGATCGTGTTCATTACCCACGATATCACCGAGGCAGTCCTGCTGGCGGATCGCATCGGCGTCATGACCAAGGGGCCGGAGTCGCGGCTCGATGCTATTATCCCAGTCAACCTGCCGCGGCCGCGCCGGCGCAGCAGTCCCGGCTTCGGCGAGATGTGGGAACGCATCGACGCGCTGATCGAGAACGAAGAGGCTTGACCATGACCGAGGTCAGCCCGGCAAGAGACGCCACGCCCGCCGACGCTATGGCGCCGGCGTCGCGCGTGCCGCTCGGTTGGATTAAGCGCGATCATCTCATTTATAGCGCTTCCATCATCGGGTTAATTGTGTTGTGGCACTTGATCGCCACAACGTTCTTCAAGCCGCAGTTCTTTCCGCCGCCACTCCTGGTGCTGTCGACCGGAGGTGAGATGCTGGAAAGCGGCGAACTGATGGAGCACGTCAGCATTAGCCTGCAACGCATCCTCTCGGGATTCCTAATCGGCAGCGCGATCGCTGCTCCAGCCGGTTTGCTGATGGGCTCAATTCCGATCGTCCGCGCGATCTTCGACCCCTATGTGCAGTTCTTTCGTTTCGTGCCCTCGCTGGCATGGCTGACGCCGGTGGTCATCTGGTTCGGCATCGGAGAAACGTCGAAAGTTCTAATCATCATCTATACGACGATCTTCATCGTGCTGATCAACACCATGGTCGGGGTCTCGCATATCGCCCCGAACAAGCTGCGCGCCGCGGCCTGCCTTGGCGCCACTCCCCTCAAGGCATTCATTTTTGTGACGCTGCCGGCGACGCTGCCGTTCATCCTGACCGGTATGCGCCTTGCCATGGGCAATTCGTTCGCAACCGTGGTGTCCGCCGAGATGATCGCGGCGGATTCGGGCCTCGGCTACCTGATATTCAACTCGCGGCTGTGGATGGCAACCGACAAGATCTTCATCGGTATCGTATGCCTCGGGGCGCTTGGCCTCACCACTGACCGCTTTTTCCGCTATCTCATCGTCCGCTTCGCCCATCAATATGGGCCGATCGAATAGCCGTTCGCGTCACGTCTTGAGGGCCCGGTGACGCGCCCGGCATGGCGACGTCGGGATTCGCGAGGCGCTCAACGTGCAACCGACACGTCGGCCACTTCTGCGCTTCCAACAGCGCTTCGACCCAGCGCCGCTGGACCCGACACGTGATGAAGACGATGCGGCTGCTGCGGTTATCCGACGGCCCCCTGCAGTATCAATTCGCAGCGGATACGCTGTTGCGCATAGGAGCGGGTGCAACAGACGGCGATGCCCCACCTCGAGGAAGGTTTGGACGAGGGACCGACGTGACGAACTGGAATCGGTTGCATCACGTCGGCAATTGGGGAAGACGGAGCCGATTTGAAACATGGCTCTGCCCTGGATACCCGAGACGAGAGGGACTATATTTCCTGCTTACACGCTCCGAGCGGCTGGGACCTGAGGTCCGCTTGGTCGGAGCGCCGATTGTCGCTTAAGGGAAATCGAAGCGAGCCCGCCTTGGCGGGCTATCAACATTTTGGGGGTAGGCTCTGATGAACCGCTCAAACCGTATCGATCATATCCGGCTGACCTCACATCCGGACCCTAACGCCAAAGTTCGCTTTCCGATTCATTGGGGGGCGCCGAGCGCGCGCGAGCGTGGCCCGATCATCGGCACGGTTTCGCGGCCTCAGGACCGCAACGTCATTGGCAGTCACGGGGGGTCGTACGCGCTCTACCGAGCGCTTGCAGTATCCTCGGGTACGCTCGATCCGATCCGGCGGCCGGATCTGACAAATACATACCCAGCTGCAAAGATCGGCCCTTTTCCGCAATGGATGGAGCCACGCCGCATTGTGTCCATGGATCCCTGGGGACATCTGGTCGCGGAGACCTTCCAGTCGGAGATAGCCGATGGTCTCGACCTTCGTCCGAGCATTGCAGTCACCCGCGCTCGCCTTGACCTCCCGGAAATCCGGGTTGCCTTGTCTGCTGGGCGGCTGCACGCGGACGGACGTGTGGTGCATCAAAATGGGAGCGTCTCGGTCGTCAAGATCGCCATAGATCCGGTGTGGTACCTCCCCGGCATTGCCGCACGCTTCGACACGATAGAAACCAATCTGCGCCGCACCCTCTTCGAACAGACCGCGGGGATGTTTCCCGAGTTGGTGACGCGCCCCGATATGCAAGTCTTTCTGCCTCCAATTGGGGGAACGACAGTTTATCTCTTTGGCGAGGTTGAGAAACTGGACGACCCGCGCACACAAATCACTTGCCGTGTGCATGACGAGTGCAACGGGTCGGACGTCTTTGGCTCCGACATCTGTACCTGTCGGCCGTATCTGATCCACGGGGTCGAAGAATGTGCGCGAACGGCGCAATCGGGCGGGCTTGGCGTGATCGTCTATAACCGCAAGGAGGGCCGCGCGCTTGGCGAGGTCACGAAGTTCCTTGTTTACAATGCCCGCAAGCGCCAGGAGGGTGGCGACACCGCGGCGGCCTATTTTGAGCGCACGGAATGCGTGGCCGGAGTGCAGGACGCCCGGTTCCAGCAACTTATGCCGGACGTGATCCATTGGCTTGGCCTGCGGCGAATTGATCGGTTCGTTTCGATGAGTGATATGAAATACGACTCTCTCGTTAGTCAGGGCGTGGAGATCGTAGAGCGCATTCCCATCCCGGACGAGCTTGTCCCGGCG
>DATFQX010000317.1:0-4448 GCA_035263865.1 Xanthobacteraceae bacterium
GTGCCGACATTGGGCGACTTCCTGCCGGGCTTCGAGGCCAGCGCATTTGTTGCAATCGGTGCGCCCAAGAACACGCCGACTGAGATCATCGGGCGGCTCAACAATGAGGTCAACGCCGGCCTCGCTGATCCCAAGATCAAGGCGCGGCTCGCCGAGCTTGGCGGCACGGCGTTCGTGGGCTCGCCGTCAGACTTCAGCAAGCTCATCGCGGAGGAAACCGAGAAATGGGCCAAGGTGATTCGGGCAGCCAACATCAAGCCGGAATGACGCGGCAGGCCCGATCTAATAGTCCGGGGTGAAACCGGCTGCAGGGGGTGGGGCCAGACCCATGTCAGTCATGAAACGGCGCACGTTCATATCGCTTCTCAGCGGCGCGGCGGCAACGTGGCCGCTCGCGGCGCGGGCGCAGCAGGCGGCGATGCCGGTGATCGGATTCCTCCACCCCTCTTCTCCCGAGCCTTTTGCGGACCGCCCGCGTGCATTTCGCCAAGGCCTGAAGGCAACCCGCCATATCGAAGGCGAAAGGGGAAGCACGGTGCTTCGGATTTTGTTCGGCTCATTGCTCCTCAGCGGCGCCATGGCGATGTCGGCGGCCGCGGAAAACGCGCCGGGGGTGACCGATAGCGAGATCAAGATCGGCCAGACGATGCCTTATACCGGTCCGGGCGCCTGGCTCTCGTCCATCGGTTTGGCCGAGAAGGCTTACATGCAAATGATCAACGATCAGGGCGGCATCAATGATCGCAAGATCAACCTGATCAGTGTCGACGACGGCTTCCTACTGTGGCGAACCGGCATGGAAACGCGCAAGCTGGTCGAAGTGGACCACGTCGCCTTTACTTTCGGTTCGATTGGGACGCCCACTCAGGTCTCGGTCGCAAAATATCTCAACGAGCGAAAAATTCCGCAGCTGTTCATCGCGAGCGGCGCTTACCGCTGGGGCAATTACAAGGAGACCCCCTACACGATCGGCGGCCTCGCTCCGAGCAACCGACTGGGGGCGCGTCTTTATACCCGACACATTCTCCAGCAGGACCCAAATGCAAGGATCTGTATCCTCCATGAGGATACCGACTTTGGCCGCGACTATACGGCCGGCGTGCGCGACGTGCTGGGCGACAAATACGCCGCGACCGTCATGGAAGCGACCTACGCATTCACGGATCCTTCGATTGACCGGCAGATCGTCGAATTCAAGGCGAACGGCTGCAATGCGCTGATCGCCGTCACCCTCGCGCCGTTCGCCGTGCAGGCGATCCGTAAGGTCCGTGACCTCGGCTGGAAGCCGATTTTTTTTATGAACAGTTTCTCAGTCTCGGTGCCTGTTGTGCTCCAGCCAGCCGGGCTCGAGAGCAGCATCGGTTTGTTGTCCTCGACCTGGATCAAGGACCCGCTCGATCCTGCCTTTGAGAATGACTCGGGGATGAAAGATTGGCGCGCCTGGATGAGCAAGTATCTGCCGGGTGAGGATGTGCGACGGTCGAGCTTTGTCTACGGCTACAACTCTGCGGCCACCCTGGTGCAGGTGCTCAAACAGGCGGGCAACGATCTCTCGCGCGAGAATATCATGCGCCAGGCGACGAACTTGCGCGACCTCGAACTGCCGATGCTGCTGCCGGGAATCAAGGTCAACACCAGTCCGACCGATTACTATCCGGTCCAGCAGCTGCAGCTGATGCGGTTCGACGGCAAGCGCTGGGTGCGCTTCGGGGATTTGGTCTACGGCGAGTGAGCCGAACTACGGATTGCGCGCGACCTGCTCCACCGATTCAGAACGATTCAGGTCAGCCCCAAGGAACCGGACGTCGTTTTGTGTTAAACTGGCAGCCGCAGGGGAGGAATCCCCATGTCCGACATGAGAAGGCGCAAGTTCATCACGCTGCTCGGCGGCGCGGCGTCCGCCTGGCCGCTCGCGGCGGGGGCGCAACAGGGTGAGCGGATGCGGCGGATAGGCGTTCGCGCCCCTAAGCCGACGTGTCAGTGAGGGAAGCGCCCACCCGTGTGGTACTACCATCGCAACGCGCCAATTCCGCGTGTGACATCTTCATCTCGATGCATCTCACGCGCCGAGCGCAGGTTTGCGAGAGGCCTGTCATGACTTTCGTCTACCGCTACTACGATCAGGCCGAGCTTGAACGCCAGCTCAACGCGCGCGCCACGGTGCCGGACATCACGCCCATCCTAGCGCGGTATGCGTCAGAGAGCGCGCGCATGCGTGCGCGCCTGCCGTGCCGGCTCTCCGTTTCCTATGGCGCGAGCGAGCCGGAGCGGCTCGACATTTTTCCCGTGGCGACCAGGGGACCAGCGTCGATTTTTGTGTTTCTTCACGGCGGCTATTGGCGCTTACTCGATAGCGCCGATTCCTGCTTCATGGCCGAATGCTTTACCAAGGCGGGCGCGTGCGTGGTAGCGGTGAATTACGCGCTTGCCCCGCTCGTCACGCTCGCCGAAATGGTTCGCCAATGCCGCGCGGCGATCGCTTGGGTACACGCGCACGCGCGCGATTTCGGCGGCGATCCTACGCGTATTCATGTAAGCGGCAGCTCCGCTGGCGGACATCTTGCGGCGATGATGCTCGCACCCGGCTGGCAGGCTGATTTCGGCGTTCCGGACAATCTCATTGCTGGCGCAACGCTCTTGAGCGGCCTCTATGATCTCGAGCCCGTACGGCTCGGCCATCCGAACGAATGGTTAAAGCTCGGTGCTGCCGATGTGGCGGCGCTTTCCCCGCTGTTGCACATGCCGGAGCACGCCGTGCCGCTTGTCGTCTCTTACGCGCCAAGCGAGACCCACGAGTTCAAGCGGCAGAGTGAAGCCTACATGGCCGCGGCCATGGCGCGCGGCTGCCCGGTCCGCTTCGTGCCACTGCCAAGCACCAGTCATTACGATATCGTGTTCGGGCTCGCCGAGCGGGAAAGCCCGCTCGCGCATGCGGTCATCGAAACCATGGGGCTCGCATGAACGCCCGTTTGCTGCGGCCGCTTTTTATTGCGATGCGCGCCACTGACCCACTCCAAGACCTGCTATACTTCGTCCGTAATCCTTGGCCTTGGGGGTGAGCCCCATGAGGCGGCGGGACTTCATCGCACTTCTAGGCAGCGGCGTAGCCGCGTGGCCGCTTGCGGCGCAGGCGCAGCAGCCGGCGGTGCCGGTGATCGGGTTTCTTAGCAGTGCATCGCGGAATCACGATGATGTTTTCCGCCTGGCTCCTTTCCGGCAGGGTCTGAGCGAGGCTGGCTACACTGAAGGCCGAAATGTTGCGATCGAATATCGTGGCGCAGACTATCAACTTGATCGGCTGCCCGCCCTGGCCACTGATTTGATTCGCCGCCAAGTATCGCTCATCGCGGCAGGCGGCAGCCCAGCCTCCGCATTGGCGGCGAAATCAGCTACCGCAATAATTCCAATTGTGTTCACAAATGCGGCCGATCCCGTGCAGATCAGGTTGGTTGCGAGCCTCAACCGGCCAGGCGGAAACGTAACTGGCTTTACTCAGCTCGGCGCGGAGCTCGGGGGAAAGCGGCTAGGGCTCCTGCGCGAGCTGGTGCCCGCTGCAACCTCGATCGCCGTTCTCGTAAATCCAAACCGGCCGGGCGTGGATGCACAGTCGGCTCAAGCACAAGAAGCGGCGCGGACGCTGGGGCTACAACTCCACATCTTGAAGGCGAGCAGCGAACGCGACTTCGAGGCGGCTTTCCTGACTCTGGTCCAACTGCGGGCCAGCGCGTTCGTGATATCCGCCGATGCTTTGTTTAACGACCGGCGCGATCAGCTCATCGCCTTGGCAAGGCGCTATTCAGTTCCCACGATTTACGAATGGCGCGATGCCGTCGCGGCCGGCGGGCTGATCAGCTATGGCACCAGAAGAGAGGATGGGTACCACCAAATTGGAATCCTCGCCGGTCGGATTCTCAAGGGCGAGAAGCCGGCCGATCTGCCGGTGTTGCAGCCCACCAAATTCGAGCTGGTCATCAACCTGACGACAGCGAAGGAGCTCGGCCTCACGATACCGCCAGGCGTGCTCGCCATCGCTGACGACGTGATCGAATGAAGCGCCGCGAGTTCATAACGCTGCTCGGCGGCGCGGTAGCAGCCTGGCCGCTTGTGGCGCGCGCGCAGCAGGCTGGCAAAATCTATCGCGTCGGTTTCCTGGCGAACGATCCGACCATCCCGACACAGCCCGCCGGCCAAGCCTTCCTCGAAGGATTGCGTGAGAGCGGGTTTATCGAAGGCAAGAACGCCATCATCGAGCGTCGCTTTGCCGAGGGACGGCTCGATCAATACGCCGATCTCATGGCCGAGCTGGTACGGCTGAAGGTGGATGTCATCGTGACGTCAGCGAACGAGGCGACGCTCGCCGCGAAACGTGCTTCGATCAACATTCCCGTTGTGATGATGAATGTCGCCGATCCGCTTGGACAAGGAATTGTCGCGAACCTCGCACATCC
>DATFQX010000318.1:0-4307 GCA_035263865.1 Xanthobacteraceae bacterium
TCGAGGGCGACATCGCGGCCATGATCGCGCGGCGTCCGCCGCCGCTTGGTGAGCCGGAGCGGCAGCAACGCATGGCGCTCGGTGTCGATCTCGAACGCGCCTGGTCGCATCCCGCCGCGACGGCTGCGACGCGCAAGCGTATTCTGCGCACTGCGATCTCGGAGGTCATCGTGCGCCGCGACGGCGCGATCATTCACGCCGTCCTGCACTGGCAAAGCGGTGACCATACTGAGCTGCAGGTGAAGCAGCGGCTGAATGCAGCCGGTCGGCACAACCCGCGCATTCCGGACGACACCATCGCGCTCATGCGCGAGCTGGCTCGACTGATGCCGGATCGCCAGATTGCACGCCTGCTCAATCGCATCGGCATCGCGACAGGATACGGCAATGCGTGGACGCAGGAGCGCGTGCGCGGCTTCCGCAATCACCACGAGATTGCAGGCTACCGCGACGGCGAATGGGCTGAGCGCGGCGAGATCACGCTCGAGGCAGCAGCGAAAATCGTCGGGGTATGTAATATGACGGCGCTGCGCATGCTTCGCCGTGGCGACATCAAGGGCCGGCAGGTCTGCCCAGGTGCTCCCTGGGTGATCAAGACCGCGGATCTGACCGGATTTATTGGTCGCAAGCGATCAGCCCCTCCGCTAACACCAAATCCCGACCAGCAGACCTTTGACTTTCAATGAGTTAAGAGGAGGTGCATTATGACTCGTGTCCGCTCGGTCACGCCAAACTCGAGACGACGGCGCTCTATACGCGCGTTGCCACCAACACGATCCGCGAGGTCATGAGCCCGCTCGATCGCCTCACGCCGTTGCGGCCCAAGAAGGACGAGACTAAAGACGCGACCAAGCAGCAGACTGACAACGAGATCAAGGTCGAGCCGCCAGCCTGACGCGCGGCGCTGGTGGCACGCCCAAAGCTTGAGGTTGCGGATATCTTGCGCCGCCATGGACCGGCGTGGCGCCAAGCCAACGCCGGCCATGTCAGCCTCGGCCAGCTCAAGGTGATGTCGGCGATCGAGAACTGCCGCACGGCAGCGCTCGGCGGACATGTCGCGCGCTGCGAGAACGACAAGTGCGGCCATACCCAGATCGCCTACAACTCCTGTCGTAATCGCCATTGCCCCAAATGCCAGGGAGCCGCCGCGAGGGAATGGCTCGCCGCGCGCGAGGCCGAGCTACTGCCTGTCCCGTACTTCCACATCGTGTTCTCGCTGCCGGCGCAAATCGCCGACATCGCCTACCACAACAAGGCGGTGATCTACGACATCCTGTTCAAAGCTTCGGCCGAGACCCTGATCACCATCGCGGCCGATCCCAAACACCTCGGCGCCCGCATCGGCGTCCTCTCCGTCCTCCACACCTGGGGCTCGGCGCTCACCCACCATCCGCACGTCCACATGATCGTGCCGGGCGGCGGCATCTCGCTCGATGGTGAGCGCTGGATCGCCTGCCGGCCCGGCTTCTTCCTTCCCGTGCGCGTGCTCTCGCGCCTGTTCCGCAGGCTCCTCCTGGAGAAGCTTGATGCCGCTTATTGCGCAGGACAGCTGCAGTTCTTCGGCAAGCACGCCGCGCTCACCCATGCGCAAGCCTTCGCCGCCTATTTGGCACCGCTGCGTAACAGTGACTGGGTGGTCTACAGCAAACGCCCATTCGGGGGACCCGCGGAAGTCTTGCGCTATCTCGCCCGCTACACCCATCGCGTCGCCATCTCCAACCGCCGCCTCCTCGCGCTCAATGACAACGGCGTCACATTCAAGTGGAAGGATTACCGCGTCCAAGGTCGGGAGCGATACGCCGTGATGACGCTCGATACCCCCGAGTTCATCCGTCGCTTCCTGATGCACGTCTTGCCACAAGGCTTCCATCGCATCCGTTACTACGGCCTGCTGACCAGCCCAATCCGCGCCAACAACATCGCGCGTATCCGCGAGATGCTCGCGGTGCCGCTCATCCCGATCGACGCCATCAAGGCCGCCCACACAAAGGCTTCGACAAGCGCTCAGCCCGAAGAGCCAAATCCGCCAGAGCATCTCTGCCCTTGCTGCGGCGGCCGCATGCGCATCATCGAGACCTTCTTGCCGGGGCAACAGCCCAAGCACCGGCCGACGCCGCTTCCGCCGAAGGTCAGGTTCGACACCTCATGACAATCTCACAGCCGCCAACCCGAAAAGCCGTTCGTCTGTCCGCTCGCTCCTCAGCCGGCCACAGCGGGGCGCGCTTCAACGCTGCGTTCACCACACCGATCTTCCGCCACAACACCGGCCCGCAGATCAGAAAGACGCCTCACATCTCAGCGGCAACGCCATCGCCACCGCTTACTCCATCGCGGCGCCGGCCTTAGCCGTTGCCCGTCCGCCGCCAAATCCCCATAGCTGAGCACGCGGCACCGCCCAATACGTGCCCCTCCCCGCGGTTTCCTCCCTTGGAGGTTTTCGGACGCCGGCCGCCGTGCGTGTGGAAGCGTTCGTGACGGCCGGCGTCCGAAAACCTTCACAACAACGGACTCTCGGTTACCCTCAACAGCCCGCATCCGTCTGGCATTAACGTACCGGTGGAGGCCCCCTCTACAGCAGCAAAACCGGACTTCTCGTGCTCGGCGCGCGTTGCGGTCCTCCAAATTTGGGGGCAAGTAGCCCCCGACCTTGCGGCTCATGATCGTAATCCGTCTTCGTCGTGTGAAAGTGTCATTCACTCAAATCCGCTGGCGACTTCGCATAGCGGTACGCAGCGGTCAGTCTGTTTGAAAGGGCTTCCCCGGCATACATGCTCGGTTGCACACTGGCCCACCAATCTGCATGCAGAAACAGAGCTATAGATTGACGCAATTCACGCGCGTTCTCCGCGACAGTCGTCACGCAGTGACGGGTCGCGGGTAGGCCATATTTCAACATGAGCACATCGCCGATGTTACAAATCACCGTTCCTTGGATATGCGGCACTCGGTGCCAGAGGCCCTCCAAAGGGTCATCCAGAGGCGCGGTGCCTTTTTCCTGAATGATGAGTCCCGGACCGCCCGTGAAGAGAAATGTCAAGATCCCGTAGTCCGTATGCTTTCCCGCTCGCTGCTGCCCTTCGTGTATATCCCCTGTTACCGGTGGGTACGCATTTGAGCGAGCGCGCACATTATAGGCCTCGATCATGCCTGTGATTTCTCCGCGCGGAAAGCCGGCAACACTCTCCAAGGCTCCGCAGAAAAGTTGCATCGGGGTACGACAAGCTTCGACGAGCCTGAGTTTCGCGTCAGAAAATCCCGAAACCCATGTAGGCCAGCGGTTGGGCTTACGCACGAAATCGATGAACCATGCTGGCACTACACCCAATGCCTCTTTGCAACGGGTCTCGAACTCGTGCGCCTCGTCCGCCGTGAATTCACGTGTCCAACCGAACGACATGCTGATATCGTTTTTTCCTTCCGTTACCCGAATATCGAGTGTCCTTGCGCCTTTCGTCTCGATCCCACGGCCCGAGAGATCACGGCTCGGATCAGTGACCAGAGTTGCAAGTTGCTCTGGCAAAGATCCCCATAAGATTCGATCCAGCTCGAAATTCTGCTGGACGAGACCCCCAGGGATGCCTGCGTTATCTCGAAGCCTGAAAAACCCTTCGCGTGCACATGCGCGCTCAACTACGAGCAACTCATGCGCCGCATCGACGCCTCCTCGCGCCAAGGTCGCAATGTCTACCAGTGGAACATCAACGAACTTCGTCATTGGCACGCCTCCTCTTGCTGAGACGGAGCAGACTGCGAAATTAGAAACGCAGGTGAATGAAGGCACCGCACAGGACCACGATTTCATTCCCCCGGGGCGGCATCCCAAATGCGCGCGGTCTCTATCTTCTCTACGCCGCGACTTCCGTGCTGGTCCCAACCCATGCGCTGCCGCAAACCATCTCCGACCAGGCGAAAGCGTCCTCCTGCCATCTTGCCATAATTCTACCAAAACGGGAAGACAACCTAAAGGCGACAGGTAACGAAAGCCTCCTCCGTGCACAGCATGACGTCCGGAACGGGTCATGAGCTGCCGTGTGGACCACATTGCCGGCGCGTCCGGAATCCCTCTGAGTGCGGAAGTGCCGGTATAGAGCGGCGCTGCGGGTGAACATCGCGATGCGCCCGCATTGCAGCCTCCGCACTATCCTGGAGCGGCGGCGTACCCTCCTCGTCGCCACATTCTCTGCCCGAGGTAATCACTTGAGAACATTTGCTGACACCCCGCGACTCGTTGAAAGGGCGGTAATGTTTTGGTTCCCAAGGGAGCTGATCGATGGTGAGTCTGAGGGAGCGATCTTTGACCGGCGCCC
>DATFQX010000319.1:0-3223 GCA_035263865.1 Xanthobacteraceae bacterium
GCGCCGCACCTCGAGCACCGTCTCCACCGGCACCGGCGCGCGTAGCGTACTGATCCCGGGACAGCCCGCGAGCGCCAAGCGCTCGACCTCTTTGAGCTTATCTGTCGGTGCGTCGCTCTTGACCTGAACGCTGATCATTACCTTACGGAAAGCCGACAGCGGCGCGTCGGCCATCATGTGTCCGCGCGCGTCGAACTCCGTACGTGCGACCGCCTCGAACGCGTCATAGGCGACGCCAAGCTTCGCCGCATAGAAGGCGAACACCGCCGCATAGCAGCCAATTGCGCCGGAGAGCAGAAATTCGAGCGGCGTCGGCGCGCAATTTTGTCCACCGACATGCGCCGGCTCGCTGATGAGGAATTTGTATCCGCTCTTCTTGCACTCGACCAGTTCGTTGAGCTGTCCGATCGAGGACACCTTGACCTCGACGAAACTTTGCGGTCCCTCCGGTGCTTCTTTTTCCGGATTTGCGCGATAGCGACGCTCGCGTGCCTCGGTGAGTTCTTTCAATTCGGGAAAGCAATCACAGACTTTGGCCATACAGGACTCCCAAAACGCTGCGAGGAGGATTCTGCATTAAAATCCGCTCGTCCCGCGAAAGCGGGGACCCAGAGTTAAGGTCCGTGGCCCTGGATTCCCGCTTGCGCGGGAATGAGCGGAGATAATTGCCTTAGCTCTACTTCACCTCGACCAGGCCGACCTGATTGACCAGACTGTTTGCGGTCACCGGATTGCCGTCGGGCGTCACGCTCATGTTGCGCACGATGTCACCGCCGCCCGGGATTGCCCAGCTCTGGAATTTCTCCGTTTTGGGATCGAAGCGAACGATCGTGTTCGGCTTGGCTCCGGACTCGTTGTACCAGAGCGCGCTCTTGGTGAAGACGATACCGTAGGGCTCCGACTTGGGTCCGCTCGGCGAAGGCCATTCCTTATGCTCGCCGCTCGCAAGGTCGAGCCGCCCGAGATAGCCGCGGGAGAAATCCGCGTACCACACCGCGTCGTCCGGTGTGAGTGCAAGCCGGCGCGGCCGCGATGCCGGGTTCGGCAAGGCGTACTCCTTGATCGCCATGATGATCGGATCGATCGTGGCGATCTTGTTGGTGCCGAACTCGACGAAGACCGGAATGCCCTTGGAATTGATCAGAAGGCCATAGGGGCGCGAATTCGCCGTGGGCGACGTGACGAGCTTAACCTCGCCACTCTTTGGATCGATGCGTCCCACCATGTTGCCGTTCTGCACGGTGAACCACACGATGCCGTTATCGTCGATGGCGATGGTGTGTGGATCCTTCGCCTTCGGATCGGGCATCTTGTATTCGGTCACGTTGCCGCTCTTGGGATCGAGCTTGCCGATAAGGCTCATATGGTTGCCGGTGAACCAGATGTTGCCGTCCTTGTCCTCGACGAGGCCGTGCGGGCCGGTCTGCGACGTCTTGAGCGAATATTCCTTGATCGCGCCGGTCTTGGGATCGAGGCGGCCGAGTTTGCCGGAGAGCTGTCCGGTGTACCAAATCATGCCATCCCGCGTCGCGAGCGGATCGTGCGGTCGCGAGCCTGGCGTCGGCACTTGCCAGAGCTTGATCGCGGCCTCGACCGGCCCGGGGATGACCACCGCGGTGGGCCGCGGCCGCTCGGGGAAATTCTTGATCAGATACTGGGTGAGCGTGTCGACTTCCTGCTTGGGCACCGGCACTTCGAAATTGTCCATCATGCGCATGACGGTGTGCCAGCCTTCCGGCGTATAGCCGGCGCGCACCCGATTGATGTCGTGGCAGCCGCCGCAGAAGTTGACGAGTGTCTGTTTGCCCGGTCCCTCCGGAAAATCCCCTTGCGCTTGCTGCGCGCTTGCCGGCGACGCGACGCAAAGGAGAGCCGCGATCGCGGCCAAGAGCGGTTGCTTTGACATGGTTCCTCCTCCACAAAATATCACACGCAAGCGTAGCACGATTTCTGGGATGCGAGGTGCGCGCCCTCGACCCGCGACGCAGGCTTCATACACACGATGTCGAAATCAAGCTTCAGCCGGCACGCGCCCGTCGCCTGTCGTGATCAGGCCGCCTTGGCCTGCGCGCGCTTGAGAAAGTTGACGAATACTGCAGCCATCTCGGCCTCCTTCGGCGCCCAGTCCTCGGGTGGCACGAGATCGACGTCGAGGTCGCCGGGAAAGAGGTCGTAGAGCTCGCTGCCCGGAATCATGCGATGCGCCGTTTCGGCGATGGCGTGGTTGTGCGTCTTGTCGTTGCCGGGAATGATGCAGGTCGGCACCTTGATCGAGTTGAGATCTTTCTCGCTCGCGCCGATGATTGGCAGCTCGGCGCCTTTGGCGAACTGCACGCGCCAGCGCTCCATCGCAGCGACGAAGGCCTTCGGATCCATTGCCATGAGGACTGCGCGGTTTGACGGCCGCGCCTCGATGCGTTCGTTGAAATGGTCAAGCTCGCACACGGCGGCCATGCCGTCCTCACGTGCCGCGTGGATGTATTTGCCGTAATAATTCTCCGTCAGCCGCGCGGCGGCAAACGGGCCGCCGGTGACGCGCCACAACAGCAGCGCGCGCACGGCGTGCGGATATTTCAGCGCGAACAGGACGGATAGCCGGCAGCCGGACGAGCCACCGCCCACCACCGCGGGCAGCGCCTTGAGCTGCGAGAGGAGATCGTAGAGATCCTCTGCCCATACCTCGTATTCGGAAACCTCCGCGCCGATGGAGATATCCGAAAGGCCGCAATTGCGCCGGTCGTGGATGAGCACGCGGTAGCCGGCATCGGCGACGTGCCACGCCAGCGATTTCACGTTATCGAGCGCACGGCGCCCGCCGGGCGAAAGCGCGACCCAGGGGCCGCTGCTGCCGAGGACTTCGTAATTGAGGTTCACTCCGCGCACATGGGCGATGGGCATCGGTTCTCTCCGCGTTGAGCATAGGCCCGAAGTCTATACCGGAGCTCCCGCCGCGTCTCGGGCGTTGCCGCTCGGCGCGTCGCAGCGGGGCGTGCGCCCGCTTGACTAGGTGGCGGAAACCCCAACCCTACGCCAGCCCCATTCTAAGGAGCCGCTACCATGCGCTACGAGCTCTACTACTGGCCGACGATCCAGGGCCGCGGCGAATTCGTGCGCCTCGCCTTGGAGGAGGCGGGCGCGGACTATGTGGACGTGGCGCGACGCTCCGGCAAACGCGGCGTCCCCACAATGATGAGATTCATCGACGGCCGGGGCATCACGCGTC
>DATFQX010000320.1:0-5517 GCA_035263865.1 Xanthobacteraceae bacterium
ACAAGTGCCGTTCGACATCGGCTTGCTGGTTTGTCCATGGCCACGTTGCTGGAGGTGATGATCGGCGCGATCTCAGGCGGAGCAACCTAATCCACTGCGAAAACGTGCAAGCCCCATGCCTTTGGAGCATAACTATGATCCAGCTGGCCCACATATTTTTTCAGCTTGACGAAGGGGGTGGCACGCCGCAGAACCGCCTCAACAAAATACGGTCCGGTGGCGGCCGGGGAAGCCGATGACCAAGAAGCGCCGCAGCTACGAGGCGGGACATTCGCCGAAATTCATGGTTGTCATCGACGATTCGCCAGAATGCGATCGAGCGCTCTATTTTGCGAGCCGGCGAGCGCTGCGCGTCGGCGCCACCGTGCTCATGTTGCGCGTGATCGAGACCCGCGACCGCAATCAGCAATGGCTCGGCGTCGCGGACATCATGCGTGCGGAGGCGCATGAGGAAGCGAATGCCGTGCTAGACCGTCACGCCGCGCGCTCGTCAAGCATCACGGGCGTGATGCCGCAGCGCGTGATCCGTGAAGGCGACAAAGCGCAGGAGGTCCTCAACCTTATTGAGGACGACGAAGATATCGCCGCCCTGGTACTCGCCGCCGCAACCAGCAAAGAAGGACCGGGACCGCTGGTTTCCAGTCTCGCCAAGAACGCCGGCGACTTTCCCATCCCGGTCGCCATAGTTCCCGGCCACCTCAGCGATGAAGAACTCGACGCGCTGTCCTGACGCGCGCGTGTGCACTGATAAGGACCGTTTTCGTTGTCATGTCAAAACCCGCTGTAATGATTTATTGAGAGCTGAGTAATGGCGTTTGATTTCTCGGCACTCTTTTGGATTTTTTTGGCAATCATGGTGTTGCAGCCATTATTCACGGGGCGATGGTATGCCTTGCGGCGAGCCCAGGCGATCCGCGCAATTGAAAGGTTGCATGGGTCCCGTGTTATCACGATGATCCATCGTCAGGAAAAACGCAGCATTTTCGGCTTTGCCGTCTCTCGGCACATCGACCTGGAGGGTGCCCAGACAATCATTGCGGCGATCAAGGATACCCCAGACGATATGCCAATCGATCTCGTGCTCCACACGCCCGGTGGTCTTGTGCTGGCAGCGATGCAGATCGCCCGCGCAGTGGAAGCACACAAGGCCAAAGTAACCGTCTATGTTCCCGTCTATGCCATGTCCGGGGGGACACTGATTGCACTCGCCGCTGACGAGATCGTGTTGGGTGAGTTCTCGGTGCTCGGCCCAATCGATCCGCAGATCGCCGGATTTCCCGCTGCGAGTATCGTCAAAGCCCGCGACTCGAAGTCTATTGACAGTGTCTTCGACCTCACAGTGGTTCTCGCCGATATGGGGGAGAAGGCTCTCGCCCAGGTTAAGCGAGGGGCGGTAGAGCTATTGACGCCGCGGATGGATCTAGCGGCTGCGGAAGCCCTCGCGGATAAGCTTGCGGGTGGACATTGGACGCATGACTACGCGCTTACTGCAACTGAAGCCCGCGCGCTGGGGCTCCCCGTCAAAGTGGGTATGCCGCAAGAGGTATTGGCTTTGATGAAGCTCTACCCGCAGCCAATTCAGCAATCTGGCATCGAGTACTTGCCAATCGACATCCCGCGGCAGCGCCGAGTCTGACGGTGATGCAAATATGACTGATCCCCATGCTCGCGAACTCGCTGAATATTGGCAGAATCTGTGCCAGTGGCGGCGCTCGCTTGCTCCTCCACAGCAGACAACAGCTAACGAGTAACCATGCAGATGCCACAAGGCCTTGGTGCGCAACACAGTGGCGATGTTTTCCAGATTGAGAGTAGGCGGACCAGCTTCTCGCAACTCAGGAAAAATCCGGGACGGACAGGACGGGGGCAGAAATTTGAGTACGTGGGCTTCATTTCGCGGGCCAACGCCGAATTTGCAGACCGTGTGTTATGATTGGCGGGAGCGATAGAGGCCGATACATGACCAATGACCCAACTGACTGGCATCAGACCTTAGCCCGCGTTAGCGGGCAGCTTGTGCACGGGAGCAACGGGTGACGACACGTGAGCTACTCACGGTGCATCTCGGCGTTCCGGTCACCGATTGAGCCTGTCGGCGGCTGCGGCGGGTCATGCGCGAGCTTGGATGGCGGGGGCCGCGGCTGATGCGTTGGGGCAAGAAGACGCTCAAAGGCTATTGGCGCTATCCAACGGTAGGTCTGCCGGTGATCGTGCAGGAGGAACCGGTGGTGGAGGTAGCAACGACGGACCGGGAGACACTGGCGCCTGAGCTCGAACGGGTAACGCGGCTGGGATTGCAGAAGTTGGAGCAGATACTGCGGATCCCCACCGACCGGGGTGACGGTAACCTGCTGAGAGCGCAAACGGCTGCGGCAGGGCTTGCCGTCAATGCGCAACTGCGTGCGGACGAGACCAGGATGAAGCAAGTGGGGCGTAGGGATGTCCTTGAGCGGCTCCTGGCGATGATCGCGGAGGAGAAAGCGAAATTGGCCGAGGAGGAGCGGCTTGAGCGAGGGGAGACGGAAGGGTCTGTGAACAGCGGCAGACAATGAGGCGTTCGTCTGACTGCTAGCGCAACCAAGCTACCTGTCCGGTCAAACGGAGTGTCGAACAGCTCGCAGGTGTTGGTATTTTTCTAGACAGAGGACATTCGGCGATCGAAACCAGCGATAGCCACCGGTCCATACCGATGTCGGGAACCGTCGACGTCGCGGTCGTCGATACGCCGCCCGCTCACCCTGCGTGACCCGGGCGCCCCTCGGGCTTACAAACAAACAGTGGGTTACGCGGCCTCCACTCCGCTTCGGCCGCTAACCCACCCTACGATGTCTTCCTGAAATCCAGTCCGGCGTACGGCTTCGGCGGATGCGCCGCGAGCGCGTCCTCGTTGGGCTCAGTGCCCCAGCCGGGGCGATCGGGCACGATCAGATGCCCCGCCTCGATCTGCGGCGGGTGCGTCACCAGCTCGTCGTCCCAGGCGAGGCGATCGATGTCGATCTCCATGATGCGCAGGTTGGGCACCGCGGCGGCAAAATGCGCGTTCATCATGGTGCACAGGTGGCCGTAGAAATTGTGCGGCGCGACGTTGACCTCGTGCGCCTCGGCGAGGGCGGCGATCTTCATCGACTGCCACACGCCGTTCCACACCGTGTCGATGATCGCCACGTCCATCGCCTGCTCGCGGAAATAGGGCATGAACTCGCGCAGCCCGAACAGCGTCTCGCACGATGAAATCGGGTGCGCCGACTGGCGGCGGATATAGCCGAGCGCCTCGGCGCTGTAGGTGTCGATCTCGATCCAGAACATGTCGAAGTGCGCGATCGCGCGCAGTATTTTCAGATAGCCTTCGGTCTTGGCGTTGAAATTGAGATCGAGCATGAGATCGACGTCCGGCCCGGCGCCGTCGTCGAGCGCCTCGAGGTGCATGCGCAAATTCCGCAGCACCTTCTTGTCGACGTTGAGCTCGGGATAGAACGGCCGCCCGAAGCCCGGGCGCCAGCCCTGCGGCCGGCCGTTCTCGTAAATGAAGATGTTGGTCTTGAGCGCGCCGAAACCCTTCTCGCGCACCTCGCGGCCGATCGCTTTGACGCCATCGAGGTCGGTGATCGCTGGCTTGTACCAGTCGGGATGGTTGATGCGCCACGTGGCGCAGTGCGACCAGTAGAGCCGGATGCGGTCGCGCTGCTTGCCGCCGAGCAGCTCGTAGCACGGCACGCCGAGCCGCTTGGCCTTGGCGTCGAGCAGCGCGTTCTCGATCGCCCCCATCGCCTCCGCGACCACGCCGCCCGCCGCCGGCCGGGTGACGCAGTAGAGCTCCGCGTAGATGCGCTCGTGCGCGGAGACGTCCTGGCCGACCACGCGCTCGGCGAGCTGCTCGATCGCCGCCGTGACGCCGGGCGAGCCAAAGCCCTCGTCGTATTCGCTCCAGCCGACGATGCCTTCGTCGGTCGTGAGCTTGACGAAGCTGTAGTTGCGCCAGCCCGCGTCGCAATGCAGCGTCTCGATCCCGGTGACTTTCATCGTGGTTCCTCCCCCTTGCGGTGCCGCCCGGGCCCCGGCACTGTGCGGCCGCGCTTGTAGCGCGCATGAGCGTAGCGAAATGCGGGATCGGCGTCCCCGGATTTCGCCCCGCTGCGCGGGGGCTTCATCCGGGCTACAAGAACGGAGAGGAAGCTGCATGCCCACCAACCGCAAGCGCCTCGTCGTGCCCATCAGCATGGGGGCGGGCGGGTTCGAGGTGCTGAAAACCCGCGACGACGTGGAGGTCATTCCGTTCCCGCCCATGATCTCTTCGCCCGATTTCAACGCGCTGCTGCGCGCGGACAGCGAGGTCAACGGCGCGATCCTTGGGCTCACCCGCTTCGGCGAGACCGAGGCGCAGAACGCCAAGGGCCTGCAGGTGGTCTCGCGCATCGGCGTCGGTTACGACACCGTGGACGTGCCGGCGCTCACCCGCCACAAGGTGCCGCTGATGGTCGCCGGCACCGCCAATTCGCCCTCGGTCGCCGAGCAGGCCATGCACTTCATGTTTGCGCTCGCCAAGCGCGGCGCTGAGCTCAACGCCATGGTGAAGGCGAACCGCTGGGGCGACCGCTTCAAGACGCTGCCGATCGACCTCATCAACAAGACCCTGCTGATCGTCGGCTTCGGCCGCATCGGCACGCGCGTCGCCAAGCGCTGCCTCGCCATGGAAATGACCGTGCTGGTCTACGACCCATACGTGAAATCCGAGGCGATCCGCGCCGCCGGCTGCGAGCCGGTCGCCGATCTCGACTTAGCACTCCCGCGCGCCGATTTCGTCACCATCCACTGCCCCAAGACTGACGAGACCGTCGGCATGTTCGACGCGGCGCGCTTGAAGCGCATGAAGCCGACCGCGTATCTCGTCAACACCGCGCGCGGCGGCATCGTCGACGAGAAGGATTTGCACGCGGCCCTCACGTCGGGTGTCATTGCGGCCGCCGGCCTCGACGTGCTCGACCGCGAGCCGCCCGATCCCGACAACCCGCTGCTCACGCTCGACAACGTGATCACCGCGCCGCACATGGCCGGCGCCACGCGCGAATCGATCGACCGCATGGCGGTGCAGGCGGTGAAGAACGTGCTCAGCGTGTTCGACGGCGCGCCCATCGTCGAGAACGTCATCAACCTGGAGGTATTGTGACTCAGAGTAGCGGACAGGCCTCTCTGCTGGACCTTGACCGGCGAGGTGTGGGCGCGACTGCGCCCTGACGAAAGTTTTCTTGAGCTAGTGCCCCGACTGCTGCTTCCGCGCAACTCGGGAAACCCGGGGCGGACGGGACCGGGGTAGAAATTTGAAATATGCGCTTTCCCAGTGACCCCGCGGGGGTGACTCGGGGGGCTTTTCGTTCGGCTATATTGGACCGATTTTAGACCCAGCCTCGTCCAAAATCTTAAGTCATTGATTGCTGGCGCTCCCTAGGGGACTACGAAAATTGAGGCGGCACAAATAGTTTGCCACTTTCGCGCGTTTGGATTGCGCCATTGAACTTCAAT
>DATFQX010000321.1:0-16286 GCA_035263865.1 Xanthobacteraceae bacterium
AGATCATGGCGACCTCTCGGCCGCGGATAAGCATGGTAGCAAGTGCTGCTTCCGCGCTTTCGCACGCGATGCTGTCGAGTTCGCTGTCTTCGAGCAGCGCAGCGGCGAGCTGGCGCAGTCCGGCGTCGTCCTCGACGATCAACACCGCTCGACGTTTTATTAAGCTTGCCCCGTATTCGTACCCCATGACGTCGTCGCCGTTGTGAGTGTGGCGTAGGCGGCCCCGAGATGGGGCGAACGGCGCATTCGATGTGAACCAGCCCTCCGACGAGGCCCCCTCGTCCCGCGCCCTATGCCAAGAATACGCCAAAGGCGGGTTGGTTCAGAACCGAAGGAAAAATTTTTGGAGGGCCAACTGCAAGCGGTCGCACCATACCGATCCAGCGAAGCGGCGCGTAGGTGGATACCAACTGCCGGCAACTCTGCTCGGCGAGCCTGCAACAAGTACGAGCTCGTCGGGCCGCATTTGAACCAATCGCTCGCCAAAGCGACAAATAATCGGGAGCCATTCCCCGGCGATGGAGCCGGAACTCGGGATGGTAAAAATTGGGGGCCCTGCACGACAAAGTGGGCTCTGTCTGCGATTTGGCTCGGTGACTGCCGTTTGGGCCGTTGCCGTGCCCGCATTAGGGACTTTTGCGGCTCGCAGCGGTAGCGCCTTCCACGACCTGGCCCTTGGGGAGAAAGTCTGTGAGCGGACTCGGTTGCGACCGCGGGGCGGCAAGGATCAGGGTTAACGTCGCGCCGGCGAGGGCTCGAATCTCGCCGTCACATTGGCTGCGAGTGACCGGTCTGCTGGTAACGATAATGGTTGCCGGCGCTGGGTGGAATCAGACGGAAGCGCGCGCTTCACGCAACGGCCCCCCTAAACGCGTGATTCACGGACCCAATTATCGACCGCCGTATGCGGCCATCGTGGTCGATGACAAATCAGGCTTCGTGCTTCACGAGGTTAGCGCTGACGAACCACGTCATCCGGCGTCTTTGACGAAAATTATGACGCTCTATTTGCTTTTCGAGCAGCTTGACGGCAGCAAGCTCACCCTCGACACGCCGCTGCCGGTCTCAACCCGGGCGGCGATGCAGAACCCCACCAAGCTCGGGCTCAAGGCCAATCAGACCATCAAAGTTGAGGACGCGATCAAAGGGCTTGTTACCAAATCAGCGAACGATGCCGCAGTGGTTGTCGCCGAAGCCATCGGCGGCAGCGAAGAGGAATTCGCCAAGCTTATGACCTTGAAAGCAAGAGCGCTGGGCATGACGAGCACGACCTACGTCAATGCCTCAGGATTGCCTGCCGAGGAGCAAATAACGACGGCCCGCGACCAGGCCGTTTTGGGCCGTGCCATTCAACACCGGTTTCCCGGCTACTATCCATATTTTGCAACGCCGAGCTTTAACTATAAGGGGACCGAGATGAACAATCACAACGCCCTGCTGCGACAGGTGAAGGGTGTTGACGGTATCAAGACCGGTTATACCGAGGCTTCTGGCTACAATTTGGTCTCATCGGTCCGCCGTGACGAGAAACACGTCGTCGCGGTGGTCCTTGGTGGAACCTCAAACGCTGCGCGCGATGCTCGCATGCGCCAATTGATCGAAGACCATATTCTTCTGGCTTCGGCACGGCGGACAGTACCGATGATTGTAGACGCGAATGGACAGCGCAACGCAGATGGCGGATGGACGCTCTATCTTGCCGCGCAGGGGCTCAAGGATGAGCACTGGCGCTACCAGTCGCCGTCGCGTATCGCCCGCTTCTACGGCAGTCTCGGTTGGAAGAGCACCGACGCGGAGGTCCGTCTGGTCGCGAGCCAGGCCGATAATTTCTTCGACGTGATCGAACGGAGTCAGGCGCGGTATCTGCGCACGTTTCAGTAGGGCAGCCCCGCTTGCCGACACGGGAGTGGGCCGCTAATACCTGCATCACCCCCCTTAAGCCGCGGTGGCGGTTAACTGCATGTAAACTATGCTTGAGCACGCTATTGCCCATGCCGAATCAACCCGCTGCTGCGAACGCTCATCAACTTGCGAGCCCATTTCCTGGACCCGCGCCATGGGAGGCGCCCGATCCGCTACCAGTGATGCGGCGGGAAATGAAGCTGTTGCTCATCGAGATGAACGCATTGCGTGTGGAGGTCGAACAACTGCGCGCAATGGAACGGGAAGCGCGCAGCACAGAGGAATTCCTTTCGGCCTCCCTCAACCGGCTCATGGAGAGCCGAGACCGCTGGCGCTGGGAAGCGGAACGCCTCAGCGCATTAATCGCGCAGGTGCCGCCATGGTCGCTATTCTGGTCGCGTTGTGTTGACGCGTTCAGGCCGTCGCGAAAACCGACCGACCGCGGATTTCACTGCGTGTGAGCAGGTCGCCTAACTCGGCGTGCGCCGGAAGAAAGAATCGTTGCACTCTGAGTTCTGAGCCGAAACGTGCTATACGGCTCTGATTTGATCGTCAGTGGTTATATAAGTGTGCCAGACGCTGGTCGGAGAATTCAAAGCAACTTGAAATAGAGCTGTTCGAGCTTCGTCGCGCGCCATGGTAAGCGACCACCGCCTTATGGCGCGCCCGTCAACACGAAATTGCTGGACGCCGCACACAAGTTCCATCAGGCCGCCAAGCCGTCACATTTTGCATGCTTATCTGGGATCGATAGCGCGCTCGCGCGGGAGACAGAACGGGGATCACGCCGTGGCATTTCTCAAAACGCGTAATACAGCCGAGCACGACCAGAACCAATCGGTGGAAACGGAAGTGGCGGCGGAAATCTGCGAGCTCGTGCGCCGCGACGTCGTGGACCGCCCAGGGCGCCAGTCGGAGAACGAGAGCCGGCTGGTGGCGAGCGACATCAACTCCGTACTGCAGCGGGCAACCGCGAACTCAGTGCAGGAGATCGACAAGCTCATCACCGAGCTGCAGGCCGTGAGCAACATGTTGCACAGCGAGGCCTCGCGTGTTCAACGCGAGGTCGTCCAATATTCAACCTTTACCCAAGCGGCCCTGCAGTCGACCAAGATCATCGCCGAAAGCCTGGAGCAGTGGAGAAAGGTTCCCGACACGCGGACGCTATCCGATTGATGCCCTGCGCGACGCGCCAGCGAAGCGGGCGATCATGCGACGCGAAAAGGCGAGCCTAATTTGGGAGGGACGTTATGGCGACGCTGGTTGGGCTTCGGGACATTCGCCGACTTGGTTGAGGAGCAGATCAGCGAAAAGATCAGCCGCCGCGTGCTCTCTGGTGACCAAGAGATGATAGCCGCACAATCACGCAAATGAGCAGATCGTATGGATGCTGAAAGGCAAGATGGAGTTCCGCCTCGGTAGCGAGCATCGGGTCCGCGGGCGGGGCGACATTGTGGTCATTCCCGGAGGTGCAGAGCACGAGGCATGGTCCACTAGGATGTCATCGATTTCTTCGTAGCTCCGCGCGACGACTTCCTCCTCGGCGGCAGACCCGCCTACGTGACCGAAGGCTGAACACCTTGCTCTCAGCGCCCGCTGCTTACCGCAGCGACCGCAGGTCCAAGGCCAGCGCGATCCAAGCGCCGCCGTTGAAGATCAGCTCGATCCCAACGAATAGGCCAATCACCCAAAGCCCCGAGACCGGCCATTGCGCCAGGACCAGAATGCCGAGCACCAACGTGATCAGGCCGTTGAGCGCGTGCCAGCCCCAGTCGGGCAGCGAAACCATGAACGGTGTGATCAGTTGGAACAGGCCGGCTACCAGGAAGAATGCTCCCATCAACAAGGTCAAAACCTCGGCGGTGGCCACCGGCCGCCACATCATCAGCGCTCCCACGACGCCGAACAGTACCGCCGCGAGCCAATGGTGGTAGAGCCCGACCCACTTGCCGACCATGATGGCTTGCACGACTTCAATGCCAGCCGCGATCACCAAGAGCCACCCGAAGAACAGCACGGAGACAACGGTGGCCGCGACAGCTCGTGCAATCGCAACGATCCCAAGCAGGACCAAGCCGATGCCGAAGGCTAGGAACCAGCCCCAATTGTGGATGATCTCCGCAGGAATTCGAACGTCCAGTGCTTCGATCTGCATCATTGCGTGCTCCCCTCCTCTTGCCGGGCATGACGCCCGCAGCTCCTTCGGCCGGACGTGGCAAGGACGAAATGTTGCCCTTCAGCACGACGTCCTGCCGCCGATCCACTGACAAACGAGTCGAACGAGGAGGGCAACGAGAGGGCGCGCCATAGCCCTATTGCCTGAGAAGACGCCGGGCCCCTTTCACTCACGCCTTGAGACTGTCCGGCACCTTGCCGCCGCTTTCCGCAAGCTTGGTCATCACCTGCTTCTGCAGCCACACGTTCATCGCTGCGGAGCCGTCGAGGGCGCCGGTATAGCCGAGTTCCTGCGCCAGTTGCTTGCGGGCGCCGAGGCCGCTGTCCAATTTCAACAGCTTCATCAAATCGACGATCGAATTTTTCCAATCGAGATTTTCGCGCTGCTCACCGGCGATTTTCGCAAGTATCGCTTCGACCTCGGGTCTCGAGATCGGCTTTGCGGCTGTCGCGCCCCCAGGCGTCGCGGATGCGGACGGCGCGGGGGATGAAGCCGATGGCGAAGATCCGGCAGCGCCAGTCACAGGCGCCGCATGCTTGGAGCCGAAGATGGCCGATACGATGCTTCCGAAGACGCTCATTTCTTCCTCCTACTTTTGCTCTTGCCAGCGCCCGACTTCCCGGCGCCCGAAGAAGGTTGCGCCCGAGTGAGGACCTGTACAAGTAAAAGAACGGCTCTCAAGCGCTGACGAGGCGACCGCGCAGGATTCAGGGAATCCCTTGCCAGATTTCAGGTGAATCCCTGATAGCTTGTCACAAGGGGAGGCCCGAGGATCGCCAACCCAAAGAGTCCCGCGCGGTCATGCTCCGCAACGGTAACACGTTGGCAGAGAGCGGCTCTGTTTGTGGGTGGAGCGCATTCGTCTGCGCGGAGTATCGCTGTGCGCGCCACAGCGGGCCGAGCCGTTCAATCCGATTCCAAGAGCGGCTTCGCTGTTAACATCCAGGTCATTACGGAATAGTCTTGAGCTGGGTTGCAACGCTGGGAGATCCGCATGGAACAGATTTTGATCAACCTTGTTACTGGGGCGCTTGGTGGCGTTGCCGTAGGTAAGTCATCGCCGACCTTTGATCTTGGAATGATTGGTAACGCTATCTCCGGTTTGATCGGAGGCGGGGTGCTCGGACAGATCGTTACCTTATTGCTGCCAGCGATCACGGCCGCAGCGCAGTCGGGCAATCTGAGCGTCCAGGGCATCATCTCACAGGTAATCGCCGGAGGCGCGGGGGGCGCCATACTCACGGCGATCATTGGCGCAATCAAGAACAAAGCTGCTGCCTAACGAGCAGCTGGATGATGTACGGCACATGACGGCGCCGCGGACGTACCGGCGTAGGAGAGCGGACAATGCGTCTCGATCAATTGCCGCGCAGCGACAACGTTGAGGATCGCCGGAGCGAGGACGGGGGCGGCGGCTTTCGCGTCCCAGGCGGTAGGGGCGGCCTCGGGATCGGCACCATCGTCGTGCTCGGCCTGATCGGCTATTGGCTGGGCATCGATCCGAGCGTGCTGATCGGCGGTGCCGAGATCCTGACGGGTGGCGGCAGTTCGCAGCAGCAGTCGTCTCCGGCACCGGGCGACGGGTCCGGTGCGCGGCATACGGGAGCGCCCTCGGACCAGATGGGCGGATTTGTGTCGGCCGTGCTCGGGAGCACGGAGGCGCAGTGGCAGAAGATTTTCGCACAGTACGGCAAGGCCTACGAGCCGCCGACGCTCGTGATGTTCGCCGGCCTCACGCGCTCGGGCTGCGGCTTCGCTCAATCCGCGATGGGGCCATTCTACTGTCCGAACGATCGCAAGGTTTATCTAGACACTTCGTTCTTCCAGGATCTCGAGCGGCGCTTCCGCGCCTGCGACGCCGGCAGCAAGTCCTGCCAATTCTCGCAAGCGTACGTGATTGCCCACGAGGTCGGCCATCACGTGCAGAACCTGCTGGACATCCTTCCGAAGGTGCAGCAAGTGCAGCAAGGCCTCGACAAGGTGGAGGCCAACCAAGTCCAGGTGCGGGTCGAATTGCAGGCCGATTGCCTCGCCGGCGTGTGGGCGCATCACTCGCAGGAAACCTGGAATTTCATCGAACCTGGCGACGTGGAAGCGGCGCTGCAGACCGCATCGGCCATCGGCGACGACCGGCTGCAACGGCAAGCGCAAGGCTATGTGGTGCCCGACGCTTTCACCCACGGCTCCTCGCAACAGCGCACCCGCTGGTTCACGACGGGGCTCAAGTCGGGCAACGTCAATAGCTGCGACACGTTGAACGCGGCTCAACTTTAGAAGACCGACGTCTGATCGAGAGCGATCGTCGAGGCTTGATTGTGGGAGACCGTCGTGTGGAACATCATCTGGATCATCATCATCGGCTTCATCGCCGGCCTGATCGCGCGCGTGCTTTCGCCGGGTCCCAACGAGCCTAAAGGCTTCATCCTTACGACGGCACTGGGTATTGCCGGCGCCTTTCTCGCGACGTTCATCGGCCAGGCCGTCGGCTGGTACCGGCCCGATCAGGGCGCCGGTTTCATCAGCGCGACGCTCGGCGCGCTGATCGTGTTGTTTATCTGGAACCGACTCGTGGTGCATCGCGTCGTTCGCGATCCGGGCTTGCCCACCGAGTCGACTGCGCCGCCGCCGAGCCGTGGGCCGTAGCGCTCTAGCGCCGCTCGCGCGGCGCCGGGTGCAGGATTGCAGCGCTTGACCAAACTTGTCCTTGTTTCGGACGAACAGACAAACTCGAGGCAGACAAAGGAGGCAGACATGGGATTGCAGGACATTCTTACCGGCATGATGAATGGCCCGCGCGGCCAGCGCCAACCGAGTAGCCCCGGTAGCGGCGGCGGCGGTATGTCACCGATCATGATGGCGTTGCTCGGGCTCCTTGCCTACAAGGCGCTAAAGGGCCGGGGCGGACAGGCTCCATCCCCCGGCGGAGTTGGATCTCCCGGCGGCGCGGGCCGACCGGTCTCGCCCGGCGGCACGGTCGCGGCCGGCACGCCCGGTGGCGCGATCGCGCCCGGCATGCCCGGTGGCGGACTTGGGGACATCCTCGGCGGATTGTTCGGTGGCAAACCAGGCAGCATGCCAGCTGGTACCGGCGCAAAGCCCGGCGGCAGCCTGAGCGATGTCCTTCCCGGTGGATTGGGCGGTCTGCTCGGCGGAGCCGCAGCTGGCGGCGTGCTCAGCGGCGGGCTCGCGAACATCATAAAAGAACTCCAGGAGAGCGGGCATGGCCATGTCGCACAATCCTGGGTCAGCGACGGTCCGAACCACGAGATCGCACCAAATGATCTGGCGAACGCGCTCGGCAGCGACACCATCCACACACTGAGCAAACACTCCGGCCTGAGTATGGACGATCTGCTCGCCGGCCTTAGCCAGCATCTGCCCGACCTGGTGGATCAGCTCACCCCACACGGCCGCTTGCCGAGCGAGCAGGAGGCGGCGAGGATGGTGTAGGTCGGTTGGCAAGTGCCAGCCGGTCATCGAGGGGCGATCGCCGGCCCTTCAAAGCCACCACTAAAGCCGCTGCGCGATGTGAGGCTCGCACCGAGCCTAAGCTCGGCTCGTTGGTAGCTCGCATTGAATCTGCGCAGTGGGTTCGCGTGCTTCCCGGTCTGCGGCAACTCTTACTGCCCGCACGCTGGGTGGGCGCGCTTCCTCGGGCCAGCGCTGCTAATAATAGGGATAATAGTATGCGCGGCGATACGCTCTTCGGTGAACCCTTCGGTTGACTCCTGCAACGCTCGTCGCAGTTAGCGGTCGTCCTACGCGGGCGTCAGCACTGTCAAGCGATAGCGCCACATTTCCTTGCGACCATTGAAGCGAGAATGGCGCGGCAGTCAGTAACATGGCACCAGCGATAATCCCGAGCATACTCAGCTTTTTCATGATTGGCCTCCGTGATCGCGCTCTTATTGATTGAGACGGCACACAACGCGGCGCGTCTGCGCAAGCATGTCATCAGGTTGAGGCAGCGGGTGCGTGCTGCACGATGGTTTGGATGTTATCTCAATTTCTCTAAGCTCAGCATTGCTAGTTCGCTTTGGGTGCGGCGCGCTCCGAAGCGCAAACGCATAGCTCGAATGGTTTGAGCTGCAATGACCATTTCTTAAATGTATTTAGTGCGCACGTAGTCTCCCGGCCGAGTCGGCGCGAGCGCGCCCAAAACGGCGCTCGCAAGTCGGATGGAACTGGCGCACAGGTTCAGCGTTTCTCCGCGGCACTCAGTGGGTGGCGGTAGTTGGATACGCGCAGCATGGACTGAACGGTAAAACAAGGCGGCAGCGGATTGGGTTTTCAGCTCAATGCCCTTCCAAGAAGATATAGTTCTGCCAGCCGCGCATGCGCAGCAGGATCTTTCTCAGCAGTGAAACGTGGTGCCAATACTCGGTGTAGATGGCGACCTGGGCCGCGGCGCCGAGCGGGATTTGGTAACCGGAGATGTCATCGACGAGGTCGATGACGGCCAGGGCTCTGCCGCCTTCGGTGCGCTCGGCGAAATCGACGAGGGCTCCCGTCGGCCGGATCTGCCCGGCTGCGATCGCATCGAGAACTAGACGCACCTTGCCCCTGAATACGCGACCGGGGACGGCGTCGAAGGCGACTTCGGCCTCGTCGCCGGCCCTCACCCGCTGCAAGGAATTCTGCTGAAAGGCGGCGCCGAGCGCCTGATCCTTCTCATCGGTGTTGACGAAAACCATGACCGGCTGCAGCGGCGCCGGCACGACGTACACGCCTGGCCGCAAGGCGACCTGTGTGACGAAGCCGGGGCCCGGGGCGCGGGTGACGGTTTGATCGAGATCCCATTGCGCATCGGCCAGCTCGGCGGTCAGGCGCGCCACCGTGGTATTGACGCCCTCGATGTTGGAGGAATAGGCGAGCCGCGCACGCTCCTCCTCGGCTTTCGCCCCCGCCACTGTCTGTCTCGCTGTTTCAAGATTGCGCGTGGCGGTGTCGAGCGTCGCCTGCGCGACGACACGCTTTCGGAACAGTTCCTCTTGCCGATCGTATTCCTGCTGCGCCAAGGCGAACTGCGCGTTCGCCCTTTCGGTGGCGGCCGTCGCCTGGTCGAGCGAGGCCTTGAGCTGCCGCACGTTCTGTTCGGCTTCCGCGAGCGAGGCTTTCTTCTGATCGACCACGTATTGATAAGGCTTCGGGTCGATGCGAAAGAGCACGTCGCCTTCCTTGAGCGGTGCGTTCTCCTTCACCGGGACCTCGATCACCCGGCCCCGCACGGTCGGCAGCACGGGCGTGACGGAAAAATAGATGCGGGCATTCTTCGTATACGGATGGTTGTAATTCATGATGAGCAGCAACAGCGCAATCCCGATGATGCCGCCGAGCGCCGCGGTCGCTAGCGACCATTGGTTAACCGGGATCTTGAAAAGCTTGAACACTACGTAGCAGATCGAAACGTAGGTCAGGATCAGCAAGAGTTCCATTATTGGGCTCCGGTCCTCTGGCTCTTCTCGAGCTCCGCAACCCGCCGCCGCAGGTCCTCCAGCTCGCTTGAGCTCGGCGGCGGCGGCGCGCCGGCTGCATCAGACTGATGCGAGAAGCCCCAACCGCGCTCCGGGCGGTATGCCATTGCCCAAATCCAAAGAAACGGCCACAGCACGTGCAGCGTGAAAAGACTTACCCATCCGGCCGCGTGGATCGCATCTTGGTGGGGGTGATCGCGGGAATGGGCGATCTTGGCCGGGATGTCGTGGATCGCGATGATGCCGTAGAACAGCACGACGACCACGAACACCAGCAGAAAGAGCGCAAAATAGTTCAGAAAGGGATCGCCTATCATCGCACCTCCGCCATACGCACCAGGGAGCACGAGGATAAAACAATGACCGGCTGAAGACCAATCGCTTCGATCTCAATCAAAGCGGTTGATGCCTCACCAGGTGACAAGTAAACATGGCGGGCAATCGCAGGCAGCGGAGGGAATCCAATGCTCGACGTATGTGGCGAAAAGGTGCTGACGATCATTAAGTTTCTACCGGCCTTGGCCGTCGCGGTGGGATTGATTGTGGCCCTCGAAAGCGTTCGCCCTGCCCGCGCTCAGGTCACGATCGACGTGTCGAAGATCACATGTGAACAATACCTCGGCTACAAGGTCACAAATCCGCAAAACATCGCGATCTGGCTGAGCGGCTACTACAATGGCAAGCGCGGCACGACGAGTGTCGATACCCAAGCGCTCGCGGAGACTGCAAAGAAGGTGCAAGATTATTGTCGTCGCAACCCTCAAACCTTGGTCATGCAGGCCGTTGAAACAGTATTGGGGGCGCACAGATAGGGACTTTGCTGATCAATAATGACTAGGAAGCCCCTTGGGGGTTGATTAAGCTCGCGGTGGCGGAACGCTGAAGAGTTACCTGTCATCTTGGAAGCGGCCAACTATTCGGCACTCGAGACGCTGCGCGATGGACGCCGGCTCGAGATCCGTGCACTCAGGCCCGACGATCGGGCAGGGCTTGCTGCAGCTGTCGCTCGCAGCAGCGATCAGTCACTCTATCGCCGCTTCTTTTCTCTGAAACGCAGCTTCTCGGAATCGGAAGTCGAGTATTTCCTGAATGTCGATTTCATCAATCACGTCGCCTTGGTCGCAGTCGTCGACGAAGACGGCCGGCCCGCGATCGCTGGGGGCGCGCGTTACATCGTCGAGCAGCCCGGAATGGCGGAAATAGCTTTCGCGGTCGTCGACGAGTACCAAGGACAAGGGATCGGTGCGGCACTCATGCGCCATCTCGCCGCGATCGCCGTCAGCGCCGGCCTCAAAGAACTGATCGCCGAGGTCCTGCCGGACAACATGCCAATGCTGAAAGTGTTCGAGAAAAGCGGATTTCCTCGCAGCGTCAAACACGAAGCGCAAGTCGTGCACGTGTCGCTCGCGTTGCGCTAAACGGCGCTACTGCGGCCGCACGAGGCTTTTCATTTTACGCATGCAGCGCCGCGAGGGAGAAAACCGAACCACCTTCTCATGCACGCATGATCCTTCGCTGTTTTCGCCAGGAAATTGTTCCGGCAAGCCTTGCGGCAGAAGCGCAAGCCCCAATGGTGGTAGGAGACGAGACCGAACTTTCCGCCACAGTTTGAACAGCGATTGTCCGACTTAAGCATGACGCTCTCCCAGATTTGCCGCGTCGGCAGGAGGGCCAGTTTCGTTGCATCGGCGCTGCGCGTTTGCGGGCAATGCAGCGCTGCGCTGGCGGTCACGTAGGGACGCTCCATTACTGGGAGATTTCCGCTGAATTAACCTTTCTCAATAAAGCGCGCGTCGTGGCGTGCAGGGTTCGTAGGAGGCTTGAGCGAAAAACCCAACCCATCCCGGCAAGCATGGGTTTCGCGGCTCTCGCCCGGACGCGGCGCTGCGCCATCCCTAAAGATTCGGGGTAGCGACGCCAAAAAGCAAAACCCGCGCGCAAAAAACGCCGCGCGCGCGTTCGTCCTCATCCTGAGGAGCGCGCGCACTCGAGCAGTTCGGCAAACTCAGTCGAGGGTGCGCGCGTCTCGAAGGGTGAGGGCGGCCGCGGCCTGCGCCCTCATGCTTCGAGAAGCATCGTAGCGCGCGGCGCCTGTCGAAACATTTGTGCTCGTTCGGCCTGCGATGCTCCTCAGCATGAGGGCGAAAGTGAGGGGTGCCTTTTCCGCATCATCATTGTCACCGCTCCGCCGGCTCGAGCTTGGCCGCAATCCACTTGGCGCGCGCGTCATGGCTCGCGAGATATCGGATGAACGCGCGCGCGGCTTCCGGCACTGCGCCGTCCGACATCAGCGCAGCCTCGTAATTGGTCCCGATCTGCAGCAGCGCCGGCACCGGACCGGCGAATGCCAGACCCTTGTCCTCCGGGATTTCGCTGATGTTGTAGAATCCCATCTCCACTTCGCCCTTGGCGATCAGTTCCTGGCTCGCGGCCTGTCCGGGCACAATCTTGAGCCGCGGCTTGAGCGCATCGAGAATTCCGGCTTGCACCAGGATCCGCTCCGCCTTCTCTCCGCTTTGGTTGGGGAGGGCCGGATCCCCATACACCACCGACTTTGCCGCGAGCAGCGCCTGCTTGAACGCCTCGGGTGTCGACAAATCCGGCAGCGGCGTGCCCGCACGCACCGCAACGCCCATGCCGGTCTTGGCGAGCGCCACGCGGCTCTCCGGATTGACCACGCCCTCCTTGTCGAGCCGGTCCATCGCCGGCTCGGACACGATGACCGCGTCGAACACCTCGCCGTCCTTGATCTTCTGCGTGACGACGACGGGCGAGGCGACGGTGAGGATCACCTTGTGCCCGGTCTCATTTCCGAACTCGGTCGCGAGCTCTTTGACCGCGTGCTGCACCGCGCCCACGCTGAGCACGCGGATGTCGGCCGCGCCAGCCATGCTCGCAACAAAGGTCAGCGTTACCGCGACGGAAGCGATCCGGCCGAAACTTCGCATTGTCTCTTCTCCTCGGAACTGCCAGATGATCATACGCCCGCTCGCCTCGATCCTCCACCATGCCGCACGACCCATCCCACGAGCCCGTTTCGCGCCTCACTGGCATCGCGCTGATGTGTGGGGCGGTGGCGTGCTTTGCCCTCCTCGACACGACTGCGAAATATCTCAACCTCTACATGAGCACGCTGCAAGTGGTGTGGGCGCGCTACACCGGCGCATTTCTGTTCCCATTCATTGTCTCCAACCCGTGGACGCGGCCGGGCCTGACCCGCACCAAGCGCCCGCTGCTGCAGCTCGTCCGCTCGGTGCTGCTGCTCGCTTCCACGCTCTGCAACTTCGCTGCGCTGAGATATCTGCAGCTCGACGAGGCGATCGCGCTGATATTCTCGACGCCCTTCTTTGTCGCGGCGCTGTCGGGACCGATGCTGGGAGAATGGGTGCGCTGGCGGCGCTGGACGGCGATCGCCGTCGGTTTTGTCGGCGTGTTGGTGGTGACCCGTCCGGGCGCTGCGAGTTTTCAGCCGGCGGCGCTGCTGTCGCTCTCCGCCGCGCTCTGCTACGCGCTTTATTCCATCACCACCCGCACTCTGGCGCGCACGGATTCCAACGAGACGACGCTGTTTTATTCCAACATCGTCGGTGCGCTCGCCTTGCTGCCGGTCGTGCCGTTCTTCTGGACTACGCCGAGCGATCCGCTCGTGATCGCGCTCATGGTGGCGACGGGCGCCATCGGCAGTTTCGGCCACTATCTCTTGATCGCGGCGCATCGTCTGGCGCCGGCGGCCGTGTTGTCGCCCTTCATTTATACCGAAATCGTGCTGGTGACCGCGTTGGGCTTTCTCGTCTTCGGCGACGTGCCCAACCGCTTCACGCTCACCGGCGCGGCCATCGTGGTCGCCTCCGGCCTCTATATGCTGCATCGCGAGCGCAAGCGCGGAACTGCAGCATCGGGGATCAGCGATCAGGAACTCTGATGATTAACTTTCGATCAGCGTATCGAGGACCCAATACGCGTTGCCTAAGCGCGGGCGGGAAGGCTAATTTGCGCTGCCCGGCTGCCCATCGCCCATGCTTCTTGGGGACGCGTTCATGCTGAAAAATCCCGCCTCCGACGGCGCCCGTGCCGGCATCAATGACGACATCGGCGAGGAGCGGCGGCTGACGATGTACCGCTTGCAGGTCGAGATCCGGGAAAGCGAACAGCGCGCGTTCGATCTCTTCCTGCAGAATCTGGTCAAAGGCACGAGCCATCTCTCGCTTGGCCAGGAGGCGGTGGCGGCGGGCTTTGCCGCCGCGATGAAGCCCGGCGACCTCTCGTTTTGCACCTACCGGGGCCACGCGCACACGCTCGCGCGCGGCGTGCCGATCGAGAAGGTACTGGGCGAGCTCATGCAGCGCGATAACGGCCTCATGCGCGGCAAGGGCGGCTCCATGCATCTCACCTCGGCCGAGCACGGCGTGCTTGGCTCCTACGCCATCATCGGCGCGCATCTGCCGATCGCCTGCGGCGCCGCCTTGCGCGCCCAATACAAGGGCGAAGGCGACGTGACGGTGTGCTTCTTCGGCGACGGCACGACGAATATCGGCGCCTTCCATGAGGCGCTCAATTTCGCGGCGGTGTGGAAATTGCCGGTGATCTTCGTGTGCGAGAACAACCTCTATATGGAGTATACGCCGATTGGCGAGGTCACCGCGGTCGACCATCCCGCCGCCGATCGTGCCGCGGCTTACGGGCTCGAACGCATTGTCGTCGACGGCAATGACGCCGACATCGTCTACCGCGCCGCTGCCGCCGCTTATGCCAAGGCGCGCGCGGGCAACGGCCCCTCGCTGATCGAGTGCATGACCTATCGCCACAGTGGCCATTCGCGCGCCGATCCCGCGAAATATCGCCCCGAGGGCGAACTCGAGAAGTGGAAGGAGCGCGATCCGATCAAGCTTTATCGCGAGCGGTTGCCGCAGTTCGGCGTCAGCGAGGAGGCGATCGCAGCGATCGAGGCCGACGTGCGGCGCCGTGTCGATGAGGCGACGGAGAAGTGCAAGGCCGCGCCGCCGCCGCCGCTCGAGCTGCTCACCGCCGACGTGTATGCCGACGGAGGCTTTGCATGGCGGAACTGACCTATCGCGACGCGGTCGCCCGCGGCATCGCCCAAGAAATGACGCGCGATCCCGATGTCATCTTCTTCGGCGAGGACGTGGCCAAGGCGGGCGGCGTATTCAAGACCACGGTCGGTCTCTACGAACAATTCGGCCCCAAGCGCGTACGCGACTGTCCAATTTCCGAGCAGGCGATCTTGGGCGCCGCCATGGGCGCGGCGATGACGGGTTTGAAGCCCATTGCCGAGATCATGTTCTCGGATTTTTTCGCGGTGTGCTTCGACTATATCGCCAACGAGTTCTCCAAAAGCCGGTACATGTCGAACGGCCAGCTCAAATGCCCGCTGGTGGTGCGCACCGCCAACGGCGCCGGCTCCCGCTTCGGCGCCCAGCACAGCCAGAGCGTCGAGAACTGGGCAATGATGATTCCCGGCCTCAAGGTGGTGGCGCCCTCCAGCCCGCGCGACGTGATCGGGCTTCTTGCCGCCGCCGTGCGCGATCCCGACCCTGTCATCTTCTTCGAGCACAAGTCGCTTTACCCGATGAAGGGTGAGGTGCCCGAGGGCGAGATCGTCGACCGACTCGGCAGCGCGAGTATCGTCCGTGCCGGCAAGGATGCGACCATTCTCGCGCTTGCGCTGATGGTGCCGCGCGCTCTCGAGGCGGCCGACAAGCTCAAGGCGGAACACGGGATCGATTGCGAAGTTGTCGACGTGAGGTCGCTGGTGCCGCTCGACACGCAGACCATCCTCGGCTCGGTCGGACGCACGCACCGCCTGTTCACGGTCGAGGAGAACCCGCGACTGTGCGGTTGGGGTGCCGAGATCGTGTCGATTGTGGCGGATGAGGCGTTCTACGATCTCGACGGGCCGCCGGTGCGGATCACGACGCCGCACATTCCGCTGCCCGCCGCGGACAGTTTGGAAGACATAGCGCTGCCCACGGTCGACCGCATTCTCGAGCGCGTGCGCCACTCGATGGAGGGGTAAGGAGTATGATAGTCAGCAAAGCGCGTCATTGCCGGGCTTGACCCGCCAATCCGTCACTTCTTCGTAAGAAGATGGATGCGCGGGTCAAGCCCGCGCATGACGACTTCAGAGCGATGAGGTTCCACTGATGAGTTCGAGATACGACAATCTCCTGGCCAATGTTCCGACCGATCTGTGGATCGGCGGCAAATGGCGCAAATCCTCCGACGGCGGCCGTTTCGACGTGCTCGACCCCGCGACCGAGAACAAGATCGCCTCGGTGGCGAGTGCCACCGTCGAGGACGCCAAGGCCGCGGTCGATGCCGCGAGCGATGCGTTCGAGGGCTGGGCCGGAAAAAAGCCGCGCGAGCGCGCGGAAATCCTGCGCAGGTCCTACGAGCTGATCATGCGCGACGCCGAGCGACTGGCGAAACTTATCACCATCGAGAACGGCAAGGCGCTTTCGGACTCGCGCGGCGAGGTCGCCTATGCCGCTGAATTCTTCCGCTGGTACGCGGAGGAGGCGGTGCGGGGGATCGGCGCGCTCTCGCGTGCGCCCGCCTCCGGCGCCCGCATCGTTGTGCAACACAAGCCGGCAGGCGTCGCCGTGCTGGTGACGCCGTGGAATTTTCCCGCCGCCATGGCGACGCGCAAGATCGGCCCGGCGCTCGCCGCCGGCTGCCCGGTCGTGCTCAAGCCCGCATCCGACACGCCGCTCACC